>DASXDE010000016.1:0-38184 GCA_036490825.1 Gaiellaceae bacterium
GAAGCAGATCGCGGCTGGATCCGACACCGTCGAGGCCGCCTCCGTCGACCGGGGACGAGTCGTCGTGCTGCGCTCGGATGGGACGGTGGGGATGTACTCCTCGTCCGGCGATCTCCTGCGGACGGTGGCGCCGTCGAGCGCGACGGCCGTGGCTCTGAGCGGACACAACCTCGTCGTGCTGACCAAGGAGCGGACGCTCGAGCTCTATTACGCCCCGTCGGGGTCTCCCTCGAGGACGTTCTTCCTGCGTGGCAGCCAGACTCCGCGGAATCTCGACGTCCGGGGCGAGATCGCGATCTACAGCGTCGGCGGCGCGGTCCACGCGCTCGATCTGGGGAGCGGCAAGGACCGGGTGATCGGGAAGCTCGGCGGCGGTATCGGCTTCGCGCGCATCAGCAGTGCCGGCGTCGTCTACAGCAACAACCGCCTGGCGAGCAGGGGGACGCTCGTCTTCGTCCCGCTCCGGCGCGTCACGGCCGCAGTCGGCTAGGGCCGCTGCAGCTCGGGCGCGGGCAGGAACGCCTCGCGCACCCGGGCCAGCACCTGCTCGCGTCTCCCTTCCTCCACCGGTTGCAGCCCCCCGAGCTCGAGCCGCGCGAGCTCGACGCGCCCCTGCGCGCGCACGGGCAGGAAGCCGAAGTCGGCGAGGAAGTCCGCCGGGAAGATCGTCCGGTGGACGTGGAAGCGCTCGAAGTTCGTCTCCCCCTCGGGATAGCGGTAGGCGAACGCCTCGAGCGCCTTTGCGCCGCGGTCGCGCGCGTCCCCGATCGCCGTCAGGAAGAGCGACTGCATGACCCACGGCCGGGACGGATCCGTGAGGTAGGCGCACGTCACGAGGACCGCGTCGTCGCTCACGGGCCCGGCGGGCAGCTCCCGGGCGCGGGGAAAAAGCTCGGCCGGCCCGTACTGCATCGAGCCGAGCAGGCGCCCGTCGTCGTCGTGGTAGACCGTCCCCCAGGCGCCCCACTCCTCCTCAGCGTCGCGGATCCACTTGCGCTTGTCGGTGCTGCGCCCGTTCCGGGTCTGCCACCAGATGCACTCGTGGCAGACCGTCGGCGCCGTCTCGAGCGTCGCGCCGGTCAGCCCGGAGATCCGGGTGCTCATCGTTCCGGCCCGACCGCGTCGACGACGACCTCCACCGCCGCCGGCTCGACGTCGGCCATGCTGCGGAGGTACTCGCGCACCCGCTCCTGGACGAGCCTGCCGACCGCCGGGATCGACGCCCCCCAGTCGGTCACGAGGTGGAGCTCGACCCGCACCGCGCCGTTCTCGCCGGAGACGCGGACCGCGTGCCGCCGCGGGAGCGGGCTCTCCGCGAGCTCTCGCACTCCCTCGACTCCCCGCGCCGCGTCAGCTGCGTAACGGGCGAGGATCTCGGTCGAGATCGACGCCTGGCCGGCCATGCAGCAAGGTTAGCCCTGTCTCAGCACGAGCTCCGTCGCCTCGGGGCGCGCCGCGAAGCGGAAAGGCACGAAGGTCGTGCCCAGGCCGGCGGAGACGTGCATCGTCGCCGCCGCGCTCCGGTAGATGCCGGAGGCGAACTCGTCGCGCGGATGCGCGAGGCGCACCTTTCCGCCCGGCAGCGGGAGCGCGATCTGGCCGTCGTGCATGTGGCCGGCGAGGACGAGGTCGAAGCGCCCAGGCTCGAGCGCGTCGAGAACGCGGGGATAGTGGCAGAGGAGGATCGAGAGGTCGGCGTCCCGCGACAGGTGATTCGGGTCGAGCCGCCGCCGCCCGCGGACGATCAGCCGCGGATCGGCCCCCGCGACCCAGACGCTCCGGCCGCGGAGCTCGAGTAACCGGCCCTCGTCGCGCAGCAGCGTCGCGGGCTCGAGCTCGCGCAGGTCGGATCTGCGCGCCTGCGGGTCGCGGCTGATCGCGAGGTCGTGGTTGCCGAGCACCGCCACGATCGGCCCGGGCAGGATCCGCACGAGCCGCCGGAGCATCGGCTCGCCCCGCGGATGCGTGAGCAGGTCGCCGGTGATCGCGACGAGGTCCGGGCGCCGTTCGCGCGTCCAGACGGCCGCCTGCCACGCGGCGCCGACACCGGGCGACGGGACGCCGAAGTGGAAGTCCGAGAGGTGCACGATCCGGAGCCCGTCCAGCTCCGTGGGCAGCTCCGGCAGCTCCAGCTCGAGCACGCGGCGGCGCAGCCAGGCCGCCTCGAGCAGGCCCCAGCCGAGCGCTCCGCCCGCGAGGGCGGCGAGCGGTCTCAGACTTCGAGCCGTTCGAGCGCCGGCCGCGGATCGACGATGTGGCGCTTGAACTTCAGCTCCGCTTCCTCGAGCCCCGCCGCCACCCCGACGAGCTGTGCGAGGTGGAGGATCGGCAGCTGGAAGGTGCGCCCCGTCGAGGTCTCGAGCTTCGACTGCCACGCGTCGAGCGAGAGGTGGCAGAGCGGGCACGGTGTGACCATCACGTCGGCGCCGGCCTCGAGGGCCTGCTCGACCGGCTGGATCAGCTCGCCCATGGCCGTCTCCTCGCGCGCCTGGATGATCGGGAAGCCGCAGCACTTGATCTTGGCGGGGTAGTCGATCGCCTCGCCGCCGCAGGCCTCGATGATCCGCTCGAGCGACCACGGGCGGTCGGGATCCTCGAAGCCGAGGATCTTGGACGGCCGCAGGATCTGGCAGCCGTAGAAGGGCGCCACCTTCAGCCCCTTGAGCCCGCGGTGCGCCACCTGCTTCAGCTTCTCGTAGCCCGGGCCCTCCGCGATCTCCCACAGCAGGTGGCGCACCTCGACGCCGCCCGAGTACGCGGGCGCCCCGACGGTCACGAGGTTCTCGTTGACGCGGGCGAGCAGGTCGGAGTCGCCCTGCAGCATGTAGTTGGCCTGGCGCAGGTTGAGCGTGCAGACGTTGCAGACGGTCAGGAGCATGTCGGCCCCGGTCGCCTCAGCGTAGGTGAGGATCCGCGCGTTGAGGTGGAGGTAGTAGTCCGGCTCCGCCTCGTGGATGTCGCCGGCGCCGCAGCACGTCACCGACTCGAGCTCGACGAGCTCGAGCCCGAGCTGCGGTGCGAGCGCCTGCGTCGACGTGTCGAGCTCCTTCGCCGAGAGCGAGGCGAGGCAGCCCTTGTAGTAGGCGACTCTCTTCAGGGGCGTCTCGGTGGCGCTCACTTCTGCGGTGCCTCCTCCGGTAGCCACGGCCGCGGCGCGGCGCCGGGCCGGTCGTAGATCTCCTCGAGCGACTCGCCGGCGTGCCCGTGATCGAGCTTCGCGAGCGCATGCTCGCCCTGCACGTGGCCGAGCGCGCCCTGCCGGTCCTGCTCCCGAACGAGCTTGCGGAGGTTGCGGGCCTCGTTGACGTTCCGCGCGACGTGCGGCGGGAACGGCGGCGGCACCTTGCCGTGGAGCGCGAGCCCCAGCGCGAACTTCGTCTGCTTGATCGCGGAGACAACGCCCTGCGTCTTCGGCACGAGCTCCGTCTCGCGCAGCCAGCCCGTCGTCTCCGCCGACTTGACGAACCACTTCGCGTGCTTCGCGCCCATGTCGCGGTCGATCCCCTGGGCCACCGACTCGGCGCCGAGCTTGGCGATCGCGTCGCGCGGGTCGACACCCTTCGGGCAGCGCTCGTTGCAGAAGAAGCAGCGCGTGCAGTCCCAGATCCCGTGCTCGGAGTTGTAGGCCTCGAGCCGCTCGATCGTCGCCGCGTCGCGCGGGTCGCCCACGAAGCGCATGCCCTTCGCGAGCGCCTGCGGACCGAGGAACTCGGGATCCGACTCCATCGCGTTGCACTCCGAGACGCAGCAACCGCAGTTGATGCAGAGCGACTCCTTGTGGACGACGTTCATCCGCTCCTGCGAGATCGGGTATTCCCGGCCGTCCTCCGGCCGCTCGTAGCCGGGCTGGAGCCACGGCTTCATCGCCATGAACTTGGCCCAGAAGGGCTCCATGTCGACCACGAGGTCCTTGCGGATCGGGAGGTTCCCCATCGCGGAGACGACGGGGATGTGCCCGGCTTCCGCGATGTCGTACATCCGCGTCTTGCAGGCGAGCACGGCGGCGCCGTCCATGCGCATGCCGCACGAGCCGCAGATCATCATCCGGCAGCTCTTGCGGTACGCGAGCGAGCCGTCGTGCCGGTCCTTGACGATGTCGAGACAGTCGAGGAGCGTCGCCCACTCGGGCGCTTCGATCTCGTACTCCTTCAGCGCCCGGTCGCCCGTCGCCGAGTCGTAGCGCCAGATCTTGAGTGCGACCTTCATCAGTACTTGCGCTCCTGTGGTTGCCACTTCGTCATCCGCACCGGCTCCCATGAGAGTTGCGGCGCGCCGTCCACCAGCCGAACGATCGTGTGCTTCATGAAGTTCTCGTCGTCGCGCACGGGGTAGTCGTCCGGGCGCGCATGGGCGCCGCGGCTCTCCTTGCGCTCGATCCCGGCGACGACCATGCACTCGGCCAGGTCGAGAAGGAAGCCGAGCTCGATCGTCCCCGTCAGGTCGCTGTTGAAGACCTCGCCCTTGTCCTCCACGAGCGCACGCTGGTAGCGCTCGCGGAGACCGGCCACGATCCTGCCCTGCTCCTCCATCTGGCGCTCGCGCCGGAAAACGCCGAAGTTCTCGTGCATCGTGGAGGCGAGCTCGTCGCGGATCGACCACGGGCGCTCGCCGTCGGTGCGGTCGAGCAGGGCCGAAAGCTCCCGCTCGGCGTCGCGCTCGGCCGACTCGGGGACCTCGACGGTCGTGTGGGAGAGTGCCCAGTCCGCGGCATGGCGGCCCGAGCGCTTCCCGTACGTGATCGTCTCCATGAGCGCGTTGCCGCCGAGCCGGTTGGCGCCGTGCACCGAGACGCACGCGCACTCGCCGGCGGCGTAGAGCCCTGTTAGCTCGGTCTGGCCCCAGACGTCGGTCGCCACGCCGCCCATGTGGTAGTGAGCGCCGGGTCGCACCGGGATCGGGTCGTAGATCGGGTCGACGCCGAGGAACGTCATCGCCAGCTCGCGCGAGCCCGGCAGCCGCTCGATGATCCGCTCCGCGCCGAGGTGGCGGAGATCGAGAAGGACGTTGCCGTCGACCCCGCGGCCGCCGTCGATCTCCATCTGCTCGGCCCGCGAGATCACGTCGCGCGAGGCGAGCTCCATCGTGTTCGGCGCGTAGCGCTTGAGAAAGCGCTCGCCGTCCTTGTTGAGCAGATACGCGCCCTCGCCGCGGCAGCCCTCGGTGATGAGCACGCCCGTCGGCGCCAGCGTCGTCGGGTGGAACTGCATCATCTCCATGTCCTTGAGCGGCAGGCCGGCGCGCAGGGCCATCGCCATCCCGTCGCCGGTGCAGGAGTAGGCGTTCGTCGTCCCGGTGTAGAGCCGCCCCGCGCCGCCCGTGGCGAGGATCACCGTCTTCGCGCCGATCGTCTTCAGGCCGCCGTTGAGCAGGTCCCAGCAGACCACGCCCTGGCAGCGGTCCTCGTTGAGGACGAGCTGCCAGGCGAAGAACTCCTCGTAGGTCGGAATGTCGCGCTTGCAAACCTGCTCCCAGAGGACCTGGACGAGGACGTGCCCGGTGATGTCCGCCGCGTACGCGGTACGCGGCGCGCCGGCCGCTCCGAAGGGGCGCTGCGCGATGCGGCCGTCCTCGGTGCGCGAGAAGACCGCGCCCCAGTTCTCGAGCTGGTAGACGTCGCCGGGCGCCTCGTCGCAGAGGATCTGGATCCCGTCCTGGTCGCCGAGGTAGTCGGAGCCCTTGACGGTGTCGAAGGCGTGGATCTCGGGGTCGTCCTCCGAGGCGTTGCCGAGCGCGGCGTTGATGCCGCCCTCGGCGGCGCCCGAGTGGGACCGCGTCGGATGGATCTTCGAGATCATCGCCACGTCCGCGCCCGCGTCGAAGGCCTCGATCGCGGCGCGCATGCCTGCGCAGCCCGCCCCGACGACGAGCACGTCGTGCTTCGCGATCACAAAGTGACGCTAGCGAAAAGGGATGTACCCGTAGCCGGGGAACCGTCTGGCGTGGACAGCCGTTCGGCAGCCGATCGCTTCCTCGCATCGCCGGCGTTGAGCAAGGCCACGCAGCGCGCCTATCGCCGCGACGTCGAGGAGTTCTGCGCGTGGCTCGAGGAGCGGCGAATGGGCGTGGAGGCGGTCGACGTCCGCGTCCTCGCCGAGTACGTCGCGTGGCTCGGCGGCGCCGGGCGTGGCCGAAAGCTCGCGCCGGCCACGATCAGCCGCAAGCTCGCCGCGGTGCGCGCCTTCCTTCGCCACGCGCTCGGGCGCGAGCGCGTCCCCGACGCGCGCCTCGCCCCGCGCCGGGCGCGCCGCCTGCCCGACGCCCCCGGCGCCGCCGAGATCGAGCGGATACTCGAGGCGCTCGAGGGCGACGGCCCGCTCCCGCTGCGGAACCGCGCGCTCGTCGAGCTCGTGTACTCGGCCGGGCTCCGCAGCGCGGAAGCGGTGGGCCTCGACCTCGGAGACGTCGACTTCGAGCAGGAGCTAGTCCACGTCCGCCAGGGCAAGGGCGGCAAGGACCGCGTCGTGCCCCTCGGCGAGGAGGCGGCGCTGTGGCTCGGCCGCTACCTCCGCGACGCGCGCCCGTCTCTTGCTCGCGGCGCCGACGACGCCTTCTTCATCTCGGCCCGCGGCCGGCGGCTCGACACGAGCACGCTGCGCCGGATCGTCCCCCACCCGCACCGGCTGCGGCACGCCTTCGCGACCCATCTCCTCGACGGCGGCGCCGACCTCCGCACGATCCAGGAGCTGCTCGGCCACGGCTCGCTCTCCACGACACAGGTCTACAGCCACGTCGACCCGCGGCACCTGCGCCGGGCCTACGACCGGGCGCATCCGCGTTCCTAGCTCCCGCAGAATGCGTCCATGCGGGTCTCGGCCAAGGTCGACTACGCGCTGCGGGCGATGGCCGAGCTCGCCGCCGCGCCGCCCGGCTTGACGACCGCCGAGCAGCTCGCCTCGGCCCAGCACATTCCGCCGAAGTTCCTCGAGAGCATCCTGGCGCAGCTGAGGAGCGCCGGCCTGGTGGCGAGCCAGCGCGGCGCCGAGGGCGGCTACCGGCTCGCCCGCCCGGCCGAGGAGATCTCGATCGCCGAGGTGATCCGCGAGCTCGAGGGCCCGATCGCCACCGTGCGGGGCGTGCGACCGGACGAGCTCGAGTACGACGGCGCGGCCGCCGGTCTGCGCGACGTCTGGCTGGAGCTGCGGACCCAGATCCGCGGCGTCCTCGAGCACACGACGGTCGCGGACATCGCCGGGGTGCCGCGCAAAGCCTGACTGTTCGGATTCTGTTCAGACTTGCGGTACAGGCATCGCTTATGGCAATAATCAGCATTGCCAATACCTACCAAGTCGGTAGGTAATACAGGGAAGGATCTCAAAGCGATGCGCCGACTCTTGCTCTGCGGACTGATCATCCCCGTCGTCTTCGGCTTCGCCGGCGCCGCGCAGGCCCACCGCGCGGGGACGACGGTGAGCCTCGTGGCCTACTCGACGCCGAAACCCGTGATGCAGAAGCTCATCTCGCGCTTCGGGCAGACGTCCGCCGGCAAGGGCGTCTCGTTCACGCAGTCGTACGGCCCGTCGGGCTCGCAGGCGCGGGCGATCATCGCGGGCCAGCCGGCCTCCGTCGCGTTCCTCTCGACGGGTCTCGACATCGACGCGCTCGCCGACGCCGGGCTGGTCGCGAAGGACTGGACCACCGCCCCGTACGGCGGCATCGGGGCCGACTCGGTGGTCGCCTTCGTCGTTCGTCCGGGGAACCCGAAGCACATCCACGACTGGAGCGATCTGGTCAAGCCCGGCGTGCAGGTCGTGACGCCGAATCCGTTCAGCTCCGGCTCGGCGAAGTGGAACGTGCTTGCCGCCTACGGCGCCATGCGAAAAGCCGGGATGGGCGACCACAAGGCGCTCCAGTTCGTGACGAAGCTCTTCCGGCACGTCGTCTCGCAGGACTCCTCCGGCTCGAACGCCATGAACACGTTCCTCTCCGGCAAGGGCGACGTCGTGATCACGTACGAGAGCGAGGCGTACGCCGCGCTCGCCGCCGGGCAGCACCTTTCCCTCGTCATCCCCAAACAGACGATGCTGATCGAGCTGCCGATGGTCGCGCTGAAGGACGCACCGGCTGCGGCGAAGGCATTCATCTCCTACGCGCACGCGCCGAAGCAGCAGGCGATCTTCGCGGCGAACGGCTACCGACCCGTCGTGAAGTCCGTCCTGAAGCGGCCCGACCTCGCTAGCTGGCGCAACCGGTACAAGGCCGGCTCGACGTTCAACATCCGCGACCGGCTCTTCGGCGGCTGGCGCAAGGCCAACAGGGTCTGGTTCGATCCGGACACCGGCCGCATGGTCGGGATCGAGCGAGTCGTCGGAGGACCGACCCATTAGCAGCGTCGCGGCAGCGTCCGCTGCCGCGGCGAGGTCGCGCCGAGGCGGGGCGGCCGGCCGCGGCAGCACGGCCGTCTCCGTCGGCGTCATCTCGACGTTCCTCAGCGTCGTCGTCGTCCTGCCGATCGCCGCGCTCGTCTGGGAGTCGAAACGGGACGGCGCCCACGCCTTCTGGCAGGTCGTCTCGAGCCCGGAGGCGGTGGCGGCGCTCGAGCTCACGCTCGGCGCAGCAGCCGGTGTCGCCCTCGTCAACGCGGTGCTCGGCACCGTGACCGCGTGGGTGCTCGTGCGGGACGACTTCCGCGGCAAGGCGCTCGTGAACGCCGTCATCGACCTGCCGTTCGCGCTCCCGACGATCGTGGCAGGTCTGACGCTGCTCGCCCTGTACGGGCCGAACTCGCCGCTCGGGATCGACGTCGCGTTCACCCGGACGGCGATCGTGCTCGCGCTCTGCTTCGTCACGCTGCCCTTCGTCGTCAGGACGGTGCAGCCGGTGCTGCTCGAGCTCGACGTCGAGATGGAGGAGGCCGCGCGCTCGCTCGGCGCCGGGCAGGCGGCCGTGTTCCGGCGGATCGTCCTGCCGAACCTGCTGCCCGGCATTCTCTCCGGAGTCGTGCTCGCGCTCGCGCGGGCGCTGGGCGAGATCGGCGCTGTCGTGCTCATCTCCGGCAACCTCCCCTACAAGACCGAGGTCGCCTCGGTCTTCGTTCTCAACCGCATCGAGAGCGGAGATTCCGCGGGCGCCGCGGCCGTCGCGGTCGTGCTGCTCGTCGCCTCCTTCGTCCTTCTGCTCGGGATCGGCGCCCTCCGGTTCTTCGTCACGAGGCACGAGCGTGCGTAGGCGGCTCGGACTGCGAGCCGTCGCGCTCGGCTATCTCCTCGTGGTGCTGCTCGCGCCCCTCGCGCTGGTCTTCTACCGCACGTCCGAGCACGGGCTGCACCCGGTCTGGTCGGCGCTGTCCGATCCGGACACGGTTCACGCGTTCGAGATCACGTTGCTGGCAACGGCCGTCGCCGTGCCGCTCAACACCGTCTTCGGGGTCCTCTGCGCGCTGGCGATCGTGCGACGACGCTTTCGCGGCAAGGGCCTGCTGAACGCGTTCATCGACCTGCCGCTCGCGCTCTCCCCGGTCGTGGTCGGGCTCGCCCTCTACCTCCTCTACGGCCGCACGGGCTGGTTCGGCGGCTGGCTGACCGGCCACGGCGTCCAGGTGCTCTTCGCCTGGCCGTCGATCGCCCTGGCCACGGTGTTCGTCTCGGTCCCGTTCGTGGCGCGAGAGGTGATCCCGACGCTGCGCGAGCTCGGGAACGAGCAGGAGCAGGCGGCTGCGACACTCGGGGCGACCCGCTGGCAGCGATTCTGGCGGATCACCCTGCCCTCCATCCGCTGGGCGGTCATCTACGGCGTCGTCCTCACGACGGCGCGGTGCCTCGGCGAGTACGGGGCGGTGGCCGTGGTCTCGGGCCGGATCCAGGGTCAGACCGAGACCGCCACCCTGCGCGTCGAGGACTACATCCAGAACTTCCAGACGCCCGGGGCCTATGCGGTCGCGGTGGTCCTCGCCGCGATCGCGGTGCTCGTGCTCGTCCTCATGACCTTGACCCGTCCCCGGGAGGAGACGCTCTGATGTCGATCGAGATCCGCAATGTCAGCAAGCGATTCGGCTCGTTCACGGCCCTCGACGACGTCTCGCTCGAGATCCCCGAGGGCTCGCTCACCGCCGTCCTCGGACCGAGCGGCTCCGGCAAGTCGACCCTGCTGCGCATCGTCGCCGGCCTCGAGCGGTCCGACTCCGGCGAAGTGCTGCTCTCCGGTGAGGTCGCAACCGGGATCGCGCCGCAACGCCGGGACGTCGGCTTCGTGTTCCAGCACTACGCTGCGTTCAAGCACCTGACCGTCCGCGACAACGTCGCCTTCGCGCTCACGATCCGGAAGCGGCCGAAGCAGGAGATCCGCGAGCGCGTCGAAGAGCTGCTCGAGCTCGTGCAGCTGCAAGGGTTCGCCGACCGCTATCCCTCCCGGCTCTCGGGGGGCCAGCGCCAGCGGATGGCGCTCGCGCGCGCGCTCGCAGCGAAGCCGCGCGTCCTGCTGCTCGACGAGCCGTTCGGCGCGCTCGACGCCCGAGTGCGAGCGGAGCTGCGCGACTGGCTGCGCCGCCTCCACGAGGAGGTGCACGTCACGACCGTCTTCGTCACGCACGACCAGGAGGAGGCGATGGAGGTCGCCGACCGGGTTGCCGTCCTCGACCACGGCCGCCTCGAGCAGGTCGGCGTGCCCGCCGAGCTCTACGACATGCCCGCGTCCGAGTTCGTGCTCCGCTTCGTCGGCGACGCCGTGCGCCTCGGGTCGCGCCTGGTGCGCCCGCACGAGATCGTGCTCAGGCGCTGGCCGGACGACGGAGCGGTGGAGGTCGAGATCGAGCGCATCGCCGTCCTCGGCGCGGACGCGCGCGTGGACCTCGTCGACGGCAGCGGCGAGCGCCTTGCGGCCCGCCTGCGGCGGGACGAGCTCGAGGATCTCGACCTCGCCCGCGGCGAGATCGTCTGGGCGAGCGCCGAGCCCTATCTAGCCCGCGACACGGAAGCCGGCCAGGCCCTCGGCTGACTCCGCCTGCACGTCGACACGCTCGACCTCGGCGCCTCGCGGCCCCTCGCGGCAGAGCTCGACGAGCGCCTCGACGTCGTCCCGCTCGCCCTCGAAGACCGCCTCGACGGCTCCGTCGTCGCGGTTACGCACCCAGCCGGAGACGCCGCGCGACTTCGCGGCCCGCTCGACCGCGAAACGGAAGCCGACCCCCTGGACGAAACCGTGCACGACGACGCGCCGCCGTTCCATCCCCACATTCGAGCAGGCACCGGGCTCGCCGGGCCGAAGTCAGCGTCCGTGACGAAGCCGGACCCGGACGTCGAGGGCTTCCTCGCCCTGGCCGCTGCACGGCTCGCGCCTCGCACCGTCGAGGCGTACCGGCGCGACCTCGCCCACCTGACCGGCTGGCTCGGTCACTCGCCGTCGGACGTGAGCCCCGACGAGCTCGCCGCCTACGTCGCCCAACTACGCGCGGACGGACTCGCCCCCACCACGGTCGCGCGCAGGATCGCCGCGGTCCGCTCGTTCTTCCGCCACCAGGTGTTGATCAGCGCGCGGGCGGACAACCCCGCAGCGAACGTCGAGCTGCCGAAGCGCCGCCGGACGCTGCCACGCACGCTCTCGCCCGCCGAGGCCGAGCGCCTCCTCGAGGCGGCCGCCGGGACGACACCGCGATCGCTCCGCGACCGTGCCCTCGCCGAGCTCCTCTACGGAGCGGGACTGCGTGTGAGCGAGGCCGTCGCCCTCGACCGCCAGTCCGTCGACCTCGAGAACCGGCTCGTCCGCTGCGTCGGCAAGGGGAACAAGGAGCGGGTCGTTCCCGTCGGCCGAGAGGCGACGGACGCGCTCCGCCGCTACCTCGCCCGGGGTCGCCCGCACCTCGAGCGGCGCCACCGGCAGGAGCTGTTCCTCAACGCGAACGGCGGCCCGCTGACGCGGGCCGGGGTGTTCCTCATCCTCCGCGGCCTGGCCGTGAAGGCCGGGCTCGAGCCGGAGCGCATCCACCCCCACCTCCTGCGTCATTCGTTCGCGACACACCTGCTAGAGGGCGGCGCCGACCTGCGCGCCGTTCAGGAGATGCTCGGGCACGCCGACCTCGCGACGACGGAGCTCTACACCCACGTATCCGATCGCAGGCGGCGCGAGTTGTATTTCCAGGCGCACCCGCATGCGCGCCGCAAACCGAACGCCACGCAATCCAGGAAGAAGTAGGCATGCACCTCGATCCGCACGTCGCAATCGCCGCGGTCAGCACCCTCGGGGCCGCCTGGCTCATGATCACCGCGGGCTTGCAGAAGAGCGTTCTCGAGCGGCGACAACGCCGCCGCGTCTGTCCCTCCTGCGGCCGGGTGATTCAGGCTCGGGTCTGCAGCTCCTGCGCCGGCTAGCGCTTTTCCTGAGCCTTCCGTTTCAGGCCTTGCGCCACGCTTCCGGCTGCGCGGCGCAGCTCGCCGTCGGCGTCGTCGTCGACCGAGAGCCCTTCCAGCAGCCCGATCGTGTCGCGCTGCGCCGAGCCGTTCTTCAGCGCCAGCACCGCCAGCCTCCGCACCGCCGGGTTCTCGTCGGGGTCGGCGAGCATCTTGTGCAGGAGGGAACGCACGGCGTTGACGGTGCTCGGATGGTCGCGGGAGAGGAGCTCGAGCGAGAGGAGCGCGGAGCCGCGCGCGGCGGGGCTCCCGTCGTCGAGGCCGCGCCGCAGCAGCTCTTCCTTCGCCCGCCAGCGGAACATGCCGACGGCGCGAAAGGCGAGCGCGCGCTCGCGGAAGTCGGCGCTGCGTGCCGCCGCCTCGAGCTCGTCGTCCCACTCGGTCCGCAGCGTCGCGAGCTCCTGCGCCGCGCCGCTCCCGGCGAGCTCGTCGGCGCGGGCTGCTGCTTCCGCCAGGGTCACACCCCGGAATGTAGATGCGCGGCGGCCAGGATCGCGGCGGCCGACCGCTCGACGTCCTCCTCGGTCGTACGCCAGTTCGAGACGGAGATGCGCATCGCGTGCTCTCCCTGCCAGTCCGTGCCTCCGAGCCAGCAGGTCCCGTCCTCCTGCACCCTCCGGATGACCTCGCGGGTGCGCTCGCCGTCCTCGAAGCGGACGAGCACCTGGTTGAGGACCACGTCGTTGAGGATCGAGCCGCCGCCCGCCTCGAGCAGCTCCGCGAAGCGTCGCGCGTGCGCGCAGCACCGCTCCACGAGGTCGGCGACGCCGACGCGTCCGAGCGACCGCAACGCCGCGTAGACGGCGAAGCCGCGAGCGCGCCGGGAGAACTCCGGCGTCCAGTCCAGCTGGTCGCGCTCGCGCACGTCGTCGGCGTGGACGAGGTACGAGGCGGTGATCCCGATGGCGGCGCGATGCGCCTCGGGATGGGCGCAGAAGGCCAGCCCCGAGTCGTAGGGGACATTCAGCCACTTGTGTGCGTCCGTGGTCCACGAGTCGGCTCGCTCGGCGCCGCGCACGAGGTGGCGGAGCGCCGGCGCCGCGGCCGCCCAGAGCCCGAACGCGCCGTCGACGTGGAGCCAGGCTCCGGCCGCGCTGGCGGCCTCGGCGAGGGCATCCAGATCGTCGAAGGCTCCGGTGTTCACCTCGCCCGCCTGGCCGCACACGATCGTGGGGCCGCCTCCGAGATCGGGAAGCTCGTCCACGAGCATGCGACCCTGGTCGTCGCCGGGCACGACCTCGAGCGAGGAGGCGCCGATTCCGAGCAGGCGCAGGGCGCGGCCAAGGGTCACGTGCCGCTTCTCGCCGACCACGACCCGGATCGGCGGCGATCCGGCCAGCCCGTCGGCCGAGACATCCCAGCCGGCCTGCGCGAGCACGTGGTGACGTGCCGCGGCGAGCGCGGTCACGTGCGCCATCTGCGCCCCGGTGACGAAGGCCGCAGAGACGTGCGCCGGCAGCCCGAGCAGCTCCGCGAGCCAGCCACGGCTGACCTCCTCCACGACGGACGCGGCCGGGCCGGCGACGTAGAGGCCCGCGTTCTGGTCCCAGACCGACGTGAGCATGTCGGCCGCAACCGCGGCAGGCACGCCGCCGCCGATCACGAAGCCGAAGAAGCGCCCGGAGGGAGTGGCCGTGATGCCGGGCTCGACCGCCTCCACGAGCGCCGCGAGCACCGCGTGCGGATCGACGGGCTCCTCTGGCAACGGCCCGCCGAGAGCTGCGGTGAGCTCGGCCACGTCCGCCCCGGCGCGGATCGGCCGGGTCCCGAGCGTTTCGACGAAGTCCCCCGCGTACTCGGCAACCTGCCGGAACAGCTCGCGCTCGTTCACCGCTCCGACTCTATCGTCCCGCCGCTAGATTCAACCCGTGGCGCACAGGGTCGTTCTCATCCCCGGCGACGGCACGGGCCCGGAGCTGACCGAGGCGACGCGTCGCGTTCTCGAGGCGACCGGCGCCGAGTTCGACTGGGACGTGCGCGAGGCCGGCGCGGACGTGATGGAGAAGCACGACGGCAATCCGCTGCCGCCGGACGTCCTCGACGCGATCCGCGAGACTGGCGTCGCGCTGAAGGGGCCGATCACGACGCCCGTCGGCGGCGGATTCCGCTCCGTCAACGTCGCGCTCCGGAAGGAGCTCGACATGTACGCGCAGGTGCGGCCGTGCAAGAGCTACCCCGGCGTCCGCAGCCGCTTCGAAGACGTCGACCTGATCATCGTGCGCGAGAACACGGAGGACCTCTACGCCGGGATCGAGTATGAGCAGGGAACGCCGGAGGCAGCCGAGCTGATCGAGTGGATCGAGGTGCACGGCGGCCGGCTCCGTCACAACGATGCGGGCATCTCGATCAAGCCGATCTCCGTCACCGGCACGCGCCGCATCTTCGAGTTCGCCTTCGACTACGCGCGCCGAAACGGACGCCGCAAGGTGACGGCGGTGCACAAGGCGAACATCATGAAGTTCACCGACGGGCTCTGGCTGCGCGTCGCCCGCGAGGTCGCCGCCGAGAACACCGACGTCGAGTTCGACGACCGGATCGTGGACAACATGTGCATGCAGCTCGTTCAGCGGCCCGAGGAGTACGACGTGCTCGTCCTGCCGAATCTCTACGGCGACGTCCTCTCCGACCTCGCGGCAGGGATGATCGGCGGGCTCGGTGTCGCGCCGGGCGGGAACTACGGCGACGACGCCGCCGTCTTCGAGCCGACGCACGGCTCGGCGCCGAAGTACGCCGGTCAGAACAAGGTCAACCCGATCGCGCAACTGCTGTCCGGCGTCCTCATGCTCCGCCACCTCGACGAGCGGAGCGCCGCAGACCGGCTCGAGCAGGCGATCGCCGCCGTCATCTCCGAGGGCGAGAGCGTCACCTACGACATGAAGCCGAGCCGCGACGACCCCACGGCCGTGGGCACGAGCGAGGTCGCGGACGCGGTCATCGGAAAGCTGGAAACCGAGGTGCACGCATGATGAGAAGGAAGATCACGATCGTCGGCGCAGGCGCGACGGGCGCGACCGCCGCCCACATCCTCGCCGCTCGCGACTACGCGGACGTCGTCCTCACGGACATCAAGGAAGGACTGCCGCAGGGCAAGGCGCTCGACCTGAACCAGATGGGCCCGGTGCTCGGCTTCGAGCCCCGGATCACCGGCACGAACAGCTACGAGGAGACGGCGGGCTCCGACGTCGTCGTGATCACCGCGGGCCTGCCCCGCTCGCCCGGGATGTCCCGCGACGACCTGGTGACGACGAACGAGAAGATCGTCGGCTCCGTCACCGAGCAGGTCGTGGCGCAAAGCCCCGACTGCACGATCGTGATCCTCTCGAACCCGCTCGACGCGATGTGCCACGTCGCCAAGAGCGTCTCGGGCTTCCCGAAGCAGCGCGTCTTCGGCCAGGCCGGCGTCCTCGACACGGCGCGCTTCCGCACCTTCATCGCCTGGGAGACCGGCGCCTCCGTGCGCGACGTGCAGGCGCTCGTGCTCGGCGGCCACGGCGACCAGATGGTGCCGGTCGTCTCGGCGGCGACCGTTGGCGGCGTCCCGCTGCGCAAGCTCGTCAGCGACGAGCGGATCCAACAGATGGTCGAGCGCACGGCCAAGGGCGGCGGCGAGATCGTGCAGCTGCTCGGCACCTCGGCGTGGTACGCGCCCGGCGCGGCGATCGCGGAGATGGTCGACGCGATCCTGCTCGACCAGAAGCGCGTCCTCCCGTGTACCGCCCTGCTCGAGGGCGAGTACGGGATCGACGGCCTCTACATCGGCGTGCCGGTCAAGCTCGGCGCCGGCGGGGTCGAGGAGATCGTCGAGCTCGACCTTTCCGACGAGGAGCGGGAGGCCCTCGAGCGCAGCGCGGAGGCCGTACGCGACGTCGTCGGCGTCCTTTCCACCTAAGTGCTCGAGACGATCGAGAACCGGTTCCAGGGGCGCGACTACCTCGTCGAGCTCGGGGCGCCGGAGTTCACCTCGATCTGCCCGCTCACCGACGCGCCCGACTTCGGCGAGCTGACGATCCGCTACGTCCCGGACGGGAAGCTCTACGAGCTGAAGTCGCTTCGCGACTACCTGACCTCGTTCCGCGAGCGGAAGATCTTCCAGGAGGAGGTCGTGAACGAAGTGCTCGAGCAGCTCGTCGCCGACGGCGCGCCACGCTTCGTCGAAGTCGAGGGCGAGTTCGCCGCCCGCGGCGGCATGACGACCCGAGTCGTCGCGAGCTCCGGAGCGTTGCCGGAGTCGTGGATCTCGGACTGACCGGTCGCGCGGCGCTCGTCTGCGGCGCCTCGTCGGGCCTCGGCCTGGCGAGCGCCGAGTCGCTCGCCGAGGAGGGAGCGAACGTCGTCCTCTTTGCCCGCCGCGCCGAGCAGCTGGAGGAGCACGCGGCCCGGCTCGGCGGCGTCGCCGTCGCCGGCGACGTCAGAGAGGACGCCGACCTCGAGCGGGCCGTCTCGACCACGGTCGACCGTTTCGGGGGCCTCGACGTCCTCGTCTGGAACGGCGGCGGCCCGCCGCCGGGGACGGCCGAAGACGTCGACGAAGGGTCGCTCGAGTCCGGCTACCGGCTCCTCCTCCGGCCTGCGGTGGCGCTCGTGCGCCTCTGTCTGCCGCACCTCGAACGCAGCCCGGCCGGGCGGATCGTCGCGCTCACGTCGCTCGCCGCCCAGGAGCCGACAACCCATCTCGCGCTCTCGAACACGTTCCGCCCCGCGCTCACCGGCTGGCTGAAGACGCTGAGCCAGGAGGTCGGACCGAAGGGCATCACGGTCAACTGCGTCGCCCCGGGCCGGATCGAGACCGCGAGGCTCGAGGAGCTGTACCCGGACGGCCCGAGCGAGGAACAGCTCGAGGAGACCGCCCTCCGGCGCTGGGGAGCTCCGCGGGAGTTCGGCGACGTCGTGTGCTTCCTCGCCTCCGAGCGGGCGCGCTACGTCACCGGCCAGACCCTCGTCGTCGACGGCGGGCTCAAGCGGTTCCTGTTTTGAGACGCCGCCTCACTCCGTTCCGCGCCGCGTCGGCGCTCGTCTTTCTCCTGCTGGTCACG
Organism: Gaiellaceae bacterium; assembly: GCA_036490825.1. Taxonomy (GTDB): domain Bacteria; phylum Actinomycetota; class Thermoleophilia; order Gaiellales; family Gaiellaceae; genus Palsa-739. The sequence continues at coordinate 17,372 of DASXDE010000016.1, forward strand.
ATCCTGATCCTCTTCAGCCTGCCGTCGGGGCAGTACATCCTCCTGCCCGACGTCGCGCACCCCGTCGGGCCACTCGTGCAGGTGCAGGGCGCGCGCCCGGCCCAGGCCGGGACTCTCTACTTCGTCGACGTGAAGGAGCGGAAGGCGAGCGAGCTCGAGGCGCTCTTCCCGTGGATCCGGCCCCATTCCTCGCTTGTCCCCGCGGGCGAGATCGTTCCTCCCTGCGCCTCGGCGTCCGAGGCGGTCGCGGCCGAGCTTCAGGAGATGGCGTTCTCGCAGCGTGTCGCAGCCGCCGTCGCCCTTCGCAAGCTCGGGTACCACGTCGTCGTCCGGCCGACCGGAGTCGTCGTCTCGCAGCTGATCGGTGGAACGAACGCGCCGTGCAACCTCCAGCCGATGGACGTGATCGTCGCCGTCGACGGCACGCCCACGCCCACGGTCGCCGCCCTGCGGGGCGTCCTCGGGCGTGTGAAGCCGGGAAGCTTCGTCGCCCTGCGCATCCACCGGGCGGGCCGCACGCTGACGGTGCGCATCCGGACGGTCGCGACGGTGCAGGAGCCCGACCGGGCGCTCGTCGGCTTCGCACCCGACCAGTCCGCGAGCATCAAGCTGCCGATTCACGTCTCGATCGACGCGAGCGGCATCGGCGGCCCGTCCGCCGGCCTCGCCTTCGCACTCGAGGTGATGCAGAAGCTCGGGCACAACGTCCTCCACGGCCACCGTGTCGCCGCGACCGGAGAGATGGAGCTCGACGGCAGGGTGGCGCCGATCGGCGGCGTGAAGCAGAAAACGTACGGCGTGCGACAGGCGGGCGCCGACGTCTTCCTCGTCCCGGCCGCCGGTGACAATGCCAGGGACGCCCGCCGCTACGCCGGACATGTTCGCATCATCCCGGTCCGCACCTTCAGCCAGGCGTTGCGCGCCCTGGCAACATTGCCCCGGGCGCAGTAGAAATCATGTTTTTCGAGGCTCGGAAAGTGGCGGAAATTCGTCAGTTTTCGTTTGCGGCAACGCTTGCCGGCGCGGTTTATGCACCTATCATCGCACCTCGAGAGCGGCCCTACTTTCTAGAGCAAAGACGAGGATGAGCAAGCGTTCCAAAGCCACCTGCGCCGATTGCTATTTCCGTCGCGCCGGCCTCTGCGCCCTTCCCGGCGAGGTGGTCTGCCCGACGTTCCGCGTCGAGTCTCTCGGCCGCCTGGCGCCACCGCCCCAGCCTCGTCTGGTTCCCCGCGCCCTCGCCGTGCACGTTGCGGCGTAGTCGACCGTAGGATTCGGGCGTGCGCTTCCTGCGCCGCCCCCGCATCAGCCCAGAGGCCGCAGACCGCCGGCGGTCGCGGCTCTTCTACGTCCGCGTCGTCGTTCTCGGGCTGCTCGTCGCGTACGCGACCGCCTTCGTGCTGGAGAACCGGAAGCAGGTCAGCGTCCACTTCGTGGTCGCGACCGCGCGCGTCTCGCTCGTCTGGCTCATCCTGCTCGCCCTCGGAGTCGGGCTGCTCGGAGGGATCCTGCTCCCGCAGCTAGAGCGCCGCCGGCGCCGCCGCTCGCACCAGAGCCCCTAGGAGGGCCACGCCCTCGGCGATCTCGTCCGGGGAGACGAAGCTGAACGCGAGACGCAGCGCGTGCTCGCCCCCGCGGCCGCCCGGGAAGAAGTCGCTCCCCTGGACGAACGTGACCCCGGCCCGCTCCGCCTCCGCGAGCAGGTCGGCGGCCGGCGGACCGGACGGAACCTCGAGCCAGACGAAGTAGCCGCCGTCCGGCCGCGTCCAGCTCGCGTCCTCGGGCATCTCGCGCTCGAGCGCCTCGAGCATCGCGTCGCGGCGCGCGCGCAGGAGGCCGTTCACGCGCTCGAGGTTCGGCGAGAAGCTGTCGCGCCGCAGGAACTCGAGCACCGTCGCCTGGGAGAGGTAAGGCGGCGAGATGTAGGTCGAGACGGCGAGCGCCTCGACGTCCGCCGCGAGCTGCGGCGGCAGGACGAACCACCCCACGCGCAGCCCCGGCGCGACCGTTTTCGAGAAGGAGGAGCAATAGGCGATCTGCTCGCTCTCCGCGAGCTCGAACACGCTCGGGAGAGGCTCGCCGTCGTAGCGGACGAGCCCGTACGGATCGTCCTCGATCACGAGCAGCTGCCGCTCGCGGGCGCGCTCGGCGAGCCGGCGGCGCCGCTCGAGAGAGAGCGTGCGCCCGCTCGGGTTCTGGAAGGTCGGGATCGTGTACAGGAACGCGAAGTCGCCGTCCGGTAGCTCGTCGGGGACGAGCCCGTCCCCGTCCATCGGCACGGTGACGATCTCGGCGCCGAGCCGCGTCAGGATCTTGAGCGGGCGGTCATACGTCGGCGCCTCGACGAGGACGCGGGTTCCCGGCTGCACGAGCTGCTGGGCGAGGAACACGAAGCCCTGCAAGGAGCCGCTCGTGATCACGACGCGGCCGGGATCGACCCCGTACCACTCGGCCAGGCGCTCGCGCAAGGGGACGTACCCGCCGCCGGGGCCGTAGCTGAGGATCGTGCGGCCGTCGCGCTCGAGCGCGGCGCGGGCGCAATCCGCGAGCTCCTCGACGGCGAGACACTCCGGCGCGGGGACGCCGCGGGCGAAGGAGATCACGCCTCGAGGGTAGCGACCACCTCGGCTCGCAGCTGCTCGACGCGCGCGACGCCGACGGTGTGGCCCTTCTCCTCGTACAGCGTCTGCGCCTGGTCGAGCGCGGCGAGCGCCTCATCGGGCCTTCCGTCAGCCGCGAGCACGATTGCGAGGTCGCGGAGCGCGCTTGCCTTGTACTCGAGAGCGTCGGTCGGCTCGCCCCACGCGACGGCCTCGCGTGCCAGCCGCTCGGCCTCCGCGTGCTCGCCGCGGCGAGAGAGGAGCTTCGCCCGCACCTGAAGGATCAGCATCTGGGTGATCACGTCGTCGGCCGCTCCGGCCTCCTCGGCCTTTACAGTCAGCTGCCAGGCCTCTTCGTCGCGGCCGAGTCGATAGAGCGCCTCCGCAGCGTGCCCGGCGACGGTCGAGAGCCAGCCGCGCTCGCCGAGCGCGTCGAGGGCAGCCACGCCCTCGAGCGCGACCTCGGCCGCACGCTCGGCATCACCGGCGTGCAGCTCGACCTCCGCCTCCTGCATCGAGTGGCCGGCTTCGGCCAGTCGGTTGCCGAGCTCCCGGGCACGCTCGCGCGCAAGCCTCACAGAATCGCGTGCGGCCTCGAAGTTGCCACACATCGCCTCGAGCTGTCCGCGAAAGGCCGCGTGAAAGGAACCTGCGGAAGGGTGCTCGTCGAAGAATGCGAGCGCCTCCTCGACCGGAAAGGGGCCGTACGCATACGGCGGCTTCCGGTATCCCTCCGCGATGTGGGCGACAACGCGGTTGCCGCCCCGCTTGCCGTGATCGACTGCTCGTTCGAGGGCGAGCGCCATGGCCCGCCACCGGAGAGCGCCGAGCTCGTTCCCCGAAGCGACGAGCCAGGCATCGGCCAAGCCGGCGTCGTCGCCGTACTCGCCGAGGAAGGCGATGGCCTCGTCGACGAGTGGGCGGATCTCGGCGACCTTGGTGGCTTCCGCGAGGTGAGCGACGAAGGCGCGGGCCAGCAACGCACGCAGCTCGGCCAGACGGTCGCCGTCGGCACGGCTGCGTGCAGCAAGCTCGTCCGCAACGACGAGTGCTTCAGCCAGATCACCCACGTCGAATCGCGCGTGGACCATCAGGATCTCGAGTTCCAGCGGGCGCTCCTCCACTGGCACGAGCGCACGTGCCCGCTCGAGTAGGACACATGCGCCGCGAGCGTCCTCACGGATCAGGGCCCGTTCCCCGGCCGCGGCCAGCCGCTCGGAGGCCTTCCGCGCAAGCTCGTCCGTCTCATCGCCGCCGCCCCCGAGCTCGACCCGGTAGCGGTGCGCTTGCTCGAAGTGGTAGCCCAGGATCTCGTCGAGCTCGATCAGGCCGGCGCCCTGCGCCTGGAGCCACCGGGCGAAGCGCTCATGGAGCTCGGCCCGCGCCGCCTTGGGAAGGCCGTCGTAGGCGGCGTCGCGGATGAGGAGATGCCGGAAGCGGAACGCGTCGTCGCCGGGCAGCTGTGTCCGGTCGGGCCGCACGAGCTCCTTGCGGACGAGCGCCATCAGCTTCGTCGGTACGTCGGGCTCGTCCGGCCCCAGCGCTTCGACGCCGCCTCGGTGGAAGATCTTGCCCTCGACCGACCCGCGCTCGAGAACTCCTCGCTCTGCGGCCTCGAGCTGGTCGAGGCGCGCCGCGAGCAGGGCCTGGATCGTCGGCGGCACGACGACGTCGCCGTTCGGCGATTCCTCGACCATCGCGAGCATCTGCTCGACGAACAGCGGGTTGCCCTCCGCCGCGTCGCGAATCCGCGCGCGAAGCGGCTCGGCGAGCGGCGCCTCCCCGAGCAGCCGTTCGATCAGCTCGTCCGTCTCGGCCGCCGTCAGCGGCTCGAGCAGCACCGTGGTCGCGTTGAGCTTGCCGCCGGCCCAGGTCGGCCGCCGGTCGAGGAATTCCGGCCGTGCGATGCAGACGAGCAGGATCGGCGCGTCGCGGCTCCAGTCGGCGACGTGGTCGACCAGGTCGAGGAAGGTCGGCTCGGCCCAGTGGAGGTCGTCGAAGACGCAGACCACCGGCGCCACCTCCTCGAGCAGCGTCCGGAACGCCCAGGCGATCTCGTCCGCGGTCGCGGGCTCCTCGGACTCGCCGAGCAGTGCCGCGATGGCGGCGGCGGCGCGCGGGTCGGACGGGCGCCGGTCGAGCTGGAGCACGACCTCGACCAGCGGCCAATAGGTGATGCCCTCGCCGTATGAGAGGCAGCGCCCGCGCACGACCGGTACGTCGTCGAGCGCGCGGACGAACTCTGCGGTTAGACGCGACTTGCCGACGCCCGCCGCGCCTAGGACGGTGAAGAGGTGGCTCGCACGCTCCGAGCGGACCCGTTCCCACGCGTCGTCGAGCGCGCGCCGCTCGCGCTCGCGACCGACGATCGGGACGTCGGAGCGGCGCGTGACCTCGCCGACGGCGGCGAGCAGCGGGTACGCCGCGACCGGCTCCGACTTCCCCTTCAGCTCGAGCCGCCGCTCCTCTCCCAGCTCGACGGCGTCGCGCACCAGGCGGACGGTGCCGGCTCCGACGAGCACCTCGCCCGGCTCGGCTGCCTGCTCCAGCCGAGCCGCCACGTTCACGGCGTCGCCGGTCGCCAGCCGTTCCTCGGTTCCGGTCACGACCTCGCCCGTGTTCACGCCGATCCGGCCGCGGATCCCGAGCTCCGGCAGCGCGTCCCGCATCTCGATCGCGGCGCGGCAGGCGCGGAGTGCGTCGTCCTCGTGCACGACCGGCACCCCGAAGACGGCCATCACCGCGTCGCCGATGAACTTCTCGACGCTGCCGCCGTGGCGCTCGACGATCTCCTTCATCCGCTCGAAGTAGCGGGCGAGCACCGCGCGCAGCGCCTCGGGGTCAGTCGACTCTCCCAGCTCGGTGGAGCCCGCGACGTCGCAGAACAGGACGGTGACGACCTTCCGCTGCTCACGCGGCGCAACCGCCGGGACGACCGGCGCGCCGCATTCGGGGCAGAACTTGCCGCTCTCAGGCAGCTCGTGCCCGCACGCTGCGCAGACGCTCACACCGCGAGGCTATTACTTGATGCGCTCGGCCACCATCTGCGCGACCTCGGTCGGCGTCGTGCCCACCTCGATCCCGCGTGCCTCGAGCGCCTCCTTCTTCCCCTGCGCCGTGCCCGAGGAGCCCGAGATGATCGCGCCCGCGTGCCCCATCGTCTTGCCCGGCGGGGCCGAGAAGCCTGCGATGTAGGCGAGCACCGGCTTCGTCACGTGCTCGGCGACGTAGGCGGCGGCCTTCTCCTCCTCGTCGCCGCCGATCTCGCCCACCAGCACGATCAGCTCCGTCTGCGCGTCCGCCTCGAACTTCTCGAGCACGTCGACGAAGGACGAGCCGACGACCGGGTCGCCGCCGATGCCGACGATGGTCGAGTTGCCGAGCCCGAGCTGCGTCAGCTCGTGCCCGATCTGGTACGTGAGCGTGCCGGAGCGCGAGACGAGGCCGACGCCCCCCTCGCTGAAGATCTCCGCCGGGATGATTCCCGCGTTCGCCTTGCCCGGCGAGAGCACGCCCGGGCAGTTGGGGCCGATCATCGTCGTGCCCCGGCCCCGGAAGTACGTGTACGCACGGAGCATGTCGTGCGCCGGGATGTGCTCGGTGATGCAGATCACCGTGGCGATGCCCCCGTCGACGGCCTCGTAGATGGCGTCGACGGCGAACCGCGCCGGGACGAAGATGAGCGAGGTGTTCGCGCCGGCCTGGTCGACCGCCTCGGCGACCGTGTCGAAGACGGGGACGCCGTCGACGTCCTGGCCGCCCTTGCCGGGCGTGACGCCGGCGACGAGGTTCGTGCCGTAGGCGCGGTTGCGGAGACCGTGGAATCGCCCCTCCGAGCCGGTCAGTCCGGCGACGACGAGCCGGGTGTCGCGGTCGAGGATGATCGCCACTAGGCGGCCTTCGTTCCCTTGAGGACGACGGTGGGCAGGTCGAGCCGGCCGTCACGGACGCGGTCGCCGAGCAGCTCCCGGACGCGCGCGCGGTCGTCCTCCGGGGTCTCTGTGCGCGCGAGCCAGGCGTCGAGGCCGGTCTCGCGGACCATGTGGGTCTCGTCGGCGACCTGCAGCCCGGCGAGCTCGAAGAAGCTGTGCCACTCGGCGACGCCGTAGTTGCGGACGTGGCTCGGATCGCGCAGCCGGTCGGCCTCCTCGGAGGTCTCGCTGACGAAGGTGTTGTCGCAGATCACGACCCGGTGGCGAGCCACTCGCGTCATCTCGATCAGCGCGGCGAGCACGTCGGGGAAGTGGTGCGCCGCGATGCGGCAGGCCACCGCGTCGAAGCTCTCGTCGGCGAACGGGAGATGGTCGGCCGGCGCGATCACGTCCGGCTCCATCCCCGGCGCCGCGTCCACGGTCACGACCTGGGAGCCGAGCTCCCGGAGGCGCCGCGCGACGTGGCCGCCGCCGCTCGCGACGTCGAGCACGCTCACCCCGGCTCCCGGCTCGCACCACGAGACGACGAGGTCGAGGTCCTCGCCCGCGGCGTGGGTCGGGCTGTCGCGGTACGCCTGCGCGCGGTCGCTCCAATGATCGCTCACGCCGCCAGCTCCACGGCTCGCCGCGCGCCGTCGAGCATCGTCGCCTCGGGATGGATGTTCTCGCGCCCCGCGTCGGCGAGGATCTGCCGGCCCTCCTCCGCGTTCGTCCCGTCGAGCCGCACCACGATCGGGTAACGCGACATGTCGAGCCGCTCGAGCGCGGCGAGGATCCCGCGCGCCACCTCGTCGCAGCGCGTGATCCCGCCGAAGATGTTGAAGAAGATCGAGCGCACCTGCTCGTCGCGCGTGATCACCTCGAGTGCGTCGACGACCCCCTCCGCGCTGCCGCCTCCTCCGAGGTCGCAGAAATTCGCGGGCCGCCCGCCGGCGTGTGCGACGACGTCCACCGTGGACATCCCGAGTCCGGCGCCGTTCGCGAGGACGCCGACGTTCCCGTCCAGCTTCACGTACGTGACGCCTTTCTCGCGCGCGAACGTCTCGATCGGGTCGGCGGCGGTGGGGTCGCGCCACTCCGCGACGTCGGGGTGGCGGAAGAGCCCGCTGTCGTCGACGGTGAACTTCGAGTCGAGCGCCTTCACCTCGCCCTCGGGCGTGACGATGAGCGGATTGATCTCGCACAGCATCGCGTCGAACTCGACGAACGCGCGGTAGAGCTTCTCGACGATCGCCGCGATCTGCTTCTGCTCGGAGGGATCCTCGACCTTGCCGCCGTAGACGAGTCGCCGCGCGACCCACGGCTGGAACCCCTCGAGCGGGTCGACGTGCAGGCGGACGAGCGCGTCCGGGTTCTCCTCGGCGACCTGCTCGATCTCGACGCCGCCCTGCGTCGTGAACATGAACAGCGGCTTCTTCGCGCCGCGGTCGAACGTGATCGAGAGGTAGTACTCGCGCGCGATATCCGACGCCTGCTCGATCCAGAGCGTGCGGACGACGTGGCCGTTGATGTCGAGCCCGAGGATGTCGCGCGCCTTCGCCTCGGCGCCAGCCGGATCCTCGGCGAGCTTCACGCCGCCGGCCTTGCCGCGTCCACCGGTCAGCACTTGCGCCTTGACGACGACCGGGCCCCCGAGCTCCTCGGCCGCCGCGCGCGCCTCCTCTGGAGTGGTTGCGAGGCGCCCGTCCGAGACGGGAATCCCGACGCGGCGGAAGAGGTCCTTGCCCTGGTACTCGTAGAGGTCCACCGGCGCCGGACACTAACGACGCGACGCCGGTGGACCGCGCAGTACGGGCCTGCGCGCTGCCTCTAGTAGCGGATCGTGGTGCCGGGGTACGTCGAGGTCGTCGACGTGGTCGTCGTCCCACCACCGCCGGCGGCCTTCTTGATCGCCGTCCCGGCGCTGGAAAGGACGAACCACTTGCCGCCGAAGAAGTCCTGCCCTTGGCCGTTGACCTGGCCAGCGGACTTGTCGAGCTTGAAGAAGTAGAGCGGATGGCCGCGATAGGTCACCTGGTGCTTGCCGTCCTTGCGCATCGTGACGCCGAGCAGCTTGGCCTTGACGCCGGTGCCCGCGGTGGGCTTGCCCGTCACGATCAGCGGCGGCCAGAACGTGGCGCACTTGCCGTAGCAGGCGCTGCGCCCGTTGTGGTCGGCCATGAAGAGGTAGAGCGTCTTGCCCGTCTTCGCGGCCAGCACCTTCCCGAGCTTCGTCTGGCGCAGGTTGACCGTGCCGGTCGAGGCCGAGCTCTGGTGGGTGACGACTGCGGCCGCGGCGGCGCCCGCGGCGGCCAGCGCGAATGCGGCGACGGCGGCGGCGATGATCTTCTTCGGCATTCCATTCCTCCTACTGGGTTGCCCGGTTCTACGCGCCTCGTCAGCCGTCGGATTCCGTGGCCTCCGCGTCGCTCTCGATGGTGCAGATCACCTGGCCCGTCGTGACTTGCTGGCCGGGCTCGACCGAGAGGCTCCGGATCGTGCCGGCGCGATTGGCGTGCACCTCGTTCTCCATCTTCATCGCCTCGACGACGCAGATCACCTGCCCCGGCTCGACCTCCTCGCCGTCGGCCACCAGCACGGCGAGGACGACGCCCTGCATCGGGGAGACGACGGCGTCGCGGCCTCCCCCAGCGCCTCCTTGCCGGACCCGTTCGCCGCGCCGGCGCGCCAGCGCACGCCACTCCGGCTCGGGCTCCGAGATCCGCACCTCGAACCGCCGGCCGTCGACCTCGACGGTGCGGACGCGCTCGACTACTCGCCCGTCCGGACCTGTCGTTCCTTGTAACAGACTGTTACTAGGCGCGGGGATGGGCGGGGCTGCGTCGAGCTCGGCAGCCGCCGCGGCGAGCTCCTCGGACTCCACTACGCCGTGACACGTCTCCCCCGCGACGAAGCACGGGTGCGAGAGGAGCGCCTTGTGGAAGCCGACCAGTGTCGTCGGCCCCTCGATCCAGAACTCGTCGAGCGCCCGCAGCATCCGCCGCCGGGCGTGCTCGCGGTCGACGCCGTGCACGATCAGCTTGGCGACCATCGGGTCGTAGGCGCCCGACACCTCGTAGCCGGTCGCGACACCCGAGTCGACGCGGACGCCGGGTCCGGAGGGCTCGCGGTAGCCGGTCACCTGCGCCGGCGCCGGTAGGAAGCCGCGCGCCGCGTCCTCCGCGTTGATCCGGCACTCGATCGCGTGGCCGCGCAACTCGACGTCCTCCTGCCGCACCGACAGCGGCTCACCGAGCGCGACGAGGATCTGCTCGCGCACGAGATCGAGCCCCGTCACCATCTCCGTCACGGTGTGCTCGACCTGGATGCGCGTGTTCATCTCCATGAAGAAGTAGTCGCCGTCGGGGGTGAGGAGCCCCTCGATCGTCCCCGCCGAGCGGTAGCCGCAGGCTCTCGCCGCCTCGACGCCGATCGCGCCGATCCGCCGCCGCAGCTGGTCGCCGACCGCCGGCGACGGCGTCTCTTCGATCAGCTTCTGGTGGCGCCGCTGGATCGTGCAGTCGCGCTCGCCGAGATGGACGACGTTGTCATGCGCGTCGGCGAGCACCTGCACCTCGACGTGGCGCGGATCGACGATCAGCTTCTCGACGTACACGTCCGGATTCGCGAAGTAGGACTGGCCCTGCCGTTGCGCGCGCTCGAAGGCCTGCGCGGCCTCGCCCGGCGCCTCGACGACCTCCATGCCCTTCCCGCCGCCGCCGGCGGCGGCCTTGATCAGGAGGGGATAGCCGAACTCCTCGCCGAGCGCGTGCAGCTCGTCCACCGAGCCGACGGGGTCGGTCGTGCCGGGGATGATCGGGACGCCCGCCTCCTGCATCGCCGTGCGGGCGGCCGTCTTGTTGCCCATCAGCTCGATCGCCGCGGGCGGCGGGCCGATCCAGACCAGCCCGGCCTCCTCGACCGCGCGCGCGAACGTTGCGTTCTCCGCCAGGAACCCGTAGCCCGGATGGACGGCCTGCGCCCCGGCACGCTGCGCCGCGTCGAGGATGCGGTCCACCGCGAGGTAGCTCTCAGCCGCGGGCGTAGGCCCGAGGAGGAACGCCTCGTCCGCATAAGAGACGTGGAGCGCGGCGCGATCGCCCTCGGAGTAGACGCCGACGGCGCCGATCCCGAGCTCGCGCAACGTGCGGAAGACGCGGATCGCGATCTCCCCTCGGTTGGCGACGAGAACCTTGTCGAACATGAGCGGGCCGTATTCTCTCCATGCCATGACCGCGGCCGACCAGCTCACCGTCGCGCGCGCGGCGTCCGTCCCCCTCGTGGTGGTGCTCTACGCCTGGGGCTTCTCGGGCCACGACTACTGGGCGACGGCGGTCTTCTGCGTCGCGATGACCACCGATTGGCTCGACGGGAGGCTCGCCCGCAGGCACGGCCATACCTCCTCGGTCGGCACGCTCCTCGATCCGATCGCCGACAAGATCCTCGTGCTCGCGGCGCTCGTGATGCTCGTCGGGCAGGGAGTCGTGCCTGCGTGGATGGTGGCGGCGATCGTGGTCCGCGAGGTGCTGGTCACGGGCCTGCGGCAGGCGGCGATTGAGCGCGGCGTCGTGCTCGCGGCGCGCGACCTCGGGAAGCTGAAGACATGGGCTCAGGCGGTGGCGGCCGCCGTCGCGGGCTTCGCGGCCGCGGGCGCCTGGACCCATCGCGCGGGCTGGTGGGCGCTGCTCGTGGCGGTCGTGCTCACCTGGGTCTCGGGGCTCGACTACGCGCGCAGCGCGCCGCGAGTCCTCAGCCGAGCTCAGCCCGAGTAGCGCGACGCGTCAGGCCGGGATCCCGCGCGCTTCACACCACTCGTCGAAGCGGGCCCACGCGCGCAGGTACTCGCGGATGGCGTAGAAGCCCTCCTCGACCTCCGCCCGGACGGCCCAGTGGCAATGACCGCAGTAGCCCTGGTCGTCGACGGCCGGAGCATCGTTGCAACGGATGCACTCCTCCCACATACGGAGGAAACGGCCCGCGGCCCGCCGGGGTTACGCCTCGTCCTGCTCCTCGTCGCGGGCCGGGAGAGACGCGGCGGCCCATTTCGACGCCGCCGGCTGCTCCGTGTCCTCCGCAGCGAGCGCCTCGAGAATCGCCTCGCGCTCGGCGTCGTCGGGCGTCGGCGTGATCTGAGGCCGGTCCACCAAAAGAGGGTAATGCCCCGGGCGGCCCCGGTCGATGGGGAAAGCGTGGGTCGGCGTATCGTGATGCTCGCGGCCACCGCCGTGGTGGCCGCCCTCGCCGCTGCCGCAGCGCCCGGCGCCGGGACGCCCCTGCCCAACTGGGCGGCTCCACAGATCGCCACCGTCGTGGCCCACGGGCTGATGGACGCGCCGAGCGTGAGCAAGTTCCGGCCCAATGCGACCCTCACCCGGCAGACGCTCGCGGATCTCACGGTCCGCCTGCAGGAGCAGCTCGCACTGCCGGCGGCCCCGCCGTCCGGCTCGCCCTCGGGCTCGACCGGAACGACGTCGACCGGGACGCAGACCACGCCCACGACCGGCACGACCACGACGACGACCACGACCTCTCCCACCGTCGCGAACGCGGACGGGAACGTGACCATGGCGCAGCTCGACCGCAGTCTCGTCCAGACCCTCGGCCTCGGCCAGGCCGCGAGGGAGTTCGCGCTCGGCGCGCGGGCAGCGGGCATCGCGGCCCCCGGCCGCTTCGGCTTCGAGGTCGTCGCCCGCCTGCTGGGCCTGCGCATCAACCATCCCGCGGCGCAGGATTTCCTCGAGCTGCGGCCGCAGGATCCGGCGACCCGCGCGGAGGCCGCGTACTCGGCGGCGCAGATCCTCGGCTTCGGCGAGCTCGAGAACAGCTGGCAGATCGCCCAGGTGCAGAGTCTCGCCGACACCTTCGCGCTGCCCCAGCTCAACGACTGGCAGCGGCAGATTCTCACGGTCGCCTTCTCAAAGATCGGGATGCCGTACATCTGGGGCGGCACGAGCGACGACCCGGAGGTCGAGTTCGGCGTCAGCTCACGCGGCGGCTACGACTGCTCGGGCTTCGTCTGGCGCGTCTACAGGCTGCAGAGCTATCCGAGCGAGGGAAACCTCGCCTCGACGATCGTCGGACGGACCACGTACGCGATGAGCGTCGAGGTGCCGAAGTCGAAGCGGATCGCCTTCGCGAAGCTGCAGCCCGCCGACGTGCTCTTCTTCGGCACGAAGGGCTCGAAGTCGACCGGCGCACAGGTCTTCCACACCGCGATCTACGTCGGCAACGGTTGGTTCATCCAGTCCTCCGGCGAGGGCGTTGCGCTCGCCCAGCTCAGCAGCTGGTACAAGAAGAAGTTCGCCTGGGGCCGCCGGCCGCTGCGCGAGGCGGGGCTCGAGTCGTCGTAACGGGGCGCCGCGGCGGTATTCGCGCCTCAGTTACCCCATTCGAGTGAGTCCGCTACCCCCTTCGGGTGATTTCCGCTCTGTGCAGCCACATCCACAATCTTTCGGTCTGGCGTCCTCGACGTAGTCCCCCCTGGAGGCAACAATGCTCGAGTGGAAATCTCGCCTCGTGATTCTCCTGATCGTCGCCGCGTCTGTCGCCGCTGCGCTCGGGAGCTCCCACGGGCTCCACAACTACGGCTGGTAAGCACCGGCTCGAGACCTCGTAGGGGAGGCACGGGTGGCGGGTGAACAGCAGTCGGCCGTCGCCGGCCGGCGCCTTTCGGCTTCAGCTGCGATCCCGGCCAAGGTCCTGGCGGTCGTGACGCCCGTGATCGTCGCGGGCGTTTGTGCCGTCGGCTTCGCGCTCTTCTATTACGCGGACGCGCCGCGGTCGGCCGCCGACCTGGCCAAGCTCTTCGGCCTGATGGCGAGCATGGCGCTCGCCGAGCGCTTCCCGGTGCCCGTCGAGGGGATGGGCGCCGGCGGCGTCACGCTCGGGTTCGTCTTCTCCGTCTCCGCGATCATCCTGCTCGGCTGGCCCGCCGGCGTGCTCGTCGCCACGGGAGGGCCGACGTTCACCCATCTGCTGCAGCGGCGTCCGCCGGTGCGCGTCGCCTACAACGGCTCGATGTTCGCGCTCTCGGCCCTCGCGGCCGGGCTCGCGGTCGAACACGTCCACGGAGGCTCGGTCGCGGTCCTCGTCGGGCGGGTCGTGCTCTGCGGCTTCCTCTACTACTGGGTCGTCAACCTCATCCTGATCAGCGCCGTGCTCTCGGCCGACTCCGGCAGGTCGTTCTTCACGATCGCGCGGGAGAACATCGCCCAGACGACCGCGCCTTTCGCGTTCATGGCTTCCGCGGCGCTGACACTCATCGTCCTCTGGCAGCGCCAGCCTGTCCTGTCGATCGCGCTCGTCGGCCCACTGCTCGCGATCGCCCTCTACCAGCGCTCGACCTTCAAGGCGCTGCACGCGATGCGCCTGGCCCTGACCGACCCGCTCACGGGGCTCGGCAACCACCGAAGCTTCCACGAGCGGCTGCAGCGGGAGCTCGTCACGGCAGAGGAGCAGGGCGCGCCGCTCGCGCTCTGCCTCGTCGACTTCGACGACCTGAAGAGCGTCAACGACCGCTTCGGCCATCCGGTGGGCGATCTCGTGCTGGGCCAGGTGGCTTCACGCCTGCGGCAGGGCGGCGAGGCGTTCCGGCTCGGCGGAGACGAGTTCGCGGTGCTCCTGCCGCGGCAGGACGAGCGGCAGGCGACCGCGGTGGCGCGCTCGATCGTCGAGCGCATCGCCGCGCTCGACGTGGATGGCGTGGGCTCCGTGACGGTGAGCGCCGGTGTCGCGACCTATCCGACCCACGGTTCCGGGCGGGACGAGCTGATCCGGCTCGCCGACAGCGCGCTGTACTGGGCGAAGAAGGACGGCAAGAACCGCGTCCGCGCCTACGCGGCCGAGGCGATCCTCCGCGCGAACCTCGAGCAGCTCACCGACACTCCCGACCGCGAGGCACGGTTCCGGGCGGCTGAGAGCCTCGCCAAGGCGGTCGACGATCGCGATGCGTACACGGGAAGCCATTCGCAGCGCGTCGGCGACTACTCGGCGCGGATCGCGCGCCGCCTCGGGGCAGACGAACCGGGGATCGAGCTGACGCGGCTCGCCGGCAGCCTTCACGATCTCGGCAAGCTCGCGATTCCGGAGGAGATCCTCCGCAAGCCGGATTCGCTGGACGAGACGGAGCGGCTGATGCTCGAGCGGCACCCGCAGATCGGCTTCCGGATGCTCGAGAGCCTCGGCGTCGAGCCGGTGGCGGAGTGGGTTCTCCACCACCACGAGCGCTGGGACGGCGCCGGCTATCCGAACCGGCTCGCCGGCGACAAGATCCCGCTCGGCGCGCGGATCATCTTCGTCGCGGACGCGTACGACGCGATGACGTCCGAGCGCGCGTACAGCGAGGCGCTGCCGCAGCGGGACGCGCTCGCCGAGCTCGAGCGCTGTGCCGGGACCCAGTTCGATCCCGCGGTCGTGAAGGCGCTCGCCGACGAGCTGGCCTCCACCCGGGACGCAGACACCGCGCTCGCCTCCTGAGCCGTTTCGAAGCGCGGCTACGCGAGATCTTCGATGAGCTGGATCAGCTCGTCGCGGCGGTAGCCCTGCTGGCGCGCGAAGCGGACCAGCTCGCGGGCGCGCGCGATCACGGCGCCGCGCTCGGGCGTGCCGGCGACCGTGACGCCGCGACCGCGCCGGAACTCGAGCAGCCCCTCCTCGCGGAGGAGCCGGAGCGAGCGAAGCACCGTGTTCGTGTTCACGCCGAGTACGGCGGCGAGGTCGCGGGCGGGCGGAAGGCGCTCGCCCGGCTTCGCCTCGCCGTCCGCAATCGCACGGCGGATCTCCGCCGCCACCTGCTCGAAGAGCTCGGTCGATTCCCGCCGATCGATCTTGACCTCCAGCATCGTGCTGCTCACACTAGCACTAGCTGATCAGAGCGGGATATTCCCGTGCTTGCGGCGGGGCCGGGGCTCGACCTTCGTCAGCGACGTCTCCAGCGCGTCGATCAGGACGGGGCGCGTGCGGCGCGGCTCGATCACGTCGTCGACGTAGCCGCGCTCGGCTGCGCTGTACGGGTTCGCGAACTTCTCCTTGTAGTCGGCGATCAGCGCCGGGCGCTCCTCCTCCGGCCGGTCGCGGTAGATGATGTTGACCGCGCCTTCCGGCCCCATCACGGCGACCTCCGCGGTCGGCCAGGCGAAGTTGAAGTCCGCCCGGATGTGCTTCGAGCTCATGACGTCGTACGCGCCGCCGTACGCCTTGCGCGTGATCACCGTCAGCTTCGGCACCGTCGCCTCGCAGTAGGCGTAGAGGAGCTTCGCGCCGTGGCGGATGATGCCGCCCCACTCCTGCGCGGTCCCCGGCAGGAAGCCCGGCACGTCGACGAACGTCACGAGCGGGATGTTGAAGGCGTCGCAGGTGCGGACGAAGCGGGCCGCCTTGTTCGAGGCGTCGATGTCGAGGACGCCCGCGAGCGAGCGCGGCTGGTTCCCCACCACGCCGACCGGATGGCCGCCGAGCCGCGCGAACCCCGTGACGATGTTCTCGGCCCAGCGCTCGCTCACCTCGAGGAACTCGCCGTCGTCGACGACGCGGCGGATCACGTCGTGCATGTCGTACGGCTTGTTCGGGTTGTCGGGGACGAGCGTGTCGAGCTCGGCGTCCTCCCGAAGCGGCGAGTCGGTCGGCGCGCTCCACAGCGGCCGGTCCGCATTGTTCTGCGGCAGGAAGGAGAGGAGGTAGCGCGCGTCCTCGAGGCACGACTCCTCGTCCGCCGCGGTGAACTGGGCGACGCCCGACTTCGTGGCATGCGTCGTCGCGCCCCCGAGCTCCTCGAACGTCACCTCCTCCCCGGTCACCGTCTTCACGACGTCGGGGCCGGTGATGAACATGTAAGACGAGCCCTCGACCATGAAGACGAAGTCGGTCATCGCGGGCGAATAGACGGCGCCGCCCGCGCACGGGCCCATCACGAGCGAGATCTGCGGGATCACACCCGACGCCTGGACGTTGCGCCAGAAGATCTCGGCGTAGCCGGCCAGCGAGACGACGCCCTCCTGGATCCGCGCGCCGCCGGAGTCGTTGATCCCGAGCACGGGGCACCCGTACTTGACGGCCAGGTCCATGACCTTGCAGATCTTCTCGGCGAAGACCTCGCTCAGGGAGCCGCCGAAGACGGTGAAGTCCTGGGAGAAGACGAAGACGCGGCGGCCGAAGATCGTGCCGTAGCCAGTCACGACGGCGTCCCCGTAGGGGCGGCGATCCATCATCCCGAAGTTCGCCTCGCGGTGCCGGACGTAGCGGTCGAGCTCGACGAACGAGCCCGGGTCGCAGAGCTTCTCGGCTCGCTCGCGGGCGAGGAGCCTCCCCTCCTCACGGCGGCGCGCGACGGCTTTCTCGCTGCCGGCGTGGAGCGCCTCTCCCCGCAGCTCCTCGAGCCACTCGAGCTTTCCCGCCGTCGTCTCGTGTCCCTCGGCCACCGCCGCGGAGCCTAACGTTCGCGCTCGTGAGGCATCGCCTGCCCCCCGCGCTGCAGCTGCGCGACTTTGCGCTGCTCTGGATCTCGTCGCTCGCAAACGGGTTCGCGCTGCAGATGGTCGTCGTCGCGATCGGCTGGCAGGTCTACTCGATCCACCGCAACCCGCTCGACCTCGGCCTCATCGGGCTCGCGGAGTTCGTGCCGCTGCCGATCCTCGCGCTGCCGGCGGGCCAGCTGGCCGACCGCGTCCAGCGCCGGCGGGTCGTGGCGATCGGGCTCGCCGTCCAGGTCGGGATCGCCGGTGCGCTCGTCGTGATCACGCTCTCGGGCGCGCACAAGCTCTGGCCGTTCCTCGCGATCGCCGTCACAGCAGGCATGGCCTCGGCGGTGACGAACCCGGCCGGTCGCTCGCTGATGCCGGAGATCGTGCCCACGGAGCTCCTGCCCGGCGCGATCGCGCTCCGCAGCGTGGCCACGCAGGCCGGGATCGTCGTCGGCCCTGCGCTGGGTGGCGTGATCTTCGCCGTCGAGCCGGTCGCCGTCTACATCACCGCCGCCACGCTCTTCCTGCTCGCCTGCCTGACGATCCTCGGCGTGACGGCGCGCGCGGCAGTGGCGCCGGCGACGGAGCTCAACTGGCAGAGCCTCTACGCCGGCATCGGCTTCATCCTGCGCACGCGGATGCTGCTCGGCGCCATCTCGCTCGACCTCGTGGCGGTGCTGCTCGGCGACTCGATCGCGCTGGCGCCCGTCTTCGCGCGAACGATCCTCGACGTGGGCCCCATCGGACTCGGCGCGCTGCGAGCGGCGCCGTCGGTCGGCGCGCTCGCGGCCGGGCTGCTCCTCGCCCGGAAGCCGCTCCACTTTCGCGCAGGCCCGGCGCTGCTCACGGTCGTGGCGGCCTTCGGGGCGATGATGGTCGTGTTCGGTCTCTCGCGATCGTTGCCGCTCTCGCTCGCCGCGCTGGCGGTCAGCGGCTTCGCGGACATGATCAGCATGAACATCCGCTCCACCGCAGTCCTGCTCGTGACGCCGTTGGAGCTGCAGGGGCGCGTGAGCGCCGTGGAGTGGGTCTTCATCAGCGCCTCGAACGAGCTCGGCGCCTTCGAGTCGGGCGTCGTGGCGTCGCTGATCGGGACGGCGGCGGCCGTCGTCGCGGGCGGCGCCGTGATGATCGGCGTCGCGGCGTCCTGGCGCCGCCTCTTCCCGCCGCTGGCGCGGATGGGCCGGCTCGACGAGCTGCAGCCGGAGCCCGTATAGGCTCGGCCGATGGAGCCGCTCGACCGCTCGACGATCTGGCCGTACGACGAGCGCGGCGATCCGCGCGAGTTCCACTACCACCGCTTCGGCAACCCCACGGTGGCGGCCGCCGAGGCCGCGCTGGGGGAGCTGGACGGCGGCACCGCGCTCCTCTTCCCGTCCGGCGCGGGCGCGACGACCGCGCTCGTGCTGTCGCTCCTCGAACCGGGCGACACGATCGCACTCGCCGGCGGCGGCTATTACGGCACCGGGGTCACCTTCGCCGTCCTCGCGCCGTGGGGCCTCCGGGTCGTCGAGTTCGACCAGACCGGGGCGCCGCCCGAAGGCGTCCAGCTCGTGTGGCTCGAAGCGCCCTCGAATCCCTTCCTCACCATGCCGAATCTCGAGGCGGCCGCGGTCCACCCGGCGCCGGTCGTCGTCGACGCGACGGTGGCCACGCCGGTGCACCTGCGTCCGCTCGAGCATGGCGCGGACTTCGTCATCCACAGCGCGACGAAGTACCTCGCAGGACACGACGACGTCATGCTCGGCGCCCTCGTTTGCCGCGACGCGTCCGCCGCCGAGAAGCTGCGGACGTTCCGCGGGAGCACCGGCGTCGTCGCCGCCCCCGACCCGGCCTGGCTGCTGTTGCGCAGCTTGAAGACCCTCCACGCCCGCGTGCGGCGGCAGAGCGAGACAGCGGCGTACCTCGCCGAGCGGCTGCGCGCGCACCCGGCGGTGGAGATCGTCCGCTACCCCGGTCTCGGCGGCCTTCTCTCGTTCGACGTCGCCGACGCCGAGACCGCGCGGAAGGTCGAGACCTCGACGCGGGTGATCGTCAACGCGACCTCGCTGGGCGGCGTGACGAGCCTCATCGAAAGCCGCAGCCGCTGGGAGGAGGACCGCGTCCCGGCCGGGCTCCTGCGCCTCAGCGCCGGTCTCGAGGACCCGGAGGCCCTGTGGGCCGACCTCGAGCAGGCGATCGCCGGCTGACCCGCCGATTCGCGCTCCACGGCAGCGGGTACGCGCTCTTATCGCGTGGCAAACGCCATCCCAATCCTGGTCGCCGAGGACGACGAGTCGTTCCTCGAGACGATTGCGACGCTGCTCGAGAAGGACGGCCGCTTCAGCGTGGTCGGACGCGCTCGAAACGGACGGGAGGCCGTCGAGCTCGCGGAGCAGATGTCGCCCGACGCGGTCGTGATCGACATCGAGATGCCCGTCCTCGACGGCGTCGAGGCGACGAGGCTCCTGAGGGCGGTGTTGCCGGAGATCCCCATCGTCGCCGTGAGCGGCCACGACTACGAGGAACGCGTGCTCGAGATCCGGCAAGCCGGCGCGGACGACTACGTCCGCAAGGCGCGCCTGGCGTCGGAGCTGCCGCGTGTGCTCTCGGCCCTGCTCGGACACGCAAGGTCCCGCTCGTGACGAAGAAGCGTGCGCGGCCTACGTCGGCCATCGCGGCTGGCTCGGGGTCCGCCTCGACCGCGGCTTCGACCGCGACGAGATCGCGGCGATCATCGAGGACGCGTATGCGGAGGTGGCGCCCTCGCGGCTCCTGAAGACCGACTGAGAAAGGAAAAAAGCCGGAGGTCGGACTCGAACCGACGGCCTACGCCTTACAAGGGCGTTGCTCTACCAGCTGAGCTACTCCGGCGCGCCGACCAGCGTAGCGACCGCTACAGAAGGACTTCGCGGCCCTTCTGGTGCGTGAGGATCTTCCGCTTGACCCGCTGCAGCGCGTTGTCGATCGTCTTCGTGTCGCAGGCGAGCTCGTCCGCCATGTCCTCGTACGAGGAGCCCTCGAGGTAGAGACGCAACGCGCTCGACTCGAGCGAGGAGAGCGTCGTCCCGAGGCAGCCGACGAGTGACTGCAGCTCCTCGGTCGAGATCACGCACACCGCCGGGTCGTTGACGTGCGAGCCGGGCAGCGCGTCGCCGAGCGTGCACTCGCTGTCGGAGTCCTGGCCGGCGGGCGTGTGACTGAACGAGACGTACTGGTTGAGCGGCGTGTGCTTGAACCGGGTGGCCGTCTTGATCGCGGTGATGATCTGGCGCGTCACGCACAGCTCGGCGAACGAGCGGAACGACGTCTCCTTGTCGGGACGGAAGTCGCGCACCGCCTTGTAGAGCCCGATCAGGCCCTCCTGAATCAGGTCGTCGCTGTCGCCCCCGACGAGGAAGTACGAGCTCGCCTTCAGCCGGACGAAGGACGTGTAACGGCGGATCAGGACATCGAGGGCCGCGCTGGAGCCGTTGCGCGCCTTGAGCACGAGCTGCAGATCCTCAAGTTCTCGTTGAACCTTCTGCGGGCTCTTCGGTGCGATTGCGTGACGGATGGCCACTGAAAAACCCCCAATTTTCGCTGGAAACTCAGCTGTCCGAGGGTTCGAGCGCCTGCCCCGTGCAGAACTCTCACCCTGAGGTTGAGGTGAATCTAGCAAAGGCATCCAGAAAAGCAAGCCCCCTTTTGCAGGGGTCCCGCTTACTCGCCTCGGCGCAGTCGCTCCAACCGGGCGCGGGTCTCGGGGTCGAGCTTGTCGGCGAGGCCGCCGGGCGGCGTGGCCGGTGCGGACGGCAGCTCGAGGTCGCGCAGGAACGTCTGCGAGGTCAGTCGCGCCACCTGGATCCCGGCCGTGCCCGTGACTG
>DASXDE010000017.1:0-9700 GCA_036490825.1 Gaiellaceae bacterium
GACAGCCTAGGAGGACGATAATGTGGCAGATGATGATGGCTGGTACGCCGACAACCGAGAATCGCGGTCTACCAAAGCCCAAGGTTCCGCTCATCAAGCGGCCCTGAGCTAACGAACCGTAGCCCGCTTCAAGAGCAGCCCTCCACGCCGCCGTAGGTCGAGCGGCTCCTCGTCCCTCAACTATCAATGCGTGTTCGCGATGTTGGCGACGGTGCCGACGACGATCCCGACGACGAGGCACGCGGGGCCGCCGAGCCGCCGCACGAGGTTCCCGCGCAGCATATTCAGGACCTCCGCCTCCACCAAAGCGGCCCTACGAGCGCCGCGCTGTATCTCATTCGACAGGCTGGTCCGGCGGCGCTTGAGGATCCTGTACGAGGTAGCACTGGTCGGATGCCGGGCGATCTCGTCGCTCGCGATGTCCTCGTAGATCAACCCGCGTCCTCTCGGCCGACTCGGCAAGCCGCTGCGCCTCGCCGCGATCCCACGGGCGCGGCGGCGGTCGAAGTACACGTCCACGACAACCCAGACAACGCCAACGACCTCGAAGGCGCCCGCGATGATGTAGCCGGTCGTGATCGACACAACCGAAGGCTACGAACAGACTCGGAAGGCGGCTCGGCTGCGCGCCAAACGCGCGCCAAACCGCTCGGAAACATGCGGTCGATAGCGGTTCATAGCGGTAGCTGTCTGGCTCAACCATGCCGAACCCCACTACCCATAGGAACGTCTGCGCGTCTGCAAAACCCAGCACACCGGTTCGACTCCGGTAGGCGCCTTGGACGCTTCGGCCCGCCGGGGGCGTCGGCACGGGCCGAGGTCAGCCGACCCCAGCCGTAGCCTCCGACCCGGCGGGCCTTGGTGGGCCCCCTTCCCGAGGCCCGCCGCCTCTATCGGCTGCTCCGTGCGAGGGCTTGAGCTTTCGCGGCCTGCCGCCACTCGCTAGATTCGACGCTCTTGGCGAGGGTCGATCTTGGTCACGTGCTCTGGCTGGGCGGGATGTCGGGCGTCGGGAAGACGACGAACGGCCGCGCCGTCGCGCGCACGTTCGACCTGCGCTTCTACGCGCTCGACTCGTACACGCTCGACCACCACCGCAACCGCGTTCGGCCGGCCGAGCATCCCGCGCTCGCGTGGTTCGACACGCATTCCGTCGAGGAGATCTGGGTACAGACGCCCGGTGCCGAGATCGCCGACCGCTTCGAGGCGGCCTCGCGGGAGCGGCTCTCGTTCGTGCTGGACGACCTCCTCGCCCTGCCGAGGGACGCGCCGATCCTCGTCGAGGGGCCGCAGCTCCTGCCGGAGCTCGTCGCGCCGCTCCTCGGGCACGAGGACCAGGCCCTCTACCTCGTCGCGGACGGTGAGCTGCAGCGGAAGCTCGTCGTCGGGCGCGGCGGCGCGCGCTACGAACGGTCCACCGATCCGGAGCGGGCGCTCGCGAACCGGCTCGAGCGAGACCGGATCCTCACCGAGCGCCTGCGCGCCGCCGCGCTCGAGCGTGGCCTGACGGTGCGCGAGGTTCACGATCCCGCCGAGGCTGCGGCGCTGATCGAGAACCAGTTCCGGCGAGTGCTCGGCGCCTGGGACGCGCGCGGAGATCGCGGCGACGTGACGGCTCGCCGGCGCGAGGAGAACGACGACCGGCTGCGGCAATGGCGCCTGCACGCCGAGACCGTGCGCGAGGCCGCCGCAGGCGAGGTCCAGCTCGCCTGCGAGTGCGAACGGCCGGGCTGCACCCTCACCGTGCCGGTCACGCTCGCCGAGGCAGAGTCGAGCCGCGCCCGAGCCGCGCCCCTCCGCGCTCCGGCGCACTCCCCATCCGACCACGAGCGGCGCTGATCCGATCGAGTCCTAGCTCCATTCGAATCCCTGGACCGGTTTAGGATCGACCCGCAGCAAGCAACCACAAAGGAGGCTTTCGATGGCGGGGCTGGAGGTACGTGACTTCTCTGCGCCCGACGAGACGCGGGCGCCCGACAAGACGAAGGTGGAGATCGTTCGGCTGGGCGGGACGAGCGCATCGCGGATGACACTGCAGCCCGGTTGGAAGTGGTCGGAGTGCGTCAAGCCGGTCGCCGGCACCGAGAGCTGTCAGCACCGTCACGTCGGCGTCATCCTCTCGGGCACGATGCACGTCGCGCACGAGGACGGCACGGAACAGGACATCAGCGCCGGCAACGCGTACGTGATCGAGCCCGGGCACGACGCGTGGGCCGTCGGCGACGAGCCGATCGTGGGCTACGAGTTCGACTCCCGCACGGCGGAGGAGTACGCGAAGGGCTCGTAGTCCCTCGATCGAGGCACGACGGTCGGCGGCGGCGAACCAGCCGTCCCGCCAGGGCACGGGCGACCGCGGTCGCCCACGATGCCTTGCAGAGACGGGTTCCGAGTTCGTGCCCACCGCTCCACGAGCGCAACACGACCGGCCCAAACCTAGACACTGCGGCGACAGGCGGACTCCAGCGGAGTCCGCCTCCGCGTTGAGGGCGCGGCCTCAGACGGCGGGTATCTCCGCGGCTTCCACCGCCTCGGTCACTTGCGCCGCGCCGCTGCGAATGATCCCGGTGTCGCGCATCACGCGCTGCGCGAGCATCACCGGGATCGCGGTGATCGCGATCACGAAGAACGCCACCACGTTGACGACCGGGAGCTGCTGGCCGCGCTCGATGTTGTCGAGGATGAAGATCGGCAGCGTCTCCTGGGCCCCTGCGGTGAAGTAAGTGACGATGACCTCGTCGAACGAGAGCGCGAACGCGAGCAGTCCGCCGGCCACGAGCGCCGTGGACAGCACCGGCCAGAGGACGAAGCGAAACGTCTGCCAGCCGTCGGCGCCGAGATCCTGCGACGCCTCGATCAAGGAGGGCGACGTGCGCCTCAGCCGGGCGACGACGTTGTTGTAGACGACCACCACGCAGAACGTTGCGTGGCCGATCACGATCGTCCAGATCGAGACCTGGATGTGGGCGAAGCTGTAGAACCGGAGGAGCGCAGTCCCGGTGATGATCCCCGGCAGCGCGAGCGGCAGCACGAGCAGGAACGACACCGTGTCTCGCCCGAAGAACCGGAAGCGTGCGACCGCGGCCGCGGCCATCGTGCCGAGCACGAGCGCGATGCCGGTCGTGGCGAGCCCGACCCGGATCGAGAGCCAGAGCGCACTGCGTGCCTCGGCGTTGTGCCACGTGACGCTGAACCAGTGGAACGTCCAGCTCGTGATCGGCCAGCCCTGGATGTTCGAGCGGTTGAAAGCGTAGAGCGCGATGATCACGAGCGGGATCCAGAGAAACGCGATCACGAGCGCGGAGCAGATCGCGAGCGAGATGCGCGACGAACGTGTCGTCATCAGAGCGCCTCGAAAGCGCCGATACGCCGGGCGATGAGGAGGTAGACGCCCATGATCAGCATGGGGATCGTCGCGAACGCCGCGGCGAGCGGGATGTTCGAGGCCCCGATGAAGCGGTAGACCTCGATGCCGATGAAGTTGGAGCTCGGGCCGCCCACGAGCAGGGGCGTGATGTAGTCGCCCAACGTCAACGAGAACGTGAAGATCGAGCCGGCGACGAGCCCCGGTAGCGCCAGGGGGAGGATCACCGAGCGCAGGGTCTTCCAGCCTCGCGCGCCGAGGTCCGCGGACGCCTCGAGGTACGAGTCCGGGATCCGCTCGAGCGCCGCATAGACGGGCAGGACCATGAACGGCAGCCAGACGTAGGAAAAGACGATCCAGACCGCCCAGTTCGTGTAGGCGAGGTTCTGATCGCCGAGGCCGATCCCGTTCAGCGCCCAATTGAGCGCGCCGTCGTGGGCGAGGATCGTCTGCCACGCGTAGATCCGGACGAGATAGCTCGACCAGAGCGGCAGCAGGACCATCACGAACAGGAGCGCCCGGGTGCGCCGGCTCGCGAGCCGCGTCATGAAGTACGCGAGCGGGAAGGCGAGGATCGCGTCCGTGACCGTCACCGCGGCGGCGATCTCGAGGGTCAGCGCCGCGATGTGCAGGTACGGCTGGCTGCCGGCGAAGATGAGCCGGTAGTTGGCGAGCGTCCAGGTGTGCTCGATCGCCGCGGTGAACGAGTTGATCGTCCAGAACGAGGCTACGAACAGCGCGACGAGCGCTCCGATGTAGACGATCAGGAACGCAGCGAGCGGGGGAGCCAGCAACCCGAGCGCCTTGAGCCACGGTCGCCTCCAGAGGAGCCCCGAGAGGCGGAGGCGGGCCCGCCGTAGCGACGGGCCCGCCGAGAGTGCGCCGGCGTCAACGGCCAAGCGTCACCCGGTTACTTGCGCCCAGGCCTGAACCCAGGCGTTGTAATCCGTGCAGTCGTTGCTCTTCTGCCAGCCGCACTGCGGGACCGGCGTCTTCCAGAACTTGATCTTGTTGTAGTACGACGCCGGCTCGTTCAGGTGGTACCCGGCGCACGAGCCCTTCTCGAGCTTGTTCATGTAGGAGCACGCCTTCGGGTTGACCGGGGTCTCGCCGAAGACGAGCGCCTGCTTCGCCTCGACCTGGGGCGTCGTGACGTACTTCATCCACATGTACGCACAGTTGGGATGCGGCGCCTTGGCGGCGAGCATCCACGTGTCGGCCCAGCCGGTCGTCGGCAGCGGCACGATCTCCTTGACGGGGACCTTCGCCGCCTTGAGCTGAAGGGTCTGGTACGGCCAGCCCGCGCCGATCCACACGTCGCCGTTCTTGAACGACGCATCCTCGTCGGGGGCGAAGTTCCAGAACCGCTTGAGGAGCGGCTTCTGCTGCTTGAGCAAGTTGACGGCCGCGGTCAGCTGCGCCTGCGTGAGCTCGTAGGGATCCTTGATCCCGAGGCTCGGCTTCACCTTCTCGAGGTAGAGCGCAGCGTCGGCGATCTGGATCGGGTTGTTCGGGATCGTGACGTGTCCCTTGTACTTCTGGCCGTAGATCGCCGACCAGCCCGTCGGCGCCGGCTTCACCTTCTTCGTGTTGTAGATGAGCGTGTTCGGGCCCCACTGCACCGAGACGCCGTAGTGGACGCCGTTCAGCGTGTTGTGCGCGGGCGACTTGAAGACCGGCAGAAAGTCCTTCCAGCTCGGGATCAGCTTGATGTTGACCGGTTGCACGTCGTGGGCGTAGATCAGTCGCAGGCTCGCGTCGCCCGAGGCTGAGACGAGATCCCACTGTCCGCCGCCGCCGCCGCCGTGCGCGTGCATGAGCGAGAACATGTCGCCCGACGCGCCGGCGTCCTTGCGGTGGATGATGCAGCCGGTCTGCTTCTCGAACTTGCTCGCGAAGCTCTTGTCGGTGTACGCCGGCCACTCGATCACGTCGAGCCGGCCCTCGCCCTTCCCGATCTTGGTGGGCAGGCCGCCCTGGGCGGTGCTTCCGGCCCGTACGGTCGCCGCCGACGCCGCGAACGCGCCGACGACGGCCGCCAGCACGACGACCGCGAGAGCGTGTCCCTTGCGCATCCTTCTCACGTGCCCTCCTTCTTGATCTCATTCGTGTGCTCCGGCCGCCACGAGAGGCGGACCCGCTTCCCCTGCTCCGAGAGAGCGTCCTGCGAGGACGTCTCGAGGTTCTGCCTGACGACGACGAGCCGGCCGCCGGCGTCGAGGTCGACGACATACCGCGTGACCATCCCGACATAGACGACCTCGCTCACGGTTCCGGCCTCGCCGTCTCCGTCGTCCGTCATGCGAATCTTCTCCGGGCGGATCGTGAACCGCCGTCCGTCGCGCTCGAGGACGTTCGAGACGCCGACGAAGCCGGCCACGAACTCCGTCTGCGGGTGCTCGTAGACCTCCGCCGGCGATCCGACCTGCTCGATGCGGCCCTCGTTGAAGACCGCTAGCCGGTCGCTCATCGTCAGGGCCTCCTCCTGGTCGTGCGTGACGTAGACGAAGGTGATTCCGAGGTCCTGCTGCAGCGCCTTGAGGAAGGTCTGCATCTCCTGGCGCAGCTTCAGGTCGAGCGCACCGAGCGGCTCGTCGAGCAGGAGCACCGGCGGCCCGTTCACGATCGCGCGCGCGAGCGCCACGCGTTGCCGCTGGCCACCCGAGAGCTGCACCGGCTTGCGGCTCCCGAGCCCCACCAACCGGACCCGCTGGAGCATCGCCTCGGCGCGGGCGCGCCGGTCGCGGCGCTTCAACCCCTTCACTCGCAGGCCGTACTCCACGTTCTCCACCACGGTCATGTGCGGGAAGAGGGCGTAGTCCTGGAAGACCGTGTTGACGGCGCGCTGCGAGGGCGCGACGCGGGTCACGTCGATTCCCTGCAGCTCGACGCGGCCGGCGTCCGGGCGCTCGAAGCCGGCGATCACGCGGAGTGTCGTCGTCTTGCCGGATCCGGAGGGGCCGAGGAGCGTGAAGAACTCTCCCGCCGCGATGTCGAGGTCGATGCCCGCGACCGCGACGACGTCGCCATAGGCGCGGCGGATGCCGCTCAGGCGGACGGCCGGGGCGCCTGCAGCAGGCTCGAGGTCAGGCGCGGTCGGCGCCAGCGTCGCCAAGTGCCTCCTCCAGCAGGCCGAGCCCGCGCTCGAGCTCCTCGTCCGTTGCGGTCAGCGGCGGCAGGAGCCGGATCACGTTCCCGTCGAGGCCGCACGAGAGGAGGAGCAAGCCCTTCCCGAACGCTGCCGCCGTCGCCGCCTTCGCGGCGTCCGGCGTCGGCTCGCGCAGCTCGAGCGCGAGCATCGGGCCGAGCCCGCGAACTTCCCCGACCAGCGGCTGCCGGGCTGCGATCTCCTCGAGCCGGGCGCGCAGGAGCGAGCCGACGTGCGCGGCGCGCTGGGCGAAGCCGGGCGCCGTCAGCTCGTCGAGCACCGCCAGCGCGGCGGCGCAGGCGACGGGATTCCCACCGAACGTGCCGCCGAGCCCGCCGACGTGGACGGCGTCCATCAGCTCGGCGCGTCCCGTGACCCCGGCCAGTGGGAGGCCGCCGCCGAGCGTCTTCCCGCTCACGAGCAGGTCCGGCTCGACGCCGAGCTGCTCGATCGCCCACAGCGTGCCCGTGCGGCCACAGCCGGACTGCACCTCGTCGTCTACGTAGAGGATCCCGTGCTCGTCGCAGATGCGGCGGAGCGCCTGCACGAACTCCGGCGGCATCGGGATGAAGCCGCCCTCGCCCTGCACGGGCTCGAGCACGAGGCAGGCCACCGATGTCGGGTCGACGTCCTGGTGGAACAAGAGCTCAAGCCCGGCCAGCGCGTCCTCGGTCGAGACGCCGCGGAAGGGATACGGCGCGGCCGTGCGGTGGACGTCGGTCGCGAGCGGCCCGAAGCCCTGCTTGTAGACCAGCTTCGCGGTCATCGCCATGGTGAGGCTCGTGCGCCCGTGGAAGGCGCGGTCGAAGACGACGACGCCCGGCCGCCCGGTCGCGGCGCGCGCGATCTTGACCGCGTTCTCGATCGCCTCGGCGCCCGAGTTGACGAGGATCGACTTCGTGTCCGCCTCGCCGGGCCAGACCTCGTCGAGCCGGCGGCAGACCTCGATGTACGGCTCGTACGTCCCGACCATGAAGCACTGGTGGAGGTAACGGTCGACCTGCTCGTGGATCGCGGCCACCACCGCCGAGGGGCCGTGCCCGAGGTTCTGGCAGGCGATCCCGCCGGCGAAGTCGAGGAACTCGCGGCCGTCGACGTCCCAGACGCGGGCTCCTTCGGCTCGGTCGACGACGAGGGACGGCGTCGAGACGCCGCGCGCGACGTAGCGCTCGCGCGCGGCAAGGACCCTCTCGGCGGCGCTTGCGCGTTCCTCCACGGACATCGGCGTCCGGATTATCTCCGCGCGATGCATCACGTTCAAGCGGAACCGCCTCGCAATGCGAGATTCCCGCGCCCGCTACGTGCGCAATGCGCGACCGCAAGCAGCCACCGTCACAGAAGCGTCTCGAACGTTCCGAAGCGAAGCTCGCTGTCGTAGAGGAAGCGCGTCGCGTCGACGCGCTCCATGTACTCCTCGCGCCGCTCGGCGACGAAGGCGTTGTAGGCGTCGGCCGACTCCCAGCGGTCGATCACGAGGTAGCGGCCCGGCCCCTCCATGTCCCGCAGGAGCTCGGTGCCGATGTAGCCGCGGCCCTGGCGGAAGAACTGCGCCCAGTCGCCCTCGGTCCCGTAGACGCGCTCGAACTCCGCGGCGTCGCGCACCTCGTAGCTGAAGACGAGTGCAAGCACGCAGCGGAGGATAAGGTCCGCCGCATGAGCGCCGAGGCCGTCCCCGCCGAGCCCGAGTCCCGGGCCGAGTACGCCGGCGTCCTCCGCTTCTACCACCTCGCGAAGCGCCAGGAGTGGCAGGTGGACGACGTGGCGTGGGGCGAGATGCCGTTCGTGCCGGAGGGCAAGGGCGCGCCCGAGCGGCAGGCGCGGCGGCGCGACATCTGGCGCTCGGTGATCATGCAGCAGCTCCAGGCGGACGTCTTCGCCTGTGAGATGGCCTCGCAGCTGCTCGCGGCGGCGCCGGACCCCGAGGCGCGCCTCTACTACGCGACGATGGTGCAGGACGAGTCGCGCCACACCGAGGCGTGGCTCCGCCTCATCGGCCAGGTGGGCGGGGAGGGGCAGCGCGACCCGTACCTCGACGAGCTCGCGCACATGTTCCTCGAGGCGGATCTGCTCGAGGAGAAGGTCTTCCTCATGCAGGTCTTCTTCGAGCGGCTGATCATCCCGCGCTTCCGGCTCATCGCCAAGTCGTCGCGCGGCACGGTCCTCGAGGAACTCTGCAACCGGCTCGCCGTGGACGACGGCATCCACCACGGCGCCGGGATGGCCTACGAGCGGGTGCTGTTGCAGTCGGCGGGCAAGAAGGTGCGCGCGCGGCTGGTCGACGCGGCGAACACGATGCTGCCGATCTTCGCGAACCACGTGCTGTGGCGGCCGAAGGCGCGTGAGGTGATCGGGACGCTGATGGAGGCGCGCGACCGGGAGCGGCTGCGCGAGGAACTGAACCACGGCGTGCGGCTCGCGAACTCGCTCGGCCTGGACGTCTCGGACGTCCGCCTCCCGGCGGGCTAGCGCATCCCGCCGCGCTCGAAGTGGGCGCGGAAGAAGTTCTCGCTGCCGGCCGTCGCCATCGCGGCCGAGGCGCTGATCTCGAGCGCGAGCGCGGTCGCGGCGACGAGCTGCGCGAGGCGGTAGACCTTTCCGGGGCCGGCGCAGCCCATCAGCTCGAGCCAGCGCTTCGGGTCGGGGAGCGTCGTGCCGCCGCCGACCGTGCCCACCTCGATGCCGGGGAAGCGGATTGAGACGTGGAGGCCGCCTTCGACGCGCTGCTCCGTGCCGTGCGCCATCGAGCTCGTTCCGACGAGGCCGAGGTCCTGGCCGGTCGCGGCGAACACGGCCGCGATCGCCGAAGCCGGCGTGAAGGCGACCGACTGCATCCCGGATGCCACGGCGCCGTGCGTCCCGGCCCAGGCGAGCTCCTCGAGGTCGTGGACCTTCGTGCGCAGCACCCGCTCGATCGCCGCCTCGGTCAGCGTCGTCTCGACGATCACGGTCTTGCCGTGCCCCTGCTGGAAGTACTCGAAGGACGGCTTCTTGTCGCCGCCCATGTTCGCCTCGAGGATCGAGCGCTCGATCGTCACCGGCGCCTGCGGCAGCACGAAGCCCATGTTCAGCGCGTACGCGTTGCGGGTCATCATGTTCGCGCCGAAGGCGTCGCCCGTCGTGAAGCGCCAGAGGACGTGGCACATCGGCCCGACGACGTGGGTCTTCGCTTCGCGCAGCACCGCGTGCTTGGA
>DASXDE010000018.1:0-49029 GCA_036490825.1 Gaiellaceae bacterium
GGCCGGGAGCTGAAGGCGCGCTCACCGATCCCGATCTACGTCGACGAGGACTGCCACACGCTCGGCGACGTCGCGGCCTGCGCGGAGCGCGCGCACGGGATCAACGTCAAGCTCGCGAAGTCGGGCGGGCTGCGCGAGGCGCTGCGAATGGTGCACGCCGCCCGCGCGCTCGGGCTCGGCTGCATGCTCGGCTGCATGGTCGAGTCCGGCCTGGGCATCTCCGCCGGCGCGCAGATCGCCTCGCTCTTCGACCACGTCGACCTCGACGGGAACCTCCTGCTCGCACACGACCCCTGGCCCGGCGTCCTGTTCGTCGACGGCGTGCAGCTTCCACCGGAGGAGCCGGGACTCGGTGTCCATGCGGTATCTGCTGCTCGCTGAGGGCTTCTCGGGGAACCCGCTGTATGGGAAGACGATGCGCGGCGTGCTGCGCTACCGGCGCCAGGACGTCGCCGCGATCCTCGACTCCACGCGCGCGGGGGAGACGGAGGCCGGCGTGCCCGTGGTCGGCGCCGTCGAGGACGCGCTTCCGCTCGGGCCGACGACGGCGCTCGTCGGGGTCGTGACGCAGGGCGGCTACTTCCCGCCCGCGTGGATGGAGCTGCTGCGCGACTGTGTCGAGCACGGCCTCGACGTCGAGAACGGGCTCCACGTCTTCCTCGGCGACGACCCCGAGCTCAGCGCGCTTGCCGCCGACCGTGGCGTCGAGCTGCGCGACCTGCGGCGGCCGCCCGCGGATCTCTCCACGGCGACCGGCGAGAACCTCTCGGTCGCCGCGACGATCGTCCTCACCGTCGGCTCCGATTGCGCGATCGGGAAGATGACCGTCTCGTGCGAGCTCGACCTCGAGGCGCGCCGGCGCGGCCTGCGCTCGGTCTTCGTCCCGACCGGGCAGACGGGGATGGCCATCGCCGGTTGGGGGATCGCGGTCGACGCCGTCGTCGCCGACTTCCTCGCGGGCGCGGCGGAGCGCCTCGTCCTGGAGGGGCGCGACCGCGGCGGCGAGTTGCTCTGGGTCGAGGGCCAGGGATCGCTCCTGCACCCGGTCTACTCCGGCGTCACGCTCGGTCTCTACCACGGCAGCGTCCCGCACCTGCTCGTCCTCTGCCACGAGGTCGGCCGCACCGAGATCGAAGGCGCCGGCGGGGGACCGCATCGGATTCCGCCGCTGCCCGACCTCGTGGAGCTGCACGAGCGGTTCGCGCTGCCGGCGCGGCCTGCACGGGTCGCGGCGATTGCGCTCAACACGCGGGCGCTCGGCGAGGCGGAGGCGCGCGCGGCGGTCGCCCGGGCGGAGGCGGAGACCGGCTTGCCGGCCGACGATCCGGTGCGCTTCGGGGCGGCGAAGCTCGTCGACGCCGTGCTCGATAGGAGATGATCGTCGCCGTCATCGCCGACACGCACCTGCCGCGCGGCGCGCGGCGCCTTCCCGAGGCCTGCGTCGAGCGCCTCCGCGCGGCCGACCTGGTCCTCCATGCGGGCGACGTCGTCGCCTCGGCCGTGCACGAGGAGCTCGCTGCACTCGGCCCGCCGCTGCACGCCGTGCGCGGGAACATGGACGACGGCGTCCTGCGGGAGCTGCTGCCGAAGGCTCTGATCGTCGACGTGGGTGGGGTGCGGATCGGGATGACGCATGATCCAGGCCCTCGCCCCGGCCGGGAGGAGCGCCTCGCGCGGCGCTTCCCTGGTTGCGCCGCCGTTATCTACGGCCACACGCACGAGCCGCAGGTGGCGCGCGCGGGGGAGGTCTGGATCCTCAACCCCGGCTCCCCGACCGAGCGCCGGCGGGCGCCGTCGCACACGATGCTCGTGCTCGACGTGGCGGACGGACGGATCGAGCCCGAGCTCATCCAGCTTTCTTGACACCGAACGTCTGTTCGCCTACTATGCGAACAGATGTTCGGGAAGCTCATGATCCTGCTCTGCCTCGCGACGCTTGCCGTCGGCTTCGCGGCCCGCGGCTCGAGCGGTGCGGGGCCGAAGCACACCTACGTCGTGCGGCCCGGCGACACGCTCTGGTCGGTCGCTCAGCGCACGTACGCCGGCGACCCGCGCGAGGGTGTCTGGAAGCTCGAGCAGCGGAACCATCTCGCCGGGGCGACGATCGTCCCGGGCGAGAAGCTCGTCCTGCCCTAGGCGGGGGGTAGATCGATCCCGGTGGAGTAGACCTTCTCGCCGCGGAAGAGGCGCTGCTCCGGATCCCACGGGAACCAGATCACCACCTTCCACTCGAGCCGGTCACCCGAGGGAGGCGTGCCGAGCCACGGCGCCTGCTGGGTCGCGCTCACGTTCGCCTCCTCGCAGACGCCTTGCGGTCCGATCACGATGTCGGTCAGGTCGAAGCGGATGTCCGGGAACGCGGTCAGCAGCTCGGTGTAGAAGCGGCGCGCGCCGTCGTGCCCCTCCCAGCGGTGTCCGGTCTGGACGAGCTCGTACACGCAGTCCGGCGTCAGCGTCGACATCAGCCCCTCGAGGTCACGGGCGTCCTCGGCGAGCGAGTGTTTCTTGTACAGCTCGCGCACGTCGCGGTAGAGCTCCGGCGTCACCTCTCGCCGGTAGACCTCGAGCACGGTCGGGTCCGCCACGCCGCGAGCCTAGACGATCAGGCGGGAACGAGCTCGCCGGCCGCGGGATCGGTCCCGAACAGCTCGGGCATCCGCTCCACGAGCGCGACGAAGGCGTCGACGACCGCCGGCGCGAACTGCGTCCCGCGGTTGGCGATGACCTCGTCGGTCGCGTCGGCGAGCGTCCGCGCTGAGCTGTAGGGGCGATCCGTCGTCATGGCGTCCACCGCGTCGGCCAGGCCGACGATCGCCGCCTCGAGCGGGATGCCCTCGGCGCGCAGGCGGTGCGGGTAGCCGTTCCCGTCCCAGCGCTCGTGGTGATGGAGGATCGCCGGCACGGCGGCCTGCAGCCGGTGGAGCCGGCCCACGATGCGCGCGCCGTCCTCCGGGTGGCGCTTCACGATTTCGAACTCGAGCTCGGTCAGCGCTGCGGGCTTGGTCAGGATCGCGTCGGGGACGCCGATCTTGCCGATGTCGTGGAAGAGCCCGGCGAAGCGGAGCACGTCGAGCCGGTCCCGCTCGAGCCCGAGCTCCTCGCCGATCGCGACCGCGATACGCCGCACCCGCTGCGAGTGCCCCGCGGTGTACGGGTCCTTCGCGTCGACCGTCGCGTTCAGGCTCTCGACCGCCTCCAGCGCGCTCTCCTCGAGGAGGCGGTTCGACTCGACGAGCCGCACGGTCCGCGCCCGGAGCTTCTCGTTCTGCCGGCGCAGCATCCGCGACGCCCCGCGCACGAGCAGCGCAAGGGCCAGCCAGAGCGCCAGGAACACGCCGCCGACGGCGAGCCACAGCATCGTGCGCCGCGAGCCGATCAGCCGGTCGAGCGCCCTCGGGTCGGCGTAGATCTCGTACGCGCCGATCGCGTGCGGCCGGCCCTTCGTGCTCTCGATCGGGGCATACACCTCGAAGAGATGGTCGAAGCCGAGGTCGTTGCGCTCGAACGCGTCCTCGCCCTCGCCGCCGGTGCCGACGAGCGCTGCGATCGGCTGGTTCTTGCCGATCGCCTCGTCGAGCTCGCCGTCGAGCCGGAAGCGCTTGTCGATCTGGCGGCGGTTCCGATTCGGGACCAGGGCGCCGCGGCTGGAGCGGGCCAGCGTGTTCGTCCAGGCGAGGACGCCGTCGGCCTTCCAGACCTTGACCGTGACGATGTCCTGCTGCCTCAGCACGCCCTCGGCGAGCTGGGCGTCCTGCTGCCACGGGATGTCGATGTGGTTGCCGTGCACGAGCGCCGGCTGCACGACGCCGCCCACGTAGCGGGAGAGGGCAGTCTTCTCGGCGTCGAGCGCTTCCGACTTCAACGAGTGAGAGAGGATCGAGCCGAGCGCGAGGCCGGCGCCGGTGCAGATGAGCGCGGAGGCCAGGAGGAAGACGCGCAGCAGCGTGAGCGACCGTTCGAGGTCGCGCCCGCGTCGTGGCCGCCGCATGCCCTCGTCCACCGCGCGGTTATCGGCCGCGCCGCCCACTGGGATTAGCCCCGCCCTTCCTAGAATCGCCGGGTGGACCTCGACGTCGTCTTCCTCGGCACGGCCGCCTCGATGCCGACGGCGCAGCGCGGGCCTGCGGCGCTGCTGGTGCGGCGCGGCAGCGACCGGCTGCTCTTCGACTGCGGCGAGGGGACGCAGCGTCAGCTGCAGCGGTCGGCGATCGGGCTTCCCGACCTGCAGGAGATCTTCCTGACCCACTTCCACGCCGACCATTTCCTCGGCCTGCCAGGGATGCTGAAGACCTTCGCGTTGCGCGGCCGCGACGAGACGCCGCTCACGGTCTACGGGCCGCGCGGGCTGCGCGAGCTCTTCAAGCGGCTGCAGCCGTTCGTGGGCCGGCTGCCGTATCCCCTCAGCCTCGTCGAGCTGGAGCGGGGGCAGAGGCTGGAGCGGCGCGACTACACGATCGAGGGATTCCCGGCCGAGCACGGCGCCGACGCGCTCGGCTATGCGATCGTGGAGCAGGACCGGCCGGGACGTTTCGACGTCACGGCCGCGGACGCGCTCGGCGTGCCCGACGGCCCCGCCCGTGGACGGCTGCAGGCGGGCGAGGAGGTGACGCTCGAGTCCGGCGGCACGGTGGCGCCCGCCGACGTCCTCGGCGAGCCGCGGCCGGGGCGCAGGCTCGTGCTGACGGGCGACACGGCGCCGTCGCCGGTCGTCGTACAGGCCGCGCACGGCGCGGATCTGCTCGTCCACGAGGCGAGCTTCCTCACCGAGGAGGCGGAGCGCGCGCGGGAGACCCTGCACTCGACGGCCGCAGAGGCCGCCGAGGTCGCGCGCCTCGCGCAGGTGCGTCTGCTCGCGCTCACCCACGTCTCGCCGCGCTACTTCGGGCCGGAGCTCGCCGACGAGGCGCGCGAGCTCTTTCCCAACACGGTTGTCCCGCGCGATTTCGACCTGATCGAGGTGCCGTTCCCAGAGCGTGGCGCGCCGAGGCTGGTCAAGAGCGGCGCGCGGCCGCCCCGGAGCGAGGAAGTCCCTATGATCGATCAGTCATGAGCGGAATGGTTCAGGTTGCGACCGCAGGCGACGTCGCCGAGGCAGAGGAGCTGCAGGAGATCCTGCGCAATGCCGGCATCGAGTCGTCGGTGCAGCAGTCGCCGGAGGACGACGCGGTGAATGTGCTCGTCCCCGAGGCGGAGCTCGAGACGGCGCAGGACGCGATCGAGGCGCTCACGGAGCCCGACGACATCATTTCGGAGCCCTAGCGTGGGTGCGATGACGACGGTGATGGTCCGTGGCAGGGCGCGCCTCGCCACAGGCGCGGCCACGCGGTCGCCACTCCCTTCGTAGTCGCGCCTTCGCAGACGAGCTCGTCCACGACGCCGGCGTCGAGCCCGGCACGCTCGTGCTCGACCTGGGCGCCGGCGGCGGCGTCCTGACGCGCGCCCTCGCGGACGCGGGCGCGCGCGTGCGCGCGCTCGAGCTCGACCCGGCGGCGCTGAGACAGCTCGAGACGCGCTTCGGCGCCGACCCTCGGGTCGAGGTGGTGGCAGCGGACGCCACTCGCGTCGCGTTGCCGGAGGAGCCGTTCGCCGTCGTCGCGAACCTGCCGTTCGCCGCGGGCACCGCGATCCTGCGCCGTCTGCTCGGCGACCCGGCTGTGCAGCTGGCACAGCTCGACGCGATCGTGGAGTGGGGGCTCGCCGCGAAGCGGACAGCCGTCTGGCCCTCGACGCTGCTCGGCTGTACCTGGGGGGCGTGGTACGACCTGCGCCTCGTGCGGCGGGTGCCGCGCGCGTGCTTCGCTCCGCCGCCGAGCGTCGACGCCGCGCTGCTGCGGGCCACGCGGCGGTCGGAGCCGCTCGTCCCGCCTGCGCAGGCCGTCGCTTACGCGGCGCTGCTGCAGCGGGCGTTCGGCGCCCAGGCGCCGCTCGACCGGATTCTCCCGCGCCGCATCGTCCACCGCGCCGCGCGCGAGCTCGGCTTCGATCCGCACGCCGCGGCCCGCGACCTCGACGCCCGCCAGTGGGCGCGGCTCTATGCCGCAGTCAGACCGGTCGCCGGTAGACGAGCAGGGTGATCCCGCGCGGGCGCTCCGTGAACGTACGACCGGCCAGCAGCGTGCGCAGCTCCTGCTCGAACGCGGCCCGGCGCTCGCCGAAGCGCTCCGGCGACGCATAGGAGAGCGAATAGACGGAAGCGAGGACGTCGTCTTCGCTCCTCGCAAAGGTCTCGTCGCGAGATATATCGATCTGGACCGGCCCCTCCAAGCCGACACCACCGAGGTTCGAGCGCTCGTCGGATCGGCCGGGAGGCCAGTCCCCGAGGTAGCGGCGGATGAGTGCGTCGATCTCGGCGCGCGGGACGTCGCCGTCGCCCTCGTGGGTCGTGGCCCCGACGTGGACGAGCGCCCCTCCGGGCTCGAGCATCTCGGACAGGATCGGCGCGACCACGGGCTGGTCCATCCAGTGAAACGACTGCGCCAGTGTCACCACGCGGAACGTCCCGAGGCCCGCGGGCAGCTCCTCGGCCCGCAGATGGACGAAGCGCTCGTTCGCAGCCGCCTGCGCTTGCGCCTCCCGCACCATCGCCGCGCTCGCGTCGATGCCGACGGTCTCCTCGAAGTGTGGCGCGAGGACGTGCGTGAGCGACCCAGGCCCGCAGCCGACGTCGAGCAGCCGGCCGGTCCCATCGAGTCCGAGCTCGGCGTGGAGCGAGTCGGCGAGCGCCGGTGGGTACGGCAACCGGCCGCGGGCGTAGTGCGGCGCAGCGGTCGCGTACGGGTCAGACCTGCCAGGCACCGCCCACGAGCAGCGGCAGCTCGTCGCCGCGGCGGGTCACGCCGCTGACCGTGACGTCGTTCGAGCCGATCATAAAGTCGACGTGGATCTCGCTCACGTTGATCCGCGGCAAGTCGGCGGGATCGGCGATCGGGCTCTCGTAGCCGTCGCCGAGCGCGATGTGGCTCGCGGCGTTCTCGTCCAGCAGGGTGTTGAAGAACGTGCGCCCGAGGCACCCGATGCGGCTCGCGCCGTCGACGAGCGCCACCTCGCCGAGCCGCGCGGCGCCGTCGTCGGTGGCGCAGCGCCGGCGCAGCGCCTCCGCGTTCGCGTCGGCCTCGATCTCGACGGCCCGGCCCTTCTCGAAGCGGATCCGCAGCCCGGACACGATCGAGCCGCCCACGTCGAGCGGCTTCGTCGAGGCCACGACACCCTCCGTCCGCTCGGGGTCGGGTGTGGTGAAGAGCTCCTCCGTCGGGAGGTTCGGCACGTGGTTGACGCCGTCGCGCGTCGTCGCGCCGCCGCCCTCCTTCGCGAAACGCGAGCTGGGGAGGAGGCCAACGGTCAGGTCGGTGCCCGGCCCGACGAACCGCAGGGAGTCGAGGTCCAGCTCGTCGATGCGCGACGCAACCTGCCAGATCTCCTCGATCCGTCGCCGCCACGCCTCGACCGGGTCGGGCTCGTCGAGGCGGCAGATGTGCTCGACGTCCTGCCAGAGCGCGTCGAGGGCCGCCGCCGGCTCGAGCTCCGGGAAGACGATCCGCGCCCACGCCTCCGTCGGGAACGGCGAGACGGTCCACGCGACGGACCGGTCGGCGACCACCTTGAACAGCTCCCGCACGGTCGGCAGCCGGTCGCGCCCGGCCCGCCCGGGATCGAGCCCCTCGAGCGTTCCCGGCGGGACGAACGGCGTGAGGACGATCCGCGCCGCGCCGAGCTCGCCGAGGTCGAGCAAGCGGCGGCCGAGCCACGGCGGGACCCACTCGAGCGAGCTCTCCGGCGCCGACTCGATCCGGATCCGCTTCACGTTCGCGTCGAAGTAGACGACGTCCACGTAGCGCGCGCCGCGCTCGTAGGCGCCGTGGACGAGCCGGTGGACGAGCGGCGCGGCCTCGAGCGGCGCCTCGACGGCCACGACCTGGTCCGGCTGGACGTTGGCGCCGAAGCCGACGATCAGATTCGCGTACCGGTCGAGCAGCTCCTCGTCCACAGGCGGGACGGTATAGCGTCGGCCGCCGTCACCACTCGCTCCAGGCGCAGCGGCCGCATCTGCCGTATTGTCGTCTCGTCCGCTTTCCCGAGGGGAGGAATGCGATGTACACGGTCATCCGGAGGTACCAGGGCGTCGTGGACACCACAGAGGTGGCCAGGCGCGCGGTGGAGGAGTTCGGGCCGACGCTACGCGACCAGCCCGGGTTCCAGGGGTACTGGGTCGTGGACGGCGGCGACGGCGTGCTCGCGACGATCACCGTCTTCGACACGGAAGACGCCGCAGCGGCGTCGACCTCGGCCGCCGCAACCTGGGTACAGGAGAACCTGCCCACGCTCGTGCCGAACCCGCCGCGTGTCACCGCGGGGGAGACGGCCGGCGTGGCGGCGGAGGTACCCGCCTGAGGAGTTGCACGGCATGCGGCCCCGCCGGGCATCCGGCGGGGCCGCTACAGTCCGCCGAGCACGAACCCCTTTAACCCGGTCCAGCGAGGCCGGAAAGGAGTCGAATGAGTACGCACGCGCCCGTGCAGGGCAAGACCGTCCTCGACGCCGACGCGCTGGGGAGGACCCTTTCCAGAATCGCGCACGAGATCATCGAGGGCAACCCCGACCTCGACGAGGCTGGAAGCGCCGCCGGCCGAGCCGCCGGCGCCCAGCAGGCAGACCGAGCCGCCTTCGGCAGCTCCCGGGTCGCGCTGGTCGGGATCCAGACCCGCGGCGTCCCCCTCGCACGGAGGCTCGCGCGCCTGATCGAGGAGCGCGCCGGAGCCGCGCCCTCGCTCGGCGCCGTCGACATCACCTTCTACCGCGACGACGTCACGGTCCGGGGTGGCGAGGCGCCGCTCGCGGCGCAGCCGCTCGTGCGCGCGACGCAGCTCGACTTCCCCCTCGACGGAAGGACGGTCGTCCTCGTCGACGACGTCCTCTACACGGGCCGCACGATCCGCGCTGCGATCGAGGCGCTCTTCGACTACGGCCGACCCGCGCGCGTCCAGCTCGCCGTCGTCGTCGACCGCGGACACCGCGAGCTCCCGATCAGGCCCGACTATGTCGGCAAGAACCTGCCCACGGCGCGCGGCGAGCGAATCCAGGTGCAGCTCGTCGAGGTGGACGAGGTCGACGCCGTCCTGCTCGTCTCGAATCCGGAGGAGACCAGATGATCCGCCTCGTCAAGGACGACTTGCGGCCGCCGACTCCTCCGAAGCGGCATCTCCTCTCCGTCGCCGACCTGACGCGCGACGACGTCGAGCGCCTGCTCGGCACGGCGCGCACCTTCGCGACCTCGCTCGAGCGACACGTGAAGAAGCTGCCGACGCTCAAGGGACATCTCGTCCTCAACCTCTTCTACGAGTCCTCGACCCGCACCCAGTCCTCGTTCGAGCTCGCCGCCAAGCGACTCTCGGCCGACACGCTGACCGTCAAGTCGACGGGCTCCTCGGTGGACAAGGGCGAATCGCTCAAGGACACCGCGCTCACCCTTGGTGCCTACGACCCGGACGTGATCGTGATCCGGCATCCGCAGATCGGGGCGCCGCAGCTCGTCGCGCGCGTCACCGACGCGCACGTCGTGAACGCCGGCGATGGCAAGCACCAGCACCCGACCCAGGCGCTGCTCGACCTCTACACCCTGCGGGAGGAGTTCGAGCGGCTCGACGGCCTCCACGTCGCGATCGTCGGTGACGTCCTCCACTCGCGCGTCGCCCGCTCCCTCCTGCAGGCGTTCGCGCTCGTCGGGATTCGCGCGACGCTCGTCGGCCCGCCGGCCCTGCTGCCGCGCGAGCTCCCGGCGGAGACGACGGCCGACATCGAGGCCGTCCGCGACGCCGATGTGGTGTACGTCCTCCGCATGCAGAACGAGAGGATGGAGGCGGGCGCGAACTTCGTCCCGAGCCTCCGCGAGTACGCGGCGCGCTGGGCGATCACGCCCGAGCGGCTTCGGCCGGGCCAGAAGGTCATGCACCCGGGGCCCATCAACCGCGGGGTGGAGATCGACCCGCGGGTCGCCGACTCGCCCGACTCGCTGATCACGACCCAGGTTCGCTCGGGCCTCGTCGTGCGGATGGCCGTCCTCTACGACCTGCTTACGGGCGGCCCGGTCGGGGTGCAGGCGCTGGCGGCGGCGGAGGTGGCGTGATGCTGTCGCAGAAGGAGCTTCCCGGCGCGAACCTCGTCGTTCGCGGCGTCCGCGTGCTCGATCCCGTCGAGGGAATCGACGCCCGGCTCGAGGTGCGGATCGACCACGGGACGATCGCCGAGGTCGCGGAGCGCGTCGATGCGAACGAGCACCGCGTCGTCGAGGCGGACGGGCTCGTCCTCGCGCCGGCCTTCGTCGACCCGCACGTCCACCTGCGCACGCCCGGCCGCGAGGACGAGGAGACCGTCGCGAGCGGGACAGCGGCCGCGGCTGCAGGCGGCTACTGCGCGATCCTCGCGATGCCGAACACCGACCCGGTCGTCGACTCGGCGGCGACGCTCGGCGGTCTCGTCGAGACCGCGCGCAGCGAGGCCGAGGTGCCCGTCGGATTCCTCGCCGCGATCACGCGCGGCCAGCGCGGGGAGGAGCTGACCGAGATGGCGGAGCTCGCCGAGACGGGCGCGGTCGCCTTCTCCGACGACGGCGTGCCAGTCGCCTCCGCCGGGCTGATGCGGCGTGCGCTCCAGTACGCCTCGATCACCGACCGGCCGCTCGCGCTGCACTGCGAGGAGCCGACGCTGTCGCACGGCGGGCACGTCCACGAGGGGCGCGTCGCCGCCGAGCTCGGGTTCGCCGGCTACCCGTCGGTCGCCGAGTTCGTCGCGGTCGAGCGCGACCTCGCTCTCGCGGGCTACGAGCACGGCCGCGTCCACGTCCTCCACCTCTCCGCGGCCGAGTCGGTCGGCGCGCTGCGTCGCGCCAGGGAGGCCGGTGTCGCGGCGAGCGGGGAGGCGACGCCGCATCACCTCGTTCTCACCGACGACGCGGTGCGGTCGCTGGACCCGAACGTGAAGATGAACCCGCCGCTGCGCGCAGAGCAGGACCGGCGCGCGCTGCTCGAGGGCCTGCTCGACGGCACGATCGAGGCCGTCGCGACCGACCACGCACCGCACGCCGCGCACGAGAAGGAGGTCCCCTTCGAGGCGGCGCCGTTCGGCGTCACCGGCCTCGAGACGGCGTTCGCCGTGCTCTACACCCACCTCGTCCGGCCGGGCCTGCTGCCACTCGAGACGCTGCTCGAGCGGATGTCCGCCGGGCCCGCGCGGATCTTCGGCCTGGACCGGCCGCGCGTCTCGGCGGGGGCGCGGGCGAACCTCGTCCTGCTCGACCTCGAGCACGAATGGACTGTCGGTGAGCAGCCGTTCCGCTCCCGATCCGGGAACTCGTGGCTGCTCGGCTCGACTCTGAGCGGCGCGGTGCGCATGACGCTCGCCGGCGGGGCGGTGGCGTTCGAATGAGCTACCTCGCGCTCGCGGACGGGACGGTCTGGCACGGCGAGTCGGTCGGCGCCGGGGGCCACGCGCTCGGCGAGGCCGTCTTCACGACCGGCATGTCCGGCTACCAGGAGGCGGTCACCGACCCGAGCTTCGCGGACCAGCTCATCTGCTTCACCGCGCCGATGGTCGGCAACTACGGCGTCGCAGAGGAGCGGAGCGAATCGGCTCGCACGCACGCGCGCGCGGTGCTCATGCGCGAGGCGCGCGGGCCCGAGTGGACGGACTGGCTGCGCGAGCGCGGCGTCGTCGCGCTGACCGGGATCGACACGCGAAGCCTCGTCCTCCACCTGCGCGACGCCGGCTCGGCACCCGGGATCGCCGTCGCCGCCGACCTTCCGGTCGAGGAGGCGATCGAGCTGGCGCGGCAGCAACCGCCGATGCTCGGGCGCGCCCTCGTCGAGAACGTCTCGACCGACGAGCCCTACGTCTACGAGGAGCGCGGCCGCGTGCGGATCGCCGTGGCCGACTACGGGGTCAAGAACTCGGTTCTGCGAAGGCTTGCCAGGGCCGGCGCGTCCGTCACCGTCTACCCGCACGACGCGGCGGCGGACGAGCTCGCCGACTACGACGGCGTCCTCCTCTCGCCGGGGCCCGGCGACCCGGAGCCGCTCGCCGCGGAGACGGAAACGGTGCGGGAGCTGCTCGGGCGGACGCACGTGCTCGGGATCTGCCTCGGTCACCAGCTGATCGCGCGCGCCACCGGCCACGAGACGTACAAGCTCCCCTTCGGGCACCGCGGCGCCAACCACCCGGTGCACGAGCGCCTCACCGGCCGCGTCCTCGTCACGAGCCAGAACCACGGCTTCGCTGTGCGGGCGAGCGAGGCGGCCGAGGTGTCGCACCTCTCGCTCTACGACGGGACCGTCGAGGGCCTCGACTTTCCGGAGCTGCGCGCCCGCTCGCTCCAGTTCCATCCCGAGGCCGGGCCCGGCCCGCACGACGCGTGGCCGCTCCTCGAGGCGTGGGTGGAGGAGGTCGCGAGTGCCTAGGCGCACCGACCTCGAGTCGATCTGCATCGTCGGCTCCGGCCCGATCGTGATCGGCCAGGCGGCCGAGTTCGACTACGCGGGCTGCCAGGCGCTGAAGGTGCTGCGCGAGGAGGGGTTCCGCACGATCGTCGTCAACTCGAACCCGGCGACGATCATGACCGACCCCGGCTTCGCCGACCGCACGTACCTCGAGCCGCTCGACGTCGAGTCGGTGGCGGAGGTGCTGCGCCTCGAGCGCCCGGACGCGCTCCTGCCCACGATGGGCGGCCAGACGGCGCTCAACCTGGCACGGGAGCTCGCGCAGGCCGGCGTCCTCGACGAGCTCGGGATCGAGCTGATCGGCGCGCGGCTCGACGCGATCGAGCGCGCGGAGGACAGGCTCAAATTCAAGGAAGCGGTCGAGTCGTGCGGGCTCAAGGTGCCG
Organism: Gaiellaceae bacterium; assembly: GCA_036490825.1. Taxonomy (GTDB): domain Bacteria; phylum Actinomycetota; class Thermoleophilia; order Gaiellales; family Gaiellaceae; genus Palsa-739. The sequence goes on from DASXDE010000018.1 coordinate 12,871, forward strand.
GCCTCGGCGATCGTCACCTCCCTCGACGAGCTCGAGGGGCTGATGGTGCCGGCGGTCGTGCGGCCCGCCTTCACGCTCGGCGGGCACGGTGGCGGGTTCGCCTCGACCGAGGACGAGCTGTATTGGCAGGTCGAGCGCGGCCTTTCGGAGTCCCCGATCGGTCAGGTGCTCGTCGAGGAGTCGGTGCGCGGCTGGGACGAGTTCGAGCTCGAGGTGGTCCGCGACCGGATCGACAACGTCGTGATCGTCTGCTCGATCGAGAACCTCGACCCGATGGGCGTCCACACGGGCGACTCCGTCACGGTCGCGCCGCAGATGACGCTCCCCGACGAGGCGTACCAGGAGCTCCGCGACGCGGCGGCCGCGGTGATCCGCGCCGTCGGCGTCGACACCGGCGGCTCGAACATCCAGTTCGCGCGCAGCCGCGAGACGGGCGACGTGCGCGTGATCGAGATGAACCCCCGCGTCTCGCGCTCCTCCGCGCTTGCCTCGAAGGCGACCGGCTACCCGATCGCGAAGGTCGCGGCGCGGCTCGCCGTCGGCTACACGCTCGACGAGATCCCGAACGACCTGACGGGGACGACGCCCGCGAGCTTCGAGCCGACCCTCGACTACGTCGTCGTCAAGTTCCCGCGCTTCGCCTTCGAGAAGTTCCCCGGCGCCGACCGGACGCTCGGCACCCAGATGAAGTCGGTGGGCGAGACGATGGGGATCGGCCGCACCTTCGCCGAGGCGTTCCTCAAGGCGTACCGCTCGCGCGAGCTCGACGCCGGCGCCGCGACGCCGTGGCAGGCGCTCGCGGACGTTCCCGAGGACGTGCATCCCTTCTTCCGGCGTGAGCTCGACGGGATCCGCGAGGCGCTCGGGGGCCTCGAGGACGTCGAGTCGCTGGTCGCGGGCGACTGGGTGCGCCTGAAGCGGGTCGGGCTCTCCGACGCGGACATCGCGGCCGCGGCGGGCACGATCGAGACCTCCGTGCGGCAAAGGAGACACGACTGCGGCGTCCGGCCCTCCTATCGTCGCGTCGACTCCTGCGCCGGCGAGGTCGAGGCGGCCTCGAACTACTACTACTCGACCTGGGGCGAGGCCGACGAGGCCGCGCCGACCGGCGACAAGCCGCGCGTCGTCATCCTCGGCTCCGGCCCGAATCGGATCGGACAGGGGATCGAGTTCGACTACTGCTGCGTCCACGCCGTGACGACGTACCGCGAGCTCGGCTACGAGGCGGTGATGGTCAACTGCAACCCCGAGACCGTCTCGACCGACTACGACACGTCCGACCGCCTCTACTTCGAGCCGCTCGACACCGAGTCGGTGCTCGCGATCTGCGAGCGCGAGCAGCCCGACGGCGTCGTGATCCAGTTCGGCGGGCAGACGCCGCTCAAGCTCGCGCGCGCGATCGAGGACGCCGGCTACCGCATCCTCGGCACGCCCTTCGACGCCGTCGACCTCGCGGAGGACCGCGAGCGCTTCGCCGGCCTGCTGCGCGCACACGGGCTCCGCTCGCCGGAGTGGGGGATCGCGGCCTCGCCCGACGAGGCGGTGGAGATCGCGGAGCGGATCGGCTATCCGGTGCTCGTCCGGCCCTCGTACGTGCTGGGCGGCCGCGCGATGCGCGTCTGTTACACGGCCGACGAGGTTCGCGAGATGCCCCCGTTCGAGCGGATCCTCGTCGACCGCTTCGTCGAGCACGCGGTCGAGGTGGACGTCGACGCGCTCTGCGACGGCGTCGACACCTACGTCGCCGCGGTCATGCAGCACGTCGAGGAGGCGGGCATCCACTCGGGCGACTCGGCCTGCGTCCTGCCCGCGCCGAGCCTCTCGTTCGCGCAGGGGCAGGAAATCGCGCACGTCGTGCGGATCCTCGGGCGGGCGCTCGGCGCAGTCGGGCTCCTCAACGTGCAGCTCGCGGTGACCGGCGACGGGGAGGTGTACGTGCTCGAGGCGAACCCGCGCGCGTCGCGGACGGTGCCGTTCGTCAGCAAGGCGACGGGTCTCGAGCTCGTCAAGGCGGCGTGCCGCCTCGCGCTCGGGGCGAAGGTCCCGGAGCTCGGGCTGCCGCCCGAGCGGCCGCCGCGGCAGTGGAGCGTCAAGGCCGCGGTGCTGCCGTTCGCGCGCTTCCCCGGCAGCGACCCGGTGCTCGGGCCCGAAATGCGCTCGACCGGTGAGGTGATGGCGAGTGCCGCCGACCTCTCGACCGCGCTCGACAAGGCGGAGCGGGCCGCGGGACGCCGGCTGCCGCGTTCCGGCTCCGTCTTCATCTCCATCCGCGAGCCCGACCATCAGCAGGCGGTGCCGCTCGCCGCCCTGCTCGTCGGGCTCGGCTTCGAGCTCTACGCGACCGAGGGCACGGCGGCGACGCTCGCGGCGGCCGGGATCGAGGTCGAGCCGGTGCGCAAGCTCAGCGAGGCCACGGACGGCGAGCCGACGGTCGTCGACCTGATTCGCCGCGGCCGCTGCGACCTCGTGATCAACACGCCGGAGGGCCGAAACGCCCGCTCCGACGGGTACGCGATCCGGGAGGCAGCCCTGGCGCGCCGCGTGCCGTGCATCACGACGCTGTCGGGCGCGGCGGCGGCCGTGCACGCGATCGCCACCGCGCGGGCCGAGCAGGCCGTCTCTCTCCAGGAACGGATCGATGCAGAGCTTGGGATCGCCCAGCAGGCTTAGGGTCACCGGCTCGGAGCGGGTCGGCCCGTACACGCTGTTGCGCCTCGAGCGCGGGGACGTCGACCCCGGCGTGCCCGGCCAGTTCTTCATGCTCGAGGCGCCGGGCCGGCTGCTGCCGCGGCCGTTCTCGCTCTGCCTCGCGCCACCCGGCGAGCTCGCCTTCCTCGTCGACCCGATCGGGCCGGGCACGCAGGCCCTCTGCGCGCTCCGGGCCGCCGACGAGATCGGCGTGCTGGGGCCCCTCGGCCACGGGTACCGGCTCGACGTGGAGCGGCCGCTGCTCGTCGGGGGCGGGATCGGGATCGCTCCGCTGCCCTACCTCGCCGAGCAGCTTGGCGGCGCGCCGCCGATCGTGCTCGGCTTCCGCAGCAAGGCGCACGCCGAGGCCGCCGCGCCGCTCCTCGGCAGCGCGGAGGTCGTGATCGACCCGTTCTTCGTGACGGAGCTGATCGAGCCCGGGTTCGACGTCCTCGCGTGCGGCCCGGAGCCGATGCTGCAAGCCGTCGCCGCGATGTGCCCGACGGCGCAACTCGCATGGGAGGCGCCGATGGCGTGCGGCTACGGCGCCTGCTACGGCTGCGTCGTCGAGATCGACGGAACGTTGAAGCGCCTCTGCCTCGAGGGCCCGGTGCTCGACGCCACTCGCCTGACCGGACACGGCCGGAACCAGGTTCCGGGCGTGGCCGAAGTGGCGGTGTCGCCGTGAGGATCCTCAACGCCAGCGGGTGCCTCGACGCCCTCGCGGCGCCGGAGATCGCGCGACAGTTCGACGCCTTCGTGACGAAGACCGTCACGCCGCTGCCTCGCGAGGGGAGCGCGCCGCCGCGCATCGCCGAGACGGCGCACGGGATGCTGAACGCGATCGGGCTCGCAAACCCCGGCCGTGAGCGGTTTCTCGCCGATCACCTGCCACGCCTGCGCGAGCTGGGAGTGCCGCTCTGGGTCAGCGTCGGGGGCTTCTGCGCCGAGGACTACGCCGAAACGTGCGCACGGCTGCTCGAAGTCGAGGCGATCGAGCTGAACCTCTCCTGTCCCAACGTCGACGAGGCCGCCGACTCGGCGGCGGAGATCGTCGCCGCCTCCCGCCGGGCCACCGAGCTGCCCCTCTACGCGAAGCTCTCCGCTGCCCACCCCGACGTCACGGACGTCGCGCGGGCCGTGGCTGCCGCTGGAGCGGACGGGCTTTCGCTCATCAACACCCTCCGCGCCGTCGCCCTCGACAGGGACCTGCGCCCCGTGCTCGCGCGCGGCAGCGGCGGCCTCTCCGGCCCGGCGCTGAAGCCGGTCGCCCTCCACGCGGTGAGCGTGTGTCACGAGGCCACGGGCCTCCCGATCGTCGGGATGGGCGGGATCGAATCCGGTCGCGACGCGCTCGAGTTCGCGGCCTGCGGCGCCCGCGACATCGCGCTCGGCACCGTCCTCTTCGCCGATCCGGGCGCTCCCGGGCGGGTTCGCGCCGAGCTGGCCGCTGCGTGCGCGGAGGCCGGCGTTGCCATACCGGGCGACAGGGCAAGCCTGCCAAAAACCCCGGAAACGGAGCGAAAAGTCCCGGCTTGAAGCTCGCGGGCGCATTGGTAAGATCGGCCGGCCGTGAGTCCGACCAAGACGCAGGCGCATGCTCCGCTTCGTTCCCTCGACCAGCGGATGGACGCCCTCAAGCGAGCGAACGACGTCCGCGTCAAGCGCGCCAAGCTGAAGAAGGACCTCAAAGAGGGCAAGGTCAAGATCGAGCAGATCCTCGGTAACCCGCCCGAGTACGTCTCGACGGCGAAGGTCGTCGACATCCTGATGGCGGTGCCGAAGTTCGGCCGCGTGAAGGCGACGCGGTTCCTGACCACGTGCAAGATCAGCCAGTCCAAGACCGTCGGCGGGCTCTCCGAGCGGCAGCGCACCGAGCTGATCGGTCTCTTCCACAGCCGCTAGTGGAGGCCCTGCGGATGCCGGCGGTGCTCGTCGTCACGGGCCCGTCCGGCGCCGGCAAGGGGACGCTCATCCGCGAGCTCGTCGAGCGCGTGCCCGGGATCGAGGTGACCGTCTCGGCCACGACGCGGGAGCGCCGTCGCGGGGAGGAGGACGGCCGCGAGTACTGGTTCCTCAGCGACGAGGACTTCCTCGCGCGCGTCGCGCGCGGCGAGCTGCTCGAGCACGTCGAGTACGTCTCGGGCCACCGCTACGGGACGCTCCGGTCGGAGCTCCAGCGGATCGCGGCGAACGGCCACGTGCCGCTGCTGGAGCTCGAGACCGTCGGCGCCCTCCGCGTCAAGCACGAGGTCGCCGGCGCGGTGACGATCTTCATCTCGGCCAGGGTCGAGGAGCTCGAGCGCCGCCTGCGCGAACGGGCGACGGAGAGCACCGGGGAGATCGGCGAGCGGATCGAGCTCGCCCGTGCGCAGCTCGAGCAGGCAAGCGAGTTCGACCACGTGATCGAGAACGACGACCTGGAGCGGGCCGTCGCCGAGCTGACGACGCTCGTCCGCGGTCTTCTCGGCGCGACCGCTACCATGCCGCGGCGATGATCGAACCCCGTGTCGACGACCTGCTGGAGAACGTGGACTCGCGCTACGCGCTCGTGATCGTGGCGGCGAAGCGCGCGCGGCAGATCAACAACTACCACCAGCAGCTCGGTGAGGGCACCTTCGGCGACAACCTGCCGCCGCTCGTCGAGAGCCGGTCGAAGAACTACCTGACCATGGCCCTGGAGGAAGTCTCCCAGGGCATGCTCAAGTACGACTACTCGGCCTAGCGGCGCCCGGCCGCGCCTGCGACGCGCAGGCATCATTTCGGCATGTCCCGCGTGCTCCTCGGAGTGACGGGCGGCATCGCCGCCTACAAGGCGTGCGAGCTGTGCCGGCTGCTCGTCAAGGAGGGACACGAGGTCGTGCCCCTCGTCACGCCCGGGGCCGAGCGCTTCGTCACCGCCGAGACGTTCCGCGCCCTCGCGCGGCGGCCGCCGGGCGACGACGTCTACCTCCATCTCACGCGCGCCGACCTCCTCGTCGTCGCGCCGTGCACGGCGAACACGCTGGCGAAGCTCGCGCACGGGCTCGCCGACAACGTGCTGACCGAGGCGGCGCTCGCGCACCGCGGGCCCATCCTCGTGGCGCCGGCGATGAACCCGCGGATGTGGGCGCATCCCGCGACCCGGGCGAACGCCGAGATGCTGCGCGCCCGCGGCGTCGTCCTCGTCGGGCCGGACGAGGGCGAGACGGCGGAGGGAGAGCTCGGCGTGGGGAGGATGGCGGAGCCGGACGAGATCCTCGCGGCCGCGCGGACCCTGCTCTCGGGCTCCGGGCCGTTGAGCGGAAAGCGTGTCCTCATCTCCGCCGGCGGCACGCGCGAGCCACTCGACGCGGTGCGCTACGTCGGCAACCGCTCCTCGGGGCGCATGGGCGTCGCGCTCGCCGCCGAGGCGCGCCGGCGCGGCGCGGAGGTGACCCTGCTCGGCGCCAACCTCGCCGAGCCCGCGCCCGCGGGAGTCGAGCTCGTCGAGACGCCCACCGCCGCCGACCTCGAGCGCGAGGCGCTCGCACGCGCCCCCGACGCCGATGTCGTCGTGATGGCCGCAGCAGTGGCGGACTACCGCCCCGCGGAGGCGCTCGCTGCGAAGCGCCCGAAGGACACCGCGACGTGGACGCTCGAGCTCGAGCCGACCACCGACGTGCTCTCGGCGCTCGGCGAGCGCCGTCGCGAGGGCCAGCTCCTCGTCGGCTTCGCCGCCGAGACGGGTGCAGCGGGTCTCGAGCGCGCGCGGGAGAAGCTCGCGCGCAAGGGCGCCGACCTCTTCGTCCTCAACGACGTCTCACGTACTGACATCGGTTTCGACACACCGGAGAACGAGGTGACGCTCCTGACCGAATCCGGAGAGCGGACGGTTGCGAAGGCTCCGAAGGACGAGATTGCCGCGGCGATCCTCGACGAGGTGGAGACGCTGATCCCGAATGGCTGAACGCGCTGTCGAACCGGCCCCGAGCGGGCAGATCCAGACGATCGTCGAGAACCTGGGCCGGGTCGTCCACGCGCCCGACGAGACGCTGCGCCTGATCGTGCTGTGCCTCGTCGCCGAGGGGCACGCGATCATCGAGGACTTCCCGGGCGTCGGCAAGACGATGCTCGCCAAGGCGCTGGCCCGCTCGCTCGACTGCCACTTCGCCCGCCTCCAGTTCACGCCCGACCTGCTGCCGTCGGACGTGACGGGCGTCAACGTCTTCAACCAGCAGCGGAACGAGTTCGAGTTCCGGGCAGGGCCCGTGTTCGCGAACCTCCTCCTCGTCGACGAGGTGAACCGCGCCTCCCCGAAGACCCAGGCCGCACTGCTCGAGTGCATGGAGGAGCGCCAGGTGACGGTGGACGGCGTCACCTACCGGCTCGAGCCGCCGTTCATGGTCATGGCGACGCAGAACCCGATCGAGTACGAGGGGACGTACCCGCTGCCCGAGGCGCAGCTCGACCGTTTCACCATGCGCCTCTCGCTCGGCTATCCACCGCTCGCCGAGGAGGCGCGGATGCTCGACGAGCAGACCAATGAGCCGCCTCTCGACTCGCTCCCCGCAGTCGCGGACGCGGCCGACGTGCTGCGGCTGGTCGAGAGCGCGCGGGCCGTGTACGTGGAGGAGAGCCTCGGCCGCTACGTCGTCGCGCTGCTCCGCCAGACGCGCGGCGACTCCCGTCTCTATCTCGGGGCGAGCCCGCGCGCCGGGATCGCGCTGTTACGGGTGGCCAAGGCGCGGGCCCTCGCCGAGGGACGGGACTACGTGGTGCCCGACGACGTGAAGGCGGTGGCGGCGCCGGTGCTCGCCCACCGGCTCATCCTCGCTCCCGAGGCCCGCTCGGCCGCGCTCGGCCCCGACGAGCTCGTCGCGGACGCGCTCGAACGCACCCCGGTCCCGGTCTGATGACCGCCCGGGGTCGAGCGGTACTGACCCTCGGCGTGTTCTGCTGGATCGTCGCGGTCGTCTTCGGGTCGCGCGCCCTCTTCCCGGTGGCGGCGGGTCTCGTGCTCGCGGTGCCGCTCGCGCTGGCGTGGGTGCGGATCACGCTGCGGCAGCCGCGCATGCGCAGGCGCTGGCCGCACGAGAGCCTGTTCGAGCGAGACGACGTCGCGATCGAGCTCGTGCTCGAGCGCGAGCCCGGAGTGCCCCTGCCGAGCGTCGTCGCCCACGAGCGCGTCGGACGGCTCGCGGAGCAGGCGGTCGAGCTGCGGCCGCGCGGGCGTGGCCGCCATACGGGCTCCTACCGGCTGCGGGAGGTGCCGCGCGGCCGCCATCGCTTCTCTCGGGTCAGCCTGTCGATCCGGGACCCCTTCGGCCTCGCGGAGGCAGCGCTCGGGCTCGAGGAGCAGCAGGCGCTCGTCGTCTATCCGCGCCTCACCGAGGTCGAGCGGCTCTTCTTCGACGGTGGCGCCGGCCCCGAGCACGGCCGACGCCTCCTGCTGCGGCGGCCCGTCGGCTTCGAGCTGCACAGCGTGCGGGACCATCAGCAGGGGGAGTCGCTGCGGCGGGTGCACTGGCCGTCCACTGCGCGGCGCGGCTCGTTGATGGTGAAGGAGCTCGAGGACTCGCCGCGGGACGAGGTCGCAGTCCTCCTCGACGGTGACGCCGCGGGGGTCGCGGGCTCGCCGCCGGATTCGTCCTTCGACGCGGCCGTCCGCGTGGCCGGCTCGATCCTGCTCGCGCAGATGCGGCACGGCCGCCGCTGTGTCCTCGCGTTCAACACCGCGGGCCGGGAGACCCAGACGGTCTGGTCCGATGGTCCGGAGTGGCAGCGTGCGCTCGAGCTCCTCGCCGCGGCCGAGCCCGACGCGCGCGCCCCCGCGGCCGCCCTGCTCGACTCGGGTGTGAGCCCGGCGGCGCGCTCGCTCGAGCTCGTCGTCGTCACGTCGCGGATCGAGCCGAGCCTGGTCGCTCGCCTGCTCGAGCGGGCGCTCACCCGCCGCGCGGTCGCACTCGTCCACGTCGAGGCCGCGAGCTTCGCCGGGCGTCCCGGTCGCCCGGAACCGGCTCTCCTGCGCCTGCAGGCGGCGGGTGTGCCGATCGCGGTCGTGCGGCGCGGCGACGACCTGGCCGTTGCGCTGAGCGGGATCAGAGCGGAGGAGCTCGCGCATGCCTAGCGCTGCCCGGACAGTCGCCGCCGGCACCCCCGCGCTCGCGGTCGTCGCCCTCGCGTGGCTCCGCCTCGAGCAGCCGGCGGCCCCTTTCTGGCGCGTGCTCGCACTCCTCGCCCTGGCGCTCGCGGCGGCGGCGCCGCGACGCCGCGCCCTGCGCGTCGCCGGCGCGATCGCGGCGACCGTCGCTGCGGCCAGGATTGCCGTGGGCGTCGACCTCGTCCCCTGGAGGCTCCTGGATCCGGGCTCGGGCTTCGGCGTCGCGGACTCCCTGTCAAGCATGGGGACGCGCTTCGGGAACGGCTTCTCCGACTTCTACGGCACCCACCTCCCCTTCGACCCCCGCGTGCACGTGGCGATGGGCGAGCTCGTGCTCGCCGGCGTCTTCACGTTCTCGCTCGTCGTCGCCCTGCTCGCGGCGGAGCGGAAGCCGGTCGGGAGCGCGCTCGCCCTGCTTGGAGGGGCCGGCTGGCCCGCGACGCTGCTCGGGCCGTCGCACGGAGTGGCGATGGGTGCGGCGATCCTCGGCGCGGCGCTCGTCCTCCTCGCCGGCCTCGGCTCCCGCCGCGTGACGGGGCTCGCCCTGCCGGCCGTCGCGGTCGTGGCGGCGGGAGCCGTTGCGGTCGGCTCGGCGACCGCGGCCCGACACGGGCTCGTCCACTGGCAGTCCTGGAACCTCACGCACGCGGCCGCAGGGGGCCCGATCGGCGTCGACTTCGTCTGGAACGCGCAATACGGCGGGCTCAAGTGGCCGGCGCATCCGACGGTGGTGCTCGACGTCCGGTCGGACCGGACCCCGGCCTACCTTCGTGCGGCGGTCCTCGACGACTTCACGACCGACGCGTGGTCAATCGGCGTGTCTCGCCCCGCCGACACCCTCGAGCCCGCTGCAGCGCTGCGCCCGCAGAACCAGACACGCGAGCTCGTGACGGTGGAAGGCCTTGCCGACACCCGGCTCGCGGGCGGCAGCATCCCGATCCGCTTCGCGGCCGGAGACGCGCCGCTGCTCGGCCAGCCGGACCGCGGCTTCGCCGCGCTCGACCAGGCTCTCCCACGCGGCTTCCAGTACGCCGTGTGGAGCCACACGGCGCGGCCGACTGCGGCCGTGTTGCGCAGGTCGGTCCCGGCGTATCCGCGGCTGCTCTCGGACGAAGGGCTGCTCGACGTCGGCCGGGGCGTGACGGTACCGCCGTTCGGGACGCCGGATCGCGCCTCTGCCGTTCTGGGGCTCGTGGCCCAGAACCCTGCGCTCAACGGGTACCTGCCGCTCGCGCGGCTCGCGGAGGAGGTCGCCGGCTCGGCTCGGACGCCGTACGGCGCGGTGAGTCGCCTCGAGAGCTGGTTCGTCGCCACCGGCGGCTTCCGGTACGCGAACCACCCGCTCGTCATCGGGCCGCCGCTGGTGGGCTTCGTCACCCAGACGCGTGCCGGCTACTGCCAGTTCTTCGCCGGCGCCATGGCGCTCATGCTCCGCTACCTCGGGATTCCCTCGCGCGTCGCGGTCGGCTTCGCCGGCGGGACCTACGACGCGAACACGCACACCTGGATCGTGACCGACCGCGAGGCGCATGCCTGGGTCGAGGCGTGGTTCAAGGGGTACGGGTGGCTGCCGTTCGACCCGACCCCGGCCGGGCCGGGGGCGCCCCATCGCCCGCCCCTGGCCGGGACGAACGCGGCGGGCCGGACGTTCGGGTCGCAGGCGAACCCGCTCGCGCCGCACAAGGCGCGGGCCACGGCCCGCGGGTCGGGGGCGATCGCGAGCAAGCTGAGCCGCCAGAACGGGCTCGTCCGGCCGCACGCCCGGGCAAGGCGGCGCGTCCGCGCCTTCACACCCCCGCTCGCCAGCGGCGGTGGAGATCGCAGCCGGCCGGTGCTGCTCCTGTTGCTGGTCCTGGGCATCGCGGGCGGAGCGATCGTGCTGGCAAAGGCGGCCGTCCGGATCGCTCGCCGCGCCCGCCGCGACCCGCGGCGTGTAGCCGCCGCGTGTCGAGAGGAGCTCAGGGCGTTCCTCGTCGACCAGCGCACCGAGGCGCCGGGCAGCGCGACGCTGGCCGAGCTCGGCGAGCTGGTGCGGCACGAGTTCGGAGTGGAGCCGACGCCGTTCGTGGCCGCGGCGACCGCGGCGCGCTTCGGCCGGGCTGAGGACGCCGAGGTCGCGGCCGGCACGGCCCGGCGCGAGCTGCGGGGGCTCCTCGACGGCATCCGGCGCAGCCTCACCTCGCGGGAACGGCTGTGCGGGCTCTTCTCGCTCCGCTCGCTCGCGCGGCAGTCCGCCCCGGTTGACGCCTCCGCTTCACTGGGTAGCAGGATGGTCACGGGGTCATGAGCGAGTCCACGTACAGCCTCTTCCAGCGCGGCCGCCGCCACCTCCGGGCGGGCATGGCCGCTCAGGCCACCGTCTCGCTGGAGAAGGCGAAGCAGCGCGAGCCGGACAAGGCCTCGATCCGCGAGGCCCTCGGGATCGCGTACTTCCGGATCCGCCGCTGGAGCGAGGCCGAGGCCGAGTTCCGCAAGCTGCTCGACCTCTCACCGGTCAACGACTACGCCCACTACGCGCTCGGCCGCTGCCTCGAGAAACAGGGACGCGACCGCGAGGCGAACAGCCACTACAAGCTCGCGAGCTCCCTCCGGCCCGGCTCGGAGCAGTACCGCGCGCGCATCCGCGAGCTGGAGTAGCTTCGGCCCATGCGGGCGGTCGTGCAACGGGTCTCGCGCGCTCGCGTTACGCCCGGCGGCGAGATCGGCCCCGGCCTCTGCGTCCTGCTCGGGGTGGCAAGCGGGGACGGGAAGGAGGAGGCGGCGCGGCTCGCCGGCAAGGTCGCGCGGCTGCGCATCTTCCCGGACGACGCCGGTCGCTTCGACCGCTCGGTGCTCGGCGTCGCCGGCGCCGCGCTCGTCGTCTCCCAGTTCACGCTGATCGCGGACACCGCGAAGGGAAACCGGCCGAGCTTCGCCGGGGCCGCGCCGCCCGAGCGCGCGGAGCCCCTCTACGAGCGGTTCTGCACCGAGCTGCGCGAGCTCGGCGTGCCGGTCGAGACCGGCGTCTTCGGCGCGAAGATGGAGGTCGAGCTCGTGAACGACGGCCCGGTGACGATCGTCGTCGAGACATGACGGCGCTCGCGGAGCTGGAGGAGCGGAGGGCCTACGAGTGCCGCCTGACGCCGGACCGCGCCCTCCGGACGCCCGACGAGGCGGAGGACTTCCTCCGCGATCGGGGCCTGCTCACACGCACCACCGACTCCGCATTGCCGAGCCTGTTCGAGGCGTGTCACGAGGAGCCGTACGCGCGCGAGAAGCCGGGCTTCGGCCAGTGGCCGGCGACGAAGTTCCCGTGGTTCGGGCAACTCGGCGCGCGCGGTCATCTCATCCTCGCGGTCCACCGCGGCAAGAGCCTGCTCGTGACGGACGAGGTCGCGGCGCTCCTCGACCCCGTCTGCCGGGCCGAGCTCGCGCGGGTGGAGGCCGCGGACGTGGGCTGGGCGCGGTTGCTGGGCCACCTCGCGGACGCCGGCCCGTCCGAGCTCGAGGACCTGCAGACGGAGCTGGCGCTGACGCCGAAGGAGCTGAAGAGCCTGCGCTCGCCGCTCGAGCGCTGCGGCGCGATCGTCGCACGATCGATCGTCTACGAGGAGCCGCACCGGCACACGAGCCTCCTCGCCCGGTGGGACCAGGCACACCCCGAGCCGAGCGGTGGAGACGACCCGCGGGCGGCGCTCGGCGACCTCCTCTGCGCCGGCGTCCGCGCCGCGGTCGTCACGCCGGAGCGCGAGCTCGCACGCTGGTTCTCGTGGCGGTGGTACTGGGAGGACGGCCTCGTGGACGAGCTCGCCGAAGCCGGGCACCTCGTGCGCGTGGAGGGGCACGTGACGGCCGGCTGAGACGGCGCCGTTGCTACACTCGAGCGACCACATTTCACCGGTTCGGAGAAATGGGCCTGCGGGCCCATTTTCTGTGACAGGGACGGAGATATGCCCACCACATTCGAGAAGGAGCGCCAGCTGCAGGACGAAATCGCACCGCGGGTCGAGCATGATCTGCCGGGCGTCGACGTGCTCGCAGTCGAGCTGCTCACGCCGTCCCGCTTCTGCGTCTTCATCGACCACCCGGAGGGCGTCGACCACGCCCTCTGCGGGCGCGTGACCGACGTGCTGCGTGACTACCTCCGCGAGTACAGCGTCGAGGTGTCCTCGCCGGGGCTCGACCGGCCGCTGCGCCGGCAGGAGCACTTCGAGGCGGCGCGCGGACGCCGCGTCCGCCTGCGCACCCCGGGCCGCAAGCTGCGCGGGGAGATCCTCGCCGCCGGCGAGCAGAGCGTGAAGGTCGCCGCTTCGGACGGCGCCGAGACCGAGATCCCGTACCACGAGATCGTGCGGGCCAATCTGATCCCGACATCTGATGTGAAGGGGAGCGTGACATGAGCCAGGAGATCATCGAGGCCGTCCGCGAGATCGAGCGCGACAAGGGAATCGACGAGGGTGCCCTCGTCGCGGCGCTCGAGGACGCGCTCCTCGCGGCTTACAAGAAGACGCCGGGCGCCGCGCGACATGCCACGGTCGAGATGGACGACCACACGGGTGACTTCCGCGTCTTCTCGGTCGAGCTGCCCCCGGACATCGAGGAGCGCCTGCTCGACGAGGCCCGTGAGCGCAAGCTGGAGGAGCTCGAGCGGCTCGAGGAAGAGACCGGCGAGCGCCAGCACACGCTCATCTCCGACGACGACCTCGACGTCGACTGGTCCGACGTTCCGGACGACGACGTCAAGCGCGAGGACGTGACGCCGGAGGGCTTCGGCCGCATCGCCGCGCAGACCGCGAAGCAGGTCATCCTGCAGCGGATCCGCGAGGAAGAACGGCGGATGATGTACGACGAGTACATCGACCGCGTGACCGAGGTCGTGACCGGCATCGTCCAGCAGGCCGGCGATCGCAACAACGTGCTCGTCGACCTCGGCAAGGTCGAGGCGCTCCTGCCGCGTTCCGAGCAGGTCGACGGCGAGCGCTACGAGCAGGGCTCGCGGATCAAGGCGGTCATCACCGAGGTGCGCTCCGGGACGAAGGGCCCGCAGGTCATCCTCTCGCGCCGCGATCCCGAGCTGATCAAGACGCTGTTCGAGCTCGAGGTGCCGGAGATCGCCGACGGTCTCGTCGAGATCCGCGGCGTCGCCCGCGAGCCCGGCTACCGCTCCAAGATCGCCGTCGAATCGCACGCCCAGGGCGTCGACCCCGTCGGGGCTTGCGTCGGTCCGCGCGGCTCGCGCGTGCGCATGGTCGTGTCGGAGCTCCGCGGCGAGAAGATCGACATCATCCCGTGGAACCCGGAGCCCGCACGGTTCGTCGCGAAGGCGCTCTCGCCGGCGCGCGTGCGCGAGGTCTACCTCGACGACGAGGGCCGCGAGGCCACCGTCGTCGTCCCCGACGACCAGCTCGCGCTCGCGATCGGCAAGGAGGGCATGAACGCCCGCCTCGCCGCGCGCCTCACCGGCTGGAAGATCGACATCCAGAGCGACACCGAGTTCGCGCAGGCCGAGGCCGAGGCGGCCTTCGGCGGCGGCGAGGAGGGCGCGGAGGACTTCTCGGGCCGCTGCGCCGCGGTCCTGGCCAACGGCAAGCGCTGCCCGAACGCCGCACTGCCCGGCTCGCGCTTCTGCGGCGTTCCGGCCCACCAGGCGCTCGAGGGAACCGGCAGCGACTACGTCGCGGGACCGCCCGCGGAGGCCGCTTCCCAGGCCGTGGAGGACGAAGCCGAGACGGTCGAGGCCGGGGGCGAGGTCGAAGCCGAGGCGGTCGAGACCGAGGAGCCGGTGGTCGAGCCTGCGGCCGAGATCTCCGAGCCGGAAGAGGTTCCTGCGGGCATCCCGGTCGAGCAGACCGAGGAGCAGTCGTAGGTAACGCGCCCGTGCGGCGCTGCGCCGGCTGCGGCCGGCGGGCTCAGCAGCGCGAGCTGCTCCGCTTCGCCGCCCGCGACGGCGCGCTCGTCGCCGGACGCACGGCGCCGGGCCGCGGCGCCTACACGTGCCACAACGTCGCCTGCTTCGAGCGGGCCGCCGCACACGGGACGTTCGCGCGCGTCCTGCGGCAGCACGTGCGCATCGAGCCCGAGCTGCAGCGCCTCTACACTGGTGGGGACGATGGCTAACGGAGGTAACAGACCGAATCGCCCGCTCCGCCCGCGCGGCGGCGGCGGCCCGCCCGGACGCAGGCGGCGCGTCGTGATCGACCAGGGAGGGCAACGTCCCTCTCGCGAGCAGCGGCAGGCGCGCCAGGACAGCCAGCGCAACCGCGAGCCGCGTCCTCCGGCGCCACCGCCTACCGGCCCCGTCTCCGTCGAGTCCGGCGTCAGCGTCCGCGACCTCTCGCAGGCGCTCGGTGTCCCGATGCCGGAGATCATCAAAATCCTCATGGGCCTCGGCCAGATGCGGACGGCCACGCAGTCGCTGAGCGACGAGGAGGTCGAGCTGATCGCCACCGAGGTCAAGCGCGAGGTGACGATCAAGCACGCCGCGGACGACGAGGAAGAGCCGGAGACGTTCGACGATCCCGAGGAGGCGCTGCAGGCGCGCCCGCCGGTCGTCACGATCATGGGCCACGTCGACCACGGCAAGACGACGCTGCTCGACGCGATCCGCAACGCGCGCGTCGTCGCCACCGAGGCCGGCGGCATCACGCAGCACATCGGCGCCTACCAGGTCGACGTCGACGGCCGCAAGATCACGTTCCTCGATCCGCCGGGCCACGAGGCGTTCACCGCGATGCGCGCCCGTGGCGCCAAGGTGACGGACATCGCCGTCCTCGTCGTGGCCGCCGACGACGGCGTCATGCCGCAGACGAAGGAGTCGATCGCGCACGCTCGCGCCGCCGAGGTGCCGATCGTCGTCGCGGTGAACAAGATCGATCTCGCCGACGCGAACGTCGACCGTGTCAAGGGCGAGCTCGCGCAGGAAGAGCTGCAGCCGGAGGACTGGGGCGGCACGACCCAGTTCGCAGAGGTCTCGGCGAAGACGCAGCAGAACCTCGACGACCTGCTCGAGAAGGTGCTGCTCGTCGCCGACCTCGAGCTCGAAGGCCTGAAGGCGAACCCGAATGCAGAGGCCTCCGGCCCGATCATCGAGTCGCGACTCGACGTGGGCCGCGGCCCGGTTGCGACGATGCTCGTCCATCGCGGCACGCTCCGCGTCGGCGACGCTGTTGTCGCCGGCGACGCGCACGGCCGTGTGAAGGCGCTCTTCGACTACAAGGGCGAGCGGCGGGAAAGCGCGGTTCCGGGCGATCCCGTCGAGATCCTCGGCTTCGACAAGCCGCCGGCGGCGGGTGAGCTGGCGCGGGTCGTCGCGAACGACCGTGAGGCGCGCGACTTGGCGAACCGGCGCGGAGAGAGGCTCCGCCGAGAGCAGCTCGCGGCCGTCCGCCCGAGCGGCGGCGTCTCGCTCGAGGGCCTGTACGAGCAGCTCCAGGAGGGCGAGGTCTCCGACCTCAACCTCGTCGTCCGCGGTGATGTCGTCGGCTCGGTCGAGGCGGTCGTCTCGGAGCTGTCGAAGTTCGAGCACTCGGAGGTGCGGCTGAACGTGATCGCGGAGGGCGTGGGTGCGATCACGCAGAACGACATTATGCTCGCGTCCGCGTCCGACGCCCTGATTGTGGGCTTCAACGTCCGGCCGAACGCCGAGGCGCGTGCGCTCGCCGCCCGCGAGGGCGTCGAGATCCGCACCTACGACGTCATCTACAAGCTCACCGAGGACATCGAGCAGGCGCTCGTCGGGAAGCTCTCCGCGGTCAGGACGGAGGAGACGATCGGCGAGGCCGAGGTGCGGGCGCTCTTCCGCGTCTCGCGACTCGGCACGATCGCCGGCTGCATGGTCACCGACGGGGTCGTGCGGCGCAACGCGAGCGTCCGTGTGATCCGCGACGGCGCGGTGATCTACACGACCACGATCTCGCAGCTGAAGCGGTTCAAGGACGACGTCCGCGAGGTCGCGGAGGGCTTCGAGTGCGGCATCCTCCTCGAGGGCTTCAACGACGTGAAGGAAGCCGACGTGCTCGAGGTCTTCGAGACGCGCGAAGTCGAGCGGACGTCGCTCGACGAGGCTCCGAGCGCCACCGCCTAGCCGCTCAGCAGGTCCAGCGGCGTGGTGCGGCCGTCCTCGGCTTGAATGACCCCGTGGCGAGCGGCTGGGTCGGGATCCTCACCTGCGAGCTTCACTTCCCCGAGGCGCACTCCCTGAAGGACAAGCGCCACCACCTGCGCTCCGCGAAGGCACAGCTCCAGAACCGGGTCGGCGCCTCGGTGGCGGAGGTCGACCACCACGACGTCTGGCAGCGTGCGCGCATCACCGCCGCGTGTGTCGCGCGCGAGCACCGGGAGGTCGAGCGCCTCCTGGACGACGCGGAGCGATGGCTGCGCGGGCAGGCGTGGGAGGTCGCGTGGGCAGAGCGGCTTCTCGTCGATCCGGAGGACTAGGACTAGGCTCGCGCCGATGCATGTCGTCGAGCTGATCGAGCGCAAGCGGAACGGCGAGGAGCTGGCGCCCGCCGAGGTGCGCGAGTTCATCGCGGCCTACGCCCGAGGGGAGGTCGCCGACTACCAGGCCGCGGCCTTTCTCATGGCGGTGTGGTTCCGGGGCCTGACGCCTGCGGAGACCTACGCGATGACCGATGCGATGGTGGCGAGCGGGGAGGTCGTGGATCTCGCGGCCCGGCTCGGGCGACGCGTCGTCGACAAGCACTCCACGGGCGGCGTCGGCGACAAGGTCACGATCGCGGTCGGGCCCGTCGCCGCCGCCTGCGGCGTGCCGTTCGGGAAGATGAGCGGGCGCGGCCTCGGCCACACGGGCGGCACGCTCGACAAGCTCGAGTCCATCCCCGGCTTCCGCGTCGAGCTGACGACGGACGAGCTCGTCGAGCAGACACGGGAGATCGGGATCGCGGTCGCCGGGCAGACCGCCGATCTCGTCCCGGCCGACAAGAAGCTCTACGCGCTGCGCGACGTGACGGCGACGATCGACCAGGTCTCGCTGATCGCGGCGAGCATCATGTCGAAGAAGATCGCCGCGGGCGCGAGCGCGGTCGTGCTCGACGTCAAGGTCGGCGAGGGCGCCTTCATGCGAACGGTGGACGACGGGCGCGAGCTCGCGCGAGAGATGCGGGTGCTCGGCGAGCAGGCCGGGATGGACGTGGTGTGTGTGCTGACGGACATGGATCAGCCGCTCGGCCGGGCGGTCGGGAACGCGCTCGAGGTGCGGGAGGCATGGGAGACGGTGGGCGGTGGCGGACCGCCGGACTTCCGCGAGCTGGTGGTCGATGCGGCCGCGCAACTCCTTGCGCTCTCGGATCTCGGCGTCGACGAGGTCGAGGGGAGGCGCCGAGCGGAGTCGGCGCTCGCAGACGGCTCGGCGATGGCGTCCTACGACCGGTGGGTGCGGGCGCAGGGCGGCGATCCCGATCCGGCCCGGCTGCCCGTGGCTCCCGTCGTACGGCAGGTCGTCGCGCCGCAGAGTGGGTTCGTCAGCGAGCTGGGGGCGAAAGAGGTCGCCGTCACCGCCATGGAGCTCGGCGCCGGGCGGGAGGTTGTCGGCGAGCCGATCGACCACGCCGTCGGCGTGGTGTGCCTGTGCAAGCGGGGCGACGAGGTCTCAGCAGGCGAGCCGCTCGCCGAGATCCACGCCCGCGACGAGGCGGCGGCCGGATCGGCCGAGTCGGCGCTCCTCGCCGCGTACGAGATCGGGGCCGAGCCGGAGCCGCGGCCGCTCGTCCTCGAAGTGATTCGCTGAGTTGCCTCTCCCCGGCCGCGGCCGAACCCGGCGCGGTTTGCCGGCGTTTCGCGATTGCTCGGCGCCCTTTCGCGAGTTTTGCGGGGGTAGCGTCCTCACCGAGGGCGGAGGGACGGCATCCCCACCCTTGGGTGGGGGTGTGGGAGGTAGGAGCGCCCACAAAGTGCGAACGGCCACGGAGATCCGCGCTCAACCCGATCAGGCGCTTGAATGGAGGCCATGAGCGAGCGCATGCGACGAGTGAACGAGTCCGTGAGGCAGGTGCTTGCCGAGGCGGTCCCCGAGCTCAAGGATCCGCGAATCGGCCTGATCACGGTGACGGGGGTCGACACCGCCCCCGACCTGCGGCACGCGACGGTCTACGTCAGCGTGCTCGGTTCGGGCCGCAAGCAACGCGCGAGCCTGCTGGGGCTCGAGGCGGCGCACGGCGTGCTCCAGTCGCGCCTCGCCCGAGAGCTCAGGCTCAAACGCACTCCCCAATTGACGTTCGAGTACGATCCGACGGTCGAGCGCGGCGTGCGCATGACCCGCCTGATCGACGAGCTCGCGCCGAACGACGATGACGCACACGACTGACCTGAAGGCGATTGCGGACGCGCTGCGGCGGCACGACCGCTTCCTGCTCGTCACGCACGAGAACCCGGACGGAGACGCGCTGGGATCGCTGCTCGCGGCAGCGTTGGCCCTGCAACAGCTCGGCAAGGACGCCGTCATGTACCTCCCGGGCAAGACGCCGCTCCCGCGCGAGTACGCGTTCATGCCACTCGCAGCACTCTCGCGCGAGCCTCCCGAGGACGCCGCCGAGCGTGTGTTGCTGGCGGTCGACTGCGCCAAAGAGGACCGGATCGGCGATGACGCCGCAGTCTCCCGTGCGCCGCTCGTGCTCGACGTCGACCACCACCACGACAACACGCGGTTCGGCGACCTCAACCTGATCGTCGCCGACGCGTCGTCGACGGGCGAGGTGTTGCGAGACGTGTTCTCCGAGCTCGGAGTCGAGCTCACACCCGAGCTCGCCGAGCCGCTCTACATCGCCCTCGTCACCGACACGGGGCGGTTCCAGTACGCAAATACGACGCCGAAGGCGCTCAGGCTCGCAGCGGAGCTTGTCGAGGCCGGAGCCGACATCCACGCGGTCTTCCAGCAGGTCTACGAGTCCGTCGAGTTCGCGAAGCTCAAGCTTCTCGCGCGCGCCCTCGACCGTGCCGAAGTGCTCGAAGGCGGGCGGATCGTGGCCTCGCACCTCGTGCGCACCGACTTCGCGGAGGTCGGCGCCGCCGAACCGTACTCCGAAGGGATCATCGACTACCTGCGCGCCGTCGAAGGGGCGGAGCTCGCGGTGCTGATCCGGGAGCAGTTGAACGACGCGACGCGCGCGTACAAGGGGTCGCTCCGCTCGAGCATCGACGAGCTCGACGTCTCGGCGATCGCGCGGCGCTTCGGCGGCGGTGGACATCGCCAGGCCGCCGGCTTCTCCACGGATCTGCCGTTGGAGGAGATCGTCGAGCAGATCCGCGAAGGCTTCCTCGCGCAGCGTGCCGCCTCGCGCGCTTGAGCCCGCCGGGGTCGCGCTCGTCGACAAGCCGAGCGGCCCATCCTCCTTCGCCGTCGTCGCGCAGATCCGGCGGCTGACCGGTGCGCGGACCGGGCACGCAGGGACGCTCGACCCATTCGCCACAGGGCTCCTCCTCCTGTTGTCCGGTAGGGCAACTAAGCTCACTCCATGGCTCGTCGGCCTGGACAAGCGGTACCTCACCGAGATCGACCTCACCCGTCGCACGTCGACCGGGGACCCGGAGGGGGAGGTCGTCGAGCGCCATGCGCCGCCCGGCGAGGACGAGCTGGCGGACCGGCTCGAGCGCCTCCGAGGTGAGATCGAGCTGCCGATCCCTGCCGCATCCGCGGTGAAGATCGGCGGTGAGCGCGCGTATAAGCTCGCCCGGCGCGGGGTCGAGGTGGCGATGCCCGTGCGGCGGTCGACTGTGCATGCGCTCGACGTCATCGCGTATACGGGAGAGACGGTGACGCTCGACGCCCACGTCAGCTCCGGGACGTACATCCGGTCGCTTGCGATCGCGCTCGGCGGGCAGTGCGTGACGCTGCGACGGACGAACGTCGGTCCGTTCTCGGTCGCCGACGCGGTCGCCCCGGAGGCGTTCACGAGCGAGCGACTCCTGCCGGAGGCCGACGTGCTGGAGCGGGTTGAGGCGGCCCGCGCGCCGGGCGCGTGAACGTCGCCCGCGAGCCGTCGGAGCTACCCGACGCGCGACGCGCCGTCGCCGTCGGCACCTTCGACGGCGTCCACCGCGGCCACGTCCGGGTGATCGAAGCCGCGCGGAACGCCGGGCTGCGGACGGGCGTCGTGACCTTCGACCCGCATCCGCGGGCCGTGCTCGGCGGGCAGGTCGAGCTCCTCGCCACGCTCGAGCGGCGGCTCGAGCTGTTGGCGGAAGCGGGCGTCGAGGACGTGCTCGTGCTCCGCTTCGACGACCGGCTTGCGGCGCTCCCGGCGGACGAGTTCGCCGAGCGGATGCTGCGCGGAATCGGCGCCGAAGTCGTCGCCGCGGGGGAGACCTTCCGCTTCGGCCGGGGCCGCGAAGGCGATCTCGCGCTGCTCGAGGGACTGGGCTTCGACGTGCGGCGCGTCCCGCTCGTCGAGAACGTCTCCTCGAGCCGGGTGCGGGAGCTCGTCCACGCCGGCGAGACCGAAGCCGCGGCGATGCTGCTCGGGCGGCCTCCCGAGGTCGAGGGCGTCGTCGTCCGCGGCGACGGGCGCGGGCGAGAGCTTGGCTTCCCGACCGCGAACCTCGACGTCCCGGAAGGGTTGCTCGTCCCACCTGACGGCGTCTACGCGGGCTGGACCCGCGACAAGCGGGCAGCCGTGTCGATCGGGACGAACCCGCACTTCGACGGCGTCGAGCGGAGGGTCGAGGCGCACCTGCTCGACTTCGACGGCGACCTGTACGACGAGCGCCTCGTGGTCGAGCTCTGGACCCCGCTCCGCGAGCAGCGGCGCTTCGACTCGCTCGAGGAGCTCGTGGCCGCGATCGGCGACGACGTCGAGCGGACGGGCGGGACCGAGCGGCCCGTCTGAGCGTTACCTCCGCGGGAGCGCTACCCAGCCGATCCGGGCGACGCCGGGACGCGGGAAGTCGCTTCGCCAGG
This sequence comes from Gaiellaceae bacterium, assembly GCA_036490825.1. GTDB lineage: Bacteria > Actinomycetota > Thermoleophilia > Gaiellales > Gaiellaceae > Palsa-739. The sequence goes on from DASXDE010000018.1 coordinate 34,569, forward strand.
ACATCAGGGTCGCGTCGGGTCGCAGCCGGTAGCGCCGTTCGAGTCGCGCCCCCGTGAGAGGATCTGCCTCGATCTCGGTCACATACCCGTCGCCGACGGTCGCTCGGAAGCCATCGAGCCCGTACGTCCCGTCGACGCTCTCGGCGTTTTGCGTCGGCGTTGCCGAAGGCGCCAGCCGCAGCTGCTCGACGACGTGCCGGATCAGCGCCGATCCGCGCCACGAGTTCGTGAGGACGGCGAGCACGAGCCGTCGCTCTGGGACGAGCAACAGCAGTGACTGGTACCCGCCGACCGACCCCTCGTGGTCGACGACGCCGTCGCGCACCCACCAGCCGAGCGCATAGCGGGCGCCGAGCGCCTCGCCGACGGGCTGACGGAGATCCGGCCAGTCGTGACAGTGCGCGAGCCCGTATTCCACGAGATCGCCCACGGTCGACCACAGGCCGCCGCCGGGTCTGCGCTCGACCGGGTACGACGGATCCGCGACGACGTCGCCCGGCATCGTGCCCGGCACGGCGCCGTCCGGCGTCTCGAAGCCGGTGTGGCGCAAGCCCAGAGGCTCGATCACCAGCTCGCGCACCGCAGCCGAGTAGTCGGCGTCGAAACCGGCCGCGGCCTCCCGGTAGCCGGCGTTCGAGTAGGACCACAGCCCCGTGCACTCGGGCGGCAACGGCTCGGCCCGCTCTGGGCGGAGGCCCGCCGTATGCGAGAGCAGCGCGCGGCGCCGGTCGTCGAGGAGGCCGGCGAGGTAGACGGCCGTCGCGGTGAACGACTTCGTGATCGAGGCGATCCGGAACGGGCGCTCGTGTGCGCCCGCGAGCGTCGTGCGCCCCTCGACGTGCAGCGCGGCCGCGGCGACCGTAACGCCCGTCCGCGCCTGTGCCTCGCGCACGATCTCGGCCAGCCGTGCTTGCGGAATCGCGCTCGCCATGCCGGTTTCCGCTACCCTACCCCGCGACCCAGGCCCGGCTCGCGCGTGCGTCCTTGGCGCCGTGGGCGGAGTCTAGGGAGGCGACAGGAAGGAGAGGGCGTGGCCCTGACCAAGGAAGCAAAGCAGGAGATCATCGCGAAGCACGGCCGCGGCGAAGCCGACACCGGCTCGCCCCAGGTGCAGATCGCGATGCTGACGCAGCGGATCAACGAGCTGACCGAGCATCTGCGCATCCACAAGCACGACCATTACTCGCGGCGCGGGCTGCTCAAGCTCGTCGGGCGGCGCCGTCGCTTCCTGAACTACTTGCAGAAGCACGACCTCGAGGGCTACCGCGCCCTCATCAAGGAGCTCGGCCTGCGCCGCTAGCTCCTCAAGTAAACGGAGGGTGGAAGTTCGAGCGAGCCCACAATCGTCTGGACTGGCTCGAGCTCCCGCCCTCCACAAGCAGAGTGGAGGACAATTGATGAGTATCGCGACCGAGAGCCGGGCGCAGATCTCCGTCCAGATCGGAAGCCAGGAGATCAGCTTCGAAACCGGCCACCTCGCGAAGCAGGCGGACGGCGCAGTCGTCGTCCGCGCCGGCGACACGATGGTGCTCGCCACCGCCCAGGGGCGCATGGAAGCGCGCGAGGGCGCCGACTTCTTCCCGCTCACCGTCGACGTCGAGGAGCGGATGTACGCCGCCGGCAAGATCCCGGGCGGCTTCTTCAAGCGGGAGGGGCGCCCGACCGAGCGTGCCATCCTCACCGCACGAATGATCGACCGGCCGATCCGGCCGCTCTGGCCGAAGGGCTTCCGCAACGAGGTGCAGGTGATCTGCACCGTCCTCAGCGCGGACATGGTCACGGCGCACGACATCCTCTGCCTCAACGGGGCCTCGGCCGCGCTGATGCTCTCGCCGCTGCCGTTCCTCGGCCCGGTGGGAGCCGTCCGCATCGGCCAGATCGACGGCCAGCTGGTCGTCAACCCCACGCTGCGGGAGAGCGAGGACGACTCCGACCTCGACCTGATCGTGGTGGGCACGAAGGAGGGCCTGACCATGGTCGAGGCCGGCGCGAGCGAGGTGCCCGAGGAGCGGATCCTCGAGGCGCTCGAGATCGCGCAGGGCGAGATCGCGAAGCTGTGCGAGGCGCAGGAAGAGCTGCGCCGCCAGGCGGGCAAGCCGAAGTGGCTCGACCTCGACCTCACCGCCGAGCTCGAGCGCGACCACGGGCACACGATCTGGCAGCGGATCCAGGACGTCGGGATCAAGGAGTCCGCAACCGCCGTCGACGAGCTCCTCGCCGAGCTCGCGCCGCCGATCACCATGGACTCGACCGACGACGACATCACGCGCCAGGTGCAGGTCAAGTCGGCGCTCACAAGCCTGCTCGAGAAGCAGCGGTCGGTCGCCGTCGAAGGGCCGGTGCGCGAGCAGTTCGGCGACGAGCTGAAGGCCCTCACCGACGCCGAGCAGGACTCGAAGGCGCTCCGCTCCGCGAAGCGGCAGCTGCTCTTCGACCGGATCGTGGAGGACGTCGAGCTGCCGTTCCCGGTCGGGGGCGCCTCGGTCGACCCCGAGACCGGCGCAGCGCTGCCGGCGTCGAAGGACTCGCAGACGCGCTCGTACGTCAAGAAGGCGTGCGACTCGATCTACAAGGACCTCGTGCGCCAGAAGATCGCCGTCGAGAAGCGGCGCCCGGACGGCCGCGGGGCGGAGGAGATCCGCCCGATCGAGATCGAGGTCGGCATCAACCCGCGTACGCACGGCTCCGGCCTGTTCACGCGCGGCCAGACGCAAATCCTCTCCTCGCTCACGCTCGGCACCGCGAAGGAGGGGCAGCGGATCGACGACCTCTCCCTCGAGGCGGAACGACGCTACATGCACCACTACAACTTCCCGCCCTACTCGGTCGGGGAGACGGGCTTCATGCGAGGCCCGAAGCGGCGCGACATCGGCCACGGTGCGCTCGCGCAGCGGGCGCTCGAGGCGGTCATCCCGACGCCGGACGAGTTCCCGTACACGATCCGGATCGTGTCCGAGACGCTCGAGTCGAACGGCTCGTCGTCGATGGGCTCGGTGTGCGGCTCGACGCTGTCGCTGATGGACGCCGGCGTGCCGATCAAGGCGCCGGTCTCCGGCATCGCCATGGGCCTCGTCAAGGAGGGCGACGACTACGTCATCCTCACCGACATCCAGGGTGCGGAGGACCACCTCGGCGACATGGACTTCAAGGTCGCCGGCTCCCGCGACGGGATCACCGCGCTCCAGATGGACATCAAGATCACGGGCGTCACGCAGCAGATCATGCGAGACGCGCTCGAGCAGGCGAAGCGGGCCCGGGAGTTCATCCTCGAGAAGATGCTCGAGGTCATCCCGGAGTCGCGCTCGGAGCTCAGCGAGAACGCGCCGCGGATCACGACGATCAAGATCGATCAGGAGAAGATCGGCATGGTCATCGGCAAGGGCGGCGAGACGATCCGCGGCCTCGAGTCCGACTACGAGGTGCAGATCGACATCGAGGAGGACGGCACGATCCTCATCTACGCGACCGAGGGCACGAAGGCGAACGAGGCCGTCGCCGCGATCGAGGCGCTCACGAAGGAGCCCGAGGTCGGCGACACGTTCACCGGCAAGGTCGTGAAAACGACCCAGTTCGGCGCCTTCGTCGAGCTGAAGAAGGGCACCGACGGGCTCCTGCACGTCTCGAACGTCGGCCCGGGCCGGGTCGCGCACATCGAAGATGTGATGAGCCGCGGCGACGTCGTGGACGTCGTCGTGCAGGAGGTCGACAAGGCCCGCGGCCGGATCGGCCTCAAGCTCGTCGCGAAGCACGAGAACGGCGGCCTCGTCCAGCCCGAGGAGCTGATCGAGCGGGCGAAGAACGCCCCGCCGCGTCCTCCGGAGGAGGAGCGGCCGCGCGGCGATCGCCGCGGCGGACGCGGCGGTGGCGGCCGCGGTCGCGGCCCGCGCCGCGACGACGGCGAGTAGGCGCGACAGCGGGGCGGGCGGTGCAGGCCGCTCGCCCCGCTCGCTCGCGCCCGTCGGCCGCCTCCCGGCAATTCCCCCGATAGAGCCTCGAAACGGCTCATCGTGAGCGTGGCTCGTGCCGATGAGACGGAGGAACCGGCCACGTGACGCTTCCGACCATCTCACCGCTGCGGGGCCTCGTCGAGGTCACCCGCCTATTGCGGGCGCGTGAGGATCTTCCTGCGCTGCTCGACGCCGTCGCCCGCACCATCGGCGAGTCCCTCGGCTATGGGACGGTCGCCGTCAACCTGTACAGGCCCGCCTGGGACGACTTCGAGGTGACGACCGTCTACGGCAACGAGGAGGCCCGGGCGATCCTGCTCGGGAACAACCGGCCCGGGGACGACTGGAACGTCCTTCTCTCCGACCGCTTCGAGCGCCGCGGCGCGTACGTCGTGCCGAGCGGCGCCGTCGACTGGAACGAGCTCGGGCCGAGCTACGTCCCGCAGGGGGGCCGGTCGTGCCACCCCGACGCCTGGGATCCCGAGGACGCGCTCTTCGTCGCGATGCGCGATCAGCGGGGGCTCCTGCTCGGGATCATCTCGGTCGACGAGCCCCTCGACGGCCGCCGGCCCACCGACGACGACCTCGACGTGCTCGTCGCGCTCGCCGATCACGCGGCGCTCGCGCTCGAAGCAGCGAGCGAGGCGGCGGCCTCGGCGCGCCACCAGCGCGCGCTCGAGGAGCTGCTCGCGGTCTCTTCACGCATCACCGGAGAGACGTCGAACGTGGAGATCCTGCGCCGGGTCTGCACCGGCATTCGCGACGCCCTCGACTTCCAGAACGTCTGCGCCGCGCTCGTCGACACCGAGACCGGTGCCGTCGTGCCGACCGCGACTGCGGGCTGGCAGCTCGACGAGCTGCAGGGGCGCGGTCAGCTGACCGTCGCGCAGGTCGAGCCGCTGCTCGACGACCTCTTCCTGCGGGAGGGCTGCTACCTCCTCACCCACGACCAGGCGCGCGCACGAGTCACGAGCGAGGTCGCGGTGTACCCGTCCCAGCTCAACGGGCGCGGCCCGTGGGCGTGGAGCCGGCATTGGCTGATCGTGCCGCTCCTCGACGGACGCGGCGCGCTGCTCGGGATCATCTGGGTCGACAACCCCTCCGATCGCCTGCTGCCTTCGGCCGACCGCCTGCAGGCCTTGCGGATCTTCGCCAACGACGCGGCCGCCGCGCTCGTCTCGGGCCGCCACCTCGGCGAGCTTCGCTTCCTCGCCGACCACGATCCCCTCACCCGTCTCCTCAACCGCCGGGCCTTCGTGAACCGCCTCGAGGGGGAGGTCGCGGGCACCCGTCGCTACGAGCGGGCCTTCGGGCTCGTGATCGCGGATCTCGACGACTTCAAGCAGCTCAACGATCGCTACGGTCACGCCGCGGGCGACGAGGCGCTCGTCGCGTTCGGAGCCGCGCTGAAGGAGGGGTTGCGGCGGCCGGACGACGCCTTTCGCATCGGCGGGGACGAGTTCGCGGTGATCCTCGCCGAGGCGAGCGAGGAGGACGCGCGCCAGGTCGTGGCGCGGGTCGAGTCGCTGCTCGAGGAGCTGTCCCGCAGCGGGGCACCGTGGTTCGCCGATCTCCGCGCGAGCTTCGGCTGCGCCGCGTGCCCGACCGACGCGGCGGACTCGCAGACGCTGTTCCGCCTCGCCGACGAGGCGCAGTACGACGCCAAGCGGAACGGCACGGTGCTCCGCTTCGTGGCGCGCGCGTAGCTGGCCGGTTGGGCCAGGCCGCTTCACCTACGATCCGGCGGTGCAGAAGGTCGTCCTGAGCGAGCTCGACTCGGGCGAGCGCGTCATCTCCGAGCGCGTCGCGAGCGTGCGCTCGGTGGCGCTCGGCTTCTGGATCGACGTCGGCTCCCGCGACGAGCGAGCCGACCGCGCCGGCGTCTCGCACTTCATCGAGCACCTCCTCTTCAAGGGCTCGCGCCGCTTCGACGCGCAGGAGATCGCCGAGACGTTCGACGCGATGGGCGCCGAGCTGAACGCCGCGACCTCGCGGGAGAACACCGTGGTCTACGCGCGCGTGCCCGACCACCACGTCGAGACGGCGCTAGAGGTGATGACGGACATGGTCTTCGCGCCCTCCTTCGGCGAGGTCGACCAGGAACGGGAGGTCGTGCTCGAGGAGATCGCGATGTACGAGGACACGCCCCAGGAGCTCGTGCACGACCTCTTCTCGGAGGCTGTCTTCGGTGACCACCCGCTGGGGCGGCCCGTGATCGGCACCGCGGATGTGATCTCGTCGGTCAGCCGTCGCGCGCTCGCCGGCTATCACCGCACCGCCTACGCCCCGGGGAACGTCGTTGTGGCCGCGGCCGGCAATCTCGACCATGACCGCCTCGTCGCGCTCCTGCAGCGGAGCGAGCGACACGCCGGCGCGCCCGCGCGGGCCGGCACTCGCGTCCGCCGCCCGCTCGCCCAGCTGCCGGGCCCCTCGCTCCGCTTCCAGCGCAAGGAGACGGAGCAGTACCACCTCTGCCTCGGCGCGACCGGCATCTCGCGCTCGGACCGCCGCCGGTTCGCCTCCTCGTTGCTCGACTCGATCCTCGGCGGATCGGCCTCGTCGCGGCTCTTCCAGGAGATCCGCGAGAAGCGCGGCATGGCCTACGCCGTCTACAGCTTCGGGGCGCAGTACACCGACACCGGCGTGCTCGGCGTCTACGTCGGCACGCGCGAGGAGAACCTCGCGGCCTGCGTCGAGATCTGCGTCGAGCAGATCGCCGAGATCGCCGCCGGCCGCCTGCGCAAGGGCGAGCTCGAGCGGGCGAAGGAGAGCCTCAAGGGGCGGATCGTTCTCTCCCTCGAGTCCACCTCGAACCGCATGAGCCGGCTGGGCAAGTCGCTCGTGACCGACACCGAGCTGCTCACGATCGAGCGCGTGATCGCCGAGATCGAAGCGGTCGATGCCGACGAGCTCGCCGAGCTCGCCACCGTGCTCCTGCCGCCGGAGCGGCTCGCAGCCGCGGGTGTCGGGCCCGACGAGGCCCGCTTCCGCTCCGCCGTCGCCCGCGCGAGCGCCTCGCTCGTGGAGCAAGCAGCGGCGTGAAGATCGCCTTCTTCGGCGCGGGGGGAAAGACGGGCAGCGCCGTCGCCGGGCGGCTCGAGGCGGCCGGGCACGAGCTGCGCCGGATCGAGCACGGCGACGAGCCCGACCTCGGCGGCTGCGACGCCGCGGTCGACTTCACGACGCCCGACGCGGCGCCCGCCAACGTCCGCGCCGCGCTCGAGCAGGGCGTCTCCTGCGTGGTGGGCACGACCGGCTGGGACCCGGCCGAGCTCGGCGCGCTCGCGGCGGAGAAGGGGCTGCGGCTCTTCGTCGCGCCGAACTTCTCGCTCGGCGCGGTGCTGATGATGCGATTCGCGCGCGAGGCGGCCGCGCACTTCCCGCGCGCCGAGATCGTCGAGCTCCACAACGAGGCGAAGCAGGACGCGCCGTCCGGGACCGCGAAGGCGACCGCGGATCTGATCGGCGGCGAGCCTGCGATCCACTCGGTGCGCCTGCCGGGCCTCGTCGCGCACCAGGAGGTCATCTTCGGCCGGGAGGGGCAGCTCCTGACGATCCGCCACGACACGACGGGACGGGAGTCGTTCGCGGACGGCGTCCTGCTCGCGCTCGACAAGCTCTCCGAGCTGCCGCCCGGCCTCACCGTGGGACTCGAGACGCTCCTGTGAGAATCGAACAGGCAGCGCCGGTACTCCTCTCGTCCGACCTCGCGCGGACCGCGTCCTGGTACAGAGGTGCGCTGGGCTGGGAGTTCGCGTTCTTCGGGGAGCCGCCGAACTTTGCGATCGCGAGCCGCGACGGACAACGTGTCATGTACGCGCTCAGTCGCGAGCGGATTGTCCCGAACTGGCAGGTCGCCGAGAACGTCTGGAACGTCTACATCCGGGTCGACGACGTCGACGCCTGCCATGCCGAGCTCGTGGAGCGCGGCGTCGAGCTCGACTACGGCCTTTGCGACCAGCCCTGGGGGATGCGTGAGTTCGGCGTCCAGGACCCCGATGGCCACGACATCGCCTTCGGACAGCCCATCGCGTAGGAGATAGTTCCGCCATGCGGACCGAGGCGGCCGAGCTCGTCTTCGACGAAGCGACGAAGGTCTACCCCGGCCGCGAGGGTGCGGCGGTCGACCACCTCTCACTCACCGTGCCGGCGGGGGAGATCTGCGTCCTCGTCGGACCGTCCGGCGGCGGCAAGACGACGGCGCTCAAGCTCGTCAACCGGCTGATCCCGCTCACGGGCGGCGACATCCGTATCGACGGCACCTCGATCCTGGAGCAGGACGTCGTTCAGCTGCGCCGCTCGATCGGCTACGTCATCCAGCAGGTCGGGCTCTTCCCCCACATCACCGTGGAGGGAAACATCGGCACGGTGCCCCGGCTGTACCGGCGGCCGCGCGGGTGGATCAAGGAGCGCTCGGTCGAGCTGCTCGAGCTCGTCGGTCTCGACCAGTCGTACGCGAAGCGGTTTCCGGCGCAGCTCTCCGGCGGCGAGCGCCAGCGAGTCGGCCTCGCGCGTGCGCTCGCAGCGAATCCGCCGCTGATGCTGATGGACGAGCCGTTCGGCGCGATCGACCCGATCGTGCGGGCACGGCTGCAGGACGAGTTCCTCCGCCTCCAGCAGGAGATTCGCAAGACGGTCGTCTTCGTCACCCACGACGTGGACGAGGCGATCAAGGTCGGCGACCGGATCGCGATCCTCCGCGAGGGCGGGCGGCTCGCGCAGTACGACACGCCGCAGCGGATCCTCGAGCATCCGGCCGACGAGTTCGTGGCGGAGTTCGTCGGTCGCGACCGGGCCCTCAAGGCGCTCGCGCTCCACACCCTCGCCGAGCTCGAGCTTTCGCCTGCGACGCAGGAGGGGCTGCCTCGCCTGCCGGCAGACACGAGTCTCCGCGACGCGCTCGCCCTCCTCGTCGCCGAGCGTCGCGACGCGCTCCTGGTGGTGGACGCCGACGGCACGCCGCTCGGCGTCGCGACGCGCGAGAACCTCCTGCGGTGACGGGCCCGCGCCTCGCGGCCGGCGGCCCCGTCATCCCCAACTTCGGACACGGGACCGCGTGCCTGCGGCACAACCACTGGTTCTGCCCGAGCTGGGTCCGCGAGCACTGGGGCGACATCCTCCAGCCGGCGCTGCTCCAGCACCTCGAGCTGACGGCGATCGCGGTCGGAATCGGGTTCGGGATCGCGTTCCTGCTCGCGCTCGTCGGCTTCCGCTGGCGCTTCGCCGACCCTCCGCTCGGCGCGGTCACCGACCTCCTCTACACGATCCCGAGCCTCGCCCTGTTCCAGCTCCTCGTCCCGGTCACGGGCCTGACCGTCACGACGATCGAGGTCGCCCTCGTCTCGTACACGCTGTTCGTCCTCTACCGCAACATCGTCGCGGGGCTGCGCGCAGTGCCGGCCGAGGTGCTCGAGGCGGCGCGCGGCATGGGGCTGACCCGCGCCCAGACGTTCCTGCGGGTCGAGCTGCCGCTCGCGGCGCCGGCCATCCTCGCCGGGGTGCGCGTCGCGACGGTGTCGACGATCTCGATCGCGACGGTGGCCGCCCTCGTCATCAGCTACGGGCTCGGCGCGCCGATCTTCGAGGCGCTGCAGCAGCCGGACATCTTCCGCACCGAGCTCCTGTCCGCCGGCGCTCTCGCGATCCTGCTCGCCCTCGCCGCCGACACCGTGCTGGCGCTGCTCCAGCGCACTCTCACGCCGTGGAGCCGGCTCTGATGCTGCTCGCCTCGCTCTTCGTCGACGCCTTCCGCTTCATCCCGCACCACGCGGGCCTGCTCCTGAACAAGACGGGGGAGCTCGCCGAGCTGGCCTTCGCCGCCCTCGGGATCGCGCTCCTGATCGCCCTGCCGCTCGGCCTCTGGCTCGGGCACCGGCATCGCGGGCTGTTCCTCGCTCTGGGCGTGTCCTCGCTCGGCCGGGCCTTGCCGAGCATCGCGGTGATCGGCCTCGGGATCGCCGTCCTCGGCGTCGGCTTCTGGAACAACACCGTGGCCCTCGTCGTGCTCGCGATCCCGCCGATCCTCACGAACGCGTACTTCGCGGTGGAAGGCGCCGACCGGGACGCGGTCGAGGCGGCGCGCGGGATGGGGCTGACCGAGGCGCAGATCCTGGTCCGCGTGGAGCTGCCGCTCGGATTGCCGCTCGTCCTGGCGGGCCTCCGGATTGCCACGGTCTTCGTGATCGCGACCGCGACGATCGCCGGCATCGCGGGCGGCGGAGGCCTCGGCGAGGTGATGACCAACCAGCCGACCTACGGCCTGCCGGGCGTCCTCGCAGCGGCGCTCTGCGTCTCCGCCCTCGCGCTCGTCACCGCCGGCGTGCTCGCGCTCGGGCAGCGCGCTGCCTTTCGCAGGATGGCTCCGAGCGCTTAGGGTCCCCGGAGACAGGACAAGGCACGGGTTGGACAGGGCAACCAGGAGGAGGGAAGAGATGGTGCGGAAACACATGCGCCGCGCTGCGAAGGCGGCGTTTGCGGTCTCGTTCGGGGTCGCGCTTCTGATCGGCATTACCGCCTGCGGCTCCGCGAAGAAGAGCGGGGTCGCCGGCGAGCAGAAGACGATCTCCAGCAAGCCGGCGATCATCCTCGGCACGAAGAACTTCGGCGAGGAGTACATCCTCGGCCAGCTCTACGGCCAGGCCCTGCAGGCGAAGGGCTTCAAGGTCTCGTTCAAGGGCAGCTTCGGCTCGTCGGAGCTCGCCGACGTGGCGATCCGGCACGGGAAGATGAACTTCTATCCCGAGTACACCGGCGTGATCGCCCTCGACCTGGCCAAGGCGAAGACACCGCCCAAGTCGGCGGATCAGACGTACTCCATTGCGAAGACCTACGAGGCGTCGCACGGTCTGACGCTCCTGAACCCGACGCCGTTCTACGACAGCGACACGTTCACGATGCTGACGAAGACGGCGCACAAGCTCGGGGTCAAGACGATCGCCGACATGAAGGGCAAGCCTTTCTCGTACGCCGCCCTTCCGGAGTGCGACAAGCGGATCACCTGCATCCTCGGCTTCAAGACGATCTACCACCTGACGCACATCAAGTTCGTCCCGATCGGGACGATCAGCGTCTATACGCTGCTCGACCAGAAGAAGGCGACGTCGGGCGACGGCTTCTCGACCGACCCGCAGCAGCTGCAACACAGCAAGTACACGGCGCTCACGGACACGAAGCACATCTTCGGCTTCCAGAACGTCGCGCCGGTCCTGTCGAAGAAGCTGCTCAAGGGTGCGGCGGGCAAGCTGCTCGTCAAGACCTGTAACGCCGTCTCGAGCAAGCTGACGCTCGCGGCCATGCAGGCGATGAACAAGGCGTACGTCGTCGACAAGGCGACCCCGAAGCAGATCGCGGACGGGTTCCTGAAGGCCAACGGCCTCAAGTAATGAAGGTCGTCGTCCTCGGTGGAGGGTCGACCGGCGAGCACTTCGTCGGCGCCCTCCGCCGGTTCGACGACGAGGCGGAGGTCACGCTCGTCGAGAGCCGGCTGGTGGGCGGGGAGTGCTCGTACTTCGCCTGCATGCCCACCAAGACGATGCTGCGGGCAACGGAGCTCGGCGCCTCGCTCGAGCGGGCGCCGGGGCTGCACGGCGAGCGTCCTGATCCGGACGGCGTCTGGTCGTGGCGCGACTGGATGACGAGCGACTGGGACGACTCCGGGCAGCTCCGCTACCTCGAGGAGTGGCGGTGCCGGCTGGTGCGCGGCGAAGGCCGAGTCGTACGGCAGGGCGTGGTGGACGTCGGCGGGCAGGAGCTCCGGTACGACCGGCTCGTCCTCGCCACCGGCTCGCGGCCGGCGATCCCGCCGATCGAGGGGCTGGACTCGGTCGAGTACTGGACGAACCGTGAGGCCACGCGAACGCACAAGGTCCCGCGGAGTCTCGCCGTGATGGGCGGCGGGCCGGTCGGCGCCGAGCTCGCACAGTTCTTCGCCCGCATGGGCTCGCAGGTCACGATCGTCGAGCGCGGCGAGCACCTGCTCGGACGCGTCCACCCCGACGCTGGCGAGGTGCTGGCGGAGCTCTTCCGGGAGGAGGGGATCGACGTTCGCATCGGGGTCGGGATCGAGCGCGTGGAGCCGGGCGTCAAGCTGCACCTCTCGGACGGCTCGACGCTCGAGACCGAGCGTCTGCTGATCGCGACGGGCCGCCGGCCGAACGTCGAGCGGCTCGGGCTCGACGAGCTCGGCGTCAAGGTCTCCGGCCGTGGGGTGGAGGTGGACGAGCGGCTGCGCGCAGCGGACGACGTGTGGGCGATAGGCGACGTGACCGGCATCGCGCAGTTCACGCACGTGGGCAAGTATCAGGCGCGCGTCGCCGCCGCGGACATGGCCGGCCGCCGCGGCAAGGCGGACTACCGGGCGATCCCGGCGGGGATCTTCACCGACCCCGAGGTGTCGACCGTGGGCCGCACCGAAGGCGACGACCTCGTCAGCGCGCGGATCCCGCTCGGCTCGCTGCCGCGTCTCTCGACGTACGAGCGCCCGAAGCGGGACGGCTTCGTCCGCGTCTTCGCCGACCCGCGGAAGCGTGTCCTGGTCGGCGCCGTGTGCGTGGGGCCGCAGGCGGCGGAGTGGCTCGGGCAGTTCACGCTCGCGATCCGGGCGGAGGTTCCGGTCGAGACGCTCCTCGACACGATCCAGCCCTACCCGACGTTCTCCGAGGGCGTCTTCTACGCGTTGCGCGAGCTCGAGGACGAGCTCGCCGCCTAGACTCCGGACGCCTCGAGGATCCGCTTGAGGCGCGCGAGATCCTTGCGGTTCGCCCGCCGCATCGCGCCTCCGAGCAGCGGCGTCGCGAGCCTCGAGAAGCCGGACGGCTCGCCGCGATTGCGCAGCGTCATCCGCGTCCCGCCCGCGGCCGCGTCGCCCCACGTATACGTCGTCTCCATGGCGAACGGCCCGTCCGCCGTGCTCATCACGAGCCGCTCGCCCGGCACGAGCTCGCGCACCTCATACGTGTATGCGAGGCGTCGCCCGAGGAACGACGCGACGAACGCCATGCTGGAGCCGACTGCGAGCGGCGGTCCGCTGCGCCATTCGACGCTCGCGATGTTCACGTACCACTCCGGCGCGTTCGCGGGATCGGACGCATACCGGTAGACCTCTTCACGCGGGCGGGCGATCTCGATCTCGGTGACGACGTCGACCGGCACACCGGGAGCGTGACACAGGGGCGCGGCCGCCGCCGTAGAATCCAGGGACGGTGCTGGGCGCGGTCATCACGGCGATGGTGACGCCGTTCCGGGCGGACGGCGCGGTCGACTTCGAGCGCTTTCGGGAGCTCGCGTCGTTCCTCGTGGAGAACGGCTCCGACGGGCTCGTGGTGTGCGGCACGACCGGCGAGTCGCCGACGCTGAGCGACGAGGAGAAGCTCGACCTCTTCCGGGTCGCCGTGGACGAGGTCGGCGGCCGCGCGACGGTGATCGCCGGCACCGGCACCTACGACACGGCGCACTCCGCGCGCCTGACGAGAGAGGCCGCGGAGCTCGGCGTCGACGGCATCCTCGTCGTCACGCCGTACTACAACAAGCCGCCGCAGCGGGCGATCGTCCGTCACTTCGAGGAGATCGCCGATGTGACCGACCTGCCCGTCGTCGCCTACAACATCCCCAGCCGGGTCGTCGTCAACATCGAGCCCGCGACGATCGCGCGGCTCGCGGAGATCGAGAACGTCGTCGCCGTCAAGCAGGCGCTCGGCGATCCCGAGCAGGCGCGGTTCATCGCCGAGGAGACGCGGCTCGACCTCTACTGCGGGGACGACCCGAACACGCTGGCGTTCCTCGAGCTCGGCGGCGTCGGCGTCGTGTCCGTGACCGCGCACCTCTGGGGCCTGCAGATCGCGGAGATGATCCGCCGCCACCGGCACGGCGACGTGGACGGGGCGCGCGCGTTGCACGAGGAGCAGCAGCCCTCGTACGACCTGCTGCAGATCCAGGTGAACCCGATCCCGATCAAGGCGGCGCTCAACCTGACCGGCCACGAGGTGGGCGGGCACCGGCTGCCGATGGTCGAGCCGGACGAGAGCGAGCTTGCGCAGATCCGCGCCTGCCTCGAGCGATCCGGGCACCTCGCCGCCACCTCGGTCTAGAGGACCCTCTCGGCTGGGAGCGCAGCGAGCGCGCATAGACTCCGCGCCGATGGGCGTCTGCCGCATCATCCCGCTCGGGGGCCTCGGCGAGGTCGGCAAGAACATGACCGTCTACGAGGCGGACGGGGCGATCGTCGTCGTCGACGCCGGGCTCGCGTTTCCGCGGGACGAGCATCTCGGCGTCGACCTCGTTCTGCCCGACTTCTCGTACCTCGAGGAGCGGGAGCAGATGGTGCGCGCCGTCGTGCTCACCCACGGCCACGAAGATCACGTGGGCGCGCTCCCGTACCTCATGCGCGAGGTGCGGGTGCCACTCGTCCTCGCGACGCGGCTCACGCTCGCGCTCGTCAAGTCGAAGCTCGACGAGCACGGACTGCTGCGCACCGCCGAGCTGCGTGAGCTCATGCCCGGCGACGAGCCCGTGGAGCT
>DASXDE010000019.1:0-12133 GCA_036490825.1 Gaiellaceae bacterium
CGACCGGCGGCGGTTACCCGCAGCTCTCCGCCGAGTACATCATCGCCCAGAACCCGCAGCTGATCGTCCTCGCCGACACGAAGTGCTGCCAGCAGACAGACGCGACGGTGGCCGCACGGCCGGGCTGGAGCACGATCGCCGCGGTGCGGCACCACCGCGTGGTCGGCGTCGACGACGACGTCGCCTCCCGCTGGGGCCCCCGGATCGTGCAGTTCGCGCGTGCGATCGCGCAGGTGGCCCGGAAGGGCTGATGGCGGCGGCGGTCGGACGGGCGGAGGCGGCACCCCGCGTCGAGGCGCGGGGCGTCGGCCTCCGCGCCGGCCTCGCCACGGCCGCGTTCCTCGTCGCGGCGGTCGCAATCGGCCTCGCGATCGGGCCGGTGCACGTCGGCGTCGGCTCGATCCTCCGCTCGGCGCTCTCGTACGTCCCGTTCCTCCACGTCCACCAGCCGCTCGATGCGGTCGACCGGGCGGTGCTGTGGCAGCTGAGAGCGCCGCGGGTCGCGCTCGCGGCGCTCGTCGGCGGGATGCTCGCGGTCGCGGGCGCCTCGTACCAGGGCGTGTTCCGGAACCCACTCTGCGACCCCTATCTCCTCGGCGTCGCCGGCGGCGCCGGCCTCGGCGCGACGCTCGCGATCATCTACGCCTCCGCGTCGGCGGCGGGGAGCAACTGGACCGTGCCGCTCGCCGCCTTCGGCGGCGCGATCGCCGCGGTCGTCGTCACCTACGCGCTCGGCCGCTCGGCCGGCGCCACGCACATGACCGGCGCGCTCGTGCTCGCCGGCGTCACGATGGCGACGTTCACGGCTGCCGTGCAGACGTTCGTCCAGCAGCAGCACACGCAGCAGCTGCAGAACGTCTACGCGTGGCTGCTCGGCGGCTTCGCGACGGCGACCTGGCGGGACGTCGCGATCTGCGCGCCCTACATCGCAGCGAGCTCGCTCGCGCTCGTCCTCCACCGGCGGGTCCTCGACGTCCTCAGCCTCGGCGACGACGAGGCGGCGAGCCTCGGGGTCGACGTCGCACGGGCGCGGCTGGCAATCGTCGTCGCCGCGACGCTCGGGACGGCGGCGGCCGTGTCGGTCAGCGGGTTGATCGCGTTCGTCGGGATCATCGTCCCGCACACGATCCGGCTACTCGTCTCGACGAGCTACCGGGCCGTGGTGCCGCTCTCGCTGCTCGCGGGCGCGGGCTTCCTGGTCCTCACGGACGTCGTCGCGCGCACCGTCCTCTCGCCGGCGGAGCTGCCGATCGGCGTCGTCACCGCCTTCCTCGGAGCGCCGTTCTTCGCGCTCGTCCTCCGCACGGCCAGGACGGCTCGATGATCGAGACACGCGAGCTGTGGGTGCGGTTCGGGCCGGTCGCGGCCGTCCGCGGGCTCTCGCTCCGCGCCGAGGCGGGAGGCTGGACAGCGCTGATCGGACCGAACGGCGCGGGGAAGACGTCGGCGCTGCGCGCGCTCGCCGGCCTCTCCGCCTACGAGGGCGAGGTGCTGCTCGACGGCCGCGACATGCGCCGGCTCGGCCGCCGCGCCGTCGCGCGGCTCATCGCGTTCGTCCCGCAGAAGCCCGAGACGCCACCGGCCCTGACGGTCGCGGAGTACGTCCTGCTCGGCCGCACCCCGCACATCGCGTACCTCGGCGGCGAGGGGCGCCGCGACCGGGAGGCGGCGGCGCAGGCGCTGCGCCGGCTCGAGCTCGAGGGCTTCGCGGAGCGGCCGCTCGGCTCGCTCAGCGGCGGCGAGCTGCAGCGCGCGGTACTGGCGAAGGCGCTCGCACAGGAGGCGCCGGTGCTGCTCCTCGACGAGCCGACCACGGCCCTCGATCTGGGCCGCCAGCAGCTCGTGCTCGAGCTCGTCGACGCGCTGCGCGGCGACGGCTTGACCGTGGTGACGACGATGCACGACCTCACGCTCGCGGGGCAGTACGCCGAGCGGCTCGTCCTGCTCGACGGCGGCTCGGTCGTCGCCGAGGGCTCGGCGGAGGAGGTCCTCTCGGCGCCGAACGTCGCGACCCACTACGGCGCCAACGTCCGCGTCGTGCAGGACGAGGCGGGCGTGTTCGTGGTGCCGGTGCGCAACCGCTAGACTCGCCGCGGCGCCTGGCGCCGCTCCATGCGCGACTGACGGATCTCACAGCCCCGCTTCTTTCCCAAGCTGTTGGAGGTCGTTGCGCATGTCTCGCCTTGCCGGCTCGCTCGTCGCAGCCGGAGTCTCGAAGTCGTACGGAGCCGAGGCCGTCCTCGCGGACGTCGATCTCGTCGTGCCGCCGCGCGCACGCATCGGGCTCGTCGGCCCGAACGGCGCAGGCAAGTCGACGCTGCTGCGCCTGCTCGCCGGGCTCGAGGAGCCCGACGCGGGACGCATCCGGCGTACCCCGCCGGCGCTCACGGTCGGCTACCTCGCGCAGGAGCGGGACGGCGCCGGCGCCCGCTCGGGCGGCGAGCAGACTCGCGCCGCCCTCGGGCAGGTGCTCCGCGGCGGGTTCGACGTCCTCCTGCTCGACGAGCCCACGAACGATCTCGACTTCGCCGGCCTGGCCTGGCTCGAGCGCTCGCTCGCGTCGCATCCCGGCTCGGTCGTGGTCGTCTCTCACGACCGCGCCTTCCTCGACCGGACCGTCACGCGCGTCGTCGAGCTCGACGAGTGGTCGAGCGGCACGACCGAGTACAGCGGCGGCTGGAGCGACTACGAGGCCGAGCGCGCGCGGCGGCGCGAGCGGCACTACCAGCGCTGGGAGGCGTCGGTCACCGAGCGTCGCCGCATCGAGGAGCAGCAGCGGCGCATGGCCGAGTGGGAGCGCCGCGGCTTCGGCCAGGGCCGCAAGAAGAAGAAGTCGAAGGACGTGAAGCGGACGTACGGCGCGAAGCTCGCGCGCGTCGAGACGGTCGAGAAGCCGTACGAGCCCTGGGAGCTGCGCCTGTCGCTCGCGCCGGCGGCGCGCGCGGGCGACGACGTGGTGCGGCTCGAGCACGCGGTCCTCGAGCGCGGCCCGTTCCGGCTCGGCCCGTTCGACCTCGACGTCGGCTGGGGCGACCGACTCGCGATCGCCGGGCCGAACGGGAGCGGCAAGACCACCCTGCTCGACGCGCTGCTCGGCCGCCTGCCGCTCGCCGCCGGCAACCGCTGGATCGGCCCGGGCGTCGTGCTCGGCGAGCTGGAGCAGGATCGCGCCGCGCTGAGCGGCCCCCAGACGCTCCTGGAGCTCTTCCGCGACTTCGAGGAAGGGACGGCGCGGACGCTGCTCGCGAAGTTCGGGCTCGGTGCCGACGACGTCCTGCGCCCGGCCGAGTCGCTCTCGCCGGGCGAGCGCACCCGCGCCGGCCTCGCCCTCCTCACCGCCCGCGGCGTCAACTGTCTCGTCCTCGACGAGCCGACCAACCATCTCGACGTCGAGGCGATCGAGGAGCTCGAGCGCGCCCTCGCCGGGTACGACGGCACCGTGATCCTCGTCACGCACGACCGCCGCTTCCTGGAGGCCTTCGCGCCCGGCCGTACCATCGAGCTGTGACCGCGACCGCCTCGATCCTCACGATCGGGAACGAGCTCGTCTCCGGCGACGTGCCGAACACGAACGCGTCGTGGCTCGCGCGCCGGCTCGCCCCCCTCGGCGTCGAGGTGCGCCTGACGGCGGCGGTGCCGGACGAGATCGACGCCGTGGCCGCGTTCGTCCGCGCCGAGGCGCCGCGCGTCGACTTCCTCCTCGTCACGGGCGGCCTCGGCGGCACACCCGACGACCTGACCCGTGAGGCGATCGCCGCCGCCTTCGGCGCCCCACAGGAGGAGGTGCCGGAGGTCGCCGCCGAGCTGCGCGCCCGGTTCGCGCGCAACCCGGAGTACGCGGCGCGCTGGGCGCTCCTGCCGCGCGGCAGCCGGCCGCTCGCGAACCCGCTGGGCGGCGCGCCCGGGTTCGCGCTCGAGAACGTGTACGTCCTGCCGGGCCTCCCCTCCGAGATGGAGGCGATGTTCGCTTCGATCGAGGAGGAGTTCCGCCGCGGCAGCCCGATCCAGTCCTGGCGGCAGGTCTACCGGACGTACGAGAGCGTCCTCGCCGAGACGCTCGCCGAGGCCGGCGAGCGCTGGCCCGACGTTCTCGTCGGCTCCTATCCGAGCTTCAGCTCCGAAGGATCGACGGTCGAGGTCGTCCTCAAGTCGAGCGACGCGGACGCGCTCGCGGAGGCGTCCGCGTGGCTAGCCGCCGCGATCGAAGAGGGCGGCGGAGGGTAGGTAGAAGGCGGCGATCGCGAAGGTCAGGATGACGGACGCGAGCGGGCTGAAGAAGGCGAGGGCGAAGACGGCCCCGTACATGAAGATGCCCGGCAGGTAGGCGCGGTCGACCGCCTGCAGCGCGGACTCGGGTGTCTCCTCGGCGACGAGGCGCCGGCCGCGGCGCGCGTACTGCCACCAGACCTGGTGAAGGGCCGCCATCACGAGGAAGGTCGCGCCGTACGCCAGGGCCGCGGGCTTCGCGCCGTCGTTGCGGAGGTGCTCGGCGACGAGCCGTGTCGGGAACGGGAGGAAGGCGATCGTCAGGAGCAGCAGGTTGTTGATGAACAGCATGGTGCGGTCGGTGCGCCCGAGCAGCGACACGGTGTGGTGGTGGTTCATCCAGATGATCCCGATGGTGACGAAGCTCGTGACGTAGGCGAAGTAGGAGGGCCAGATGTGGCGCAGCTCGTGGCCGAGGTCGCCGTTGGAGCCGACCGAGATCTCGAGCACGAGCAGCGTCGCGGCGATCGCGAACACGCCGTCGCTGTAGGTCTCGAGGCGGTTTGTGCCGGGCTCCACGGGCTGATCGTCGCCTACGCGCAGGACGGCGTTTCCGGCTTTGGCCGTCGGGGGACGAGAGCCGCGATGACGAATCTCCGCCTCACGAAGCAGCTGGCCGACCTCGCCGAGCCGCTCGACGAGTTCGCCGAGCCGGTGCAGGAGGCCGTGAACGCCGTGCCGCAGCCGGTGCGGGACGTGCTCGACGGCGTCTGGCTCGGCAATCCGCTCCATCCGGCGCTGACCGACGTGCCGATCGGGGCGTGGTCGGCCGCGTTCGCGCTCGACCTCGCGGGCTCGACCGCCGCGGACGACGCGCTCGCGGTCGGGATCCTCGGCGCCGTGCCGACCGCGCTCACGGGACTGAACGACTGGAGCCATCTGAAGGACGACTCCCGCCGGATCGGGACCGTGCACGCGCTCCTCAACACGATGAGCCTCGCGCTGAACGTCGCTTCGCTCGTCGCGCGGAAGGACGGGCACCGCGGCCTCGGTCGCGTGCTCTCGGGTGTCGCGTACGCCGGCACGCTCTTCTCGGCGCATCTCGGCGGGCATCTCTCGTTCGGTCTCGGAGTTCGCGTGAACCGGACGGCCTTCGAGAGCCCCCGCGACCGGTATGCGCCGGTGTGCGACGAGAGCGACCTCAACGGCGGCAAGCTCGTCGCCGTGGAACTCGAGGGCGAGTCGGTCGTCGTCTCGCGCTCGGAGGAGAGCGGCGAGGTGTGCGCGATCGCCGCGACGTGCTCGCACATGGGCGGCCCGCTCGACGAGGGCGAGCGCGACGGCGACACGGTCACGTGCCCGTGGCACGGCTCCCGCTTCGACCTCTGCACGGGCGAGGTCGAAGGCGGCCCGGCGGTCTACCCGCAGCCGCGCTACGAGACGCGAGTCCGCGCCGGCAAGGTCGAGATCCGCATCGCGAAGGCGGACAAGCCTGACTGAGCTCGCGGCTACGATCGACGAGTGGCCGCGACGACGCCGGAGACCTACCTCGCCGACCTGAATCCGGCGCAGCGCGAGGCCGTCCTCCACACCGAAGGCCCCGTGCTCGTCGTCGCCGGCGCCGGCTCCGGCAAGACCCGCGTCCTCACCCGCCGCATCGCGCACCTCCTCGGCGCGGTCGGCGTCAAGCCGTCCGAGATCCTCGCGATCACGTTCACGAACAAGGCGGCGGGGGAGATGCGCGAGCGCGTCGGCGACCTCGTCGGCCCGCCGGCGCGCGCCGCCTGGGTGATGACGTTCCACTCCGCCTGCGGCCGCATACTCCGGCGCGAGGCCCAGCGCCTCGGCTACCGCTCGACCTTCACGATCTACGACCAGGCCGACCAGATCCGGCTCGTCAAGCGCTGCCTCGAGGAGCTGGACCGCGACCCGAAGCGATTCACGCCCCGCGGCATCCACTCGCAGATCTCGAACGCGAAGAACACCCTCGTCGGCCCCGTGGAGTACACCGAGCGCGTCGCGAGCTTCTACGACCAGACCGTCGCGGAGGTCTACGACCTCTACCAGAAGCGCCTCTTCGCCTCGAACGCCGTCGACTTCGACGACATGCTCTTCCTCACCGTCGACGTGCTCGAGCGCTTCCCGGAGGCCCGCGCCAAATGGCAGGAGGCCTTCCGCTACGTCCTCGTCGACGAGTACCAGGACACGAACCACGCCCAGTACCGCCTCCTCCAGCTCCTCGCCGAGAAGCACCGCAACGTCTTCGCGGTCGGCGATCCGGACCAGTCGATCTACGGCTTCCGAGGAGCCGACATCCGCAACGTCATGGAGTTCGAGCAGGACTTCCCCGGCTCGTACACGATCGCGCTGGAGCAGAACTACCGCTCGACGCAGCACATCCTCGACGCCGCGAACGGGATCATCCGCCACAACCGCGAGCGCAAGGAGAAGAACCTCTGGTCGGAGCTCGGCGACGGCGACCCCGTCCGCGTGATCGAGGTCGAGGACGAGCACGCCGAGGCCCGCTACGTCGCCGCGCTGCTCGTGGAGGAAGGCCTCAACGGCCACGAAATCGCCGTCTTCTACCGGACGAACGCGCAGAGTCGCGTGCTCGAGGACGTCCTCGTGCGCCAGGGGATCGCGTACCAGGTGATCGGAGGCCCGCGCTTCTACGAGCGCGCCGAGATCAAGGACCTGATCGCGTACCTCCAGGTGCTCGACAACCCGTACGACGCGGTCTCCCTCATCCGCATCGCGACCCGCCCGCGCCGCGGCATCGGCGACTCCACGCTGGCGCGCCTCCAGACCTGGGCCGACCAGCGGGAGATCTCGCTCTGGGAGGCGACGGCCGAGGCGGAGAACGCCGGCGTCGGCGCAGCGCCCCAGAAAGCCCTCAAGCAGTTCCGCGGCACGATCGCGTCGCTCATGTCCGCCGCGCAGGAGCTCGAGGTGCCGGAGCTGATCGAGGAGGTCCTCCAAAGAAGCGGCTACATGGAGTCGCTCGAGGCCGAGCGCACGATCGAGGCGCAGGGCCGCATCGAGAACCTGCAGGAACTGGTCTCGGTCGCGCGCGAGTGGCGCGAGCAGGCCGAGGACGCGACCCTGAGCTCGTTCCTGCAGGAGGTCTCGCTCTACTCCGACCAGGACGCGATCCGCGGGGACGGCTCGCTCGTCACGCTGATGACCCTCCACAATGCGAAGGGCCTCGAGTTCCGCGCCGTCTATCTGATCGGCATGGAGGAGGGGATTTTCCCGCACTCGCGCTCGATCGAGGAGCAGGGGATCGAGGAGGAACGACGCCTCTGCTACGTCGGGATGACCCGCGCCCAGGAGCGCCTCACGCTGCTGCACGCGAGCTCGCGGATGCTCTACGGCGGACGCAGCCACAACCTCCCCTCGCGCTTCCTCGACGAGCTGCCCGACGGCCACGTCGAGCGCGAGCGCCTGCGGCCGGCGTCGTGGTCGGGATACGGGCCGCCACGGCAGAGCCAGATCGCGCCGCGCGACGACGTCCCGGATCTCTCGACGGGCGACTCAGTCCGCCACTCGACGCTCGGCGAGGGAGTCGTCACACGGATCGAGCCCGGCGGCCTCGTCACGGTTCGCTTCGCCACGGACGGCAGCGAGCGGAAGCTGATGCTCGACTACGCCCCGCTCGAGAAGCTGTAGCGTCGCGGCGTGTTCGACGTCCGCCCCTGCTCCGACCAGGACGAGTACAGCCGCGCGATCGGCGCGATCGGCCAGTACTTCAACCCGCCGCCGAGCGAGGAGCTGCTCGAGCGATTCGCCCGGACGCTGCCGCACGAGCGGATGCACGCCGCGTTCGAGGACGGCGCGATCGTCGGCGGCGCGGGCGCGTTCCCGTTCGAGCTCTCGGTTCCGGGCGGCGGCTCGCTGCCCTGCGCGGGCGTGACCGCCGTCGGCGTCCACCCGACGCACCGCCGCCGCGGCGTGCTGCGCGCGATGATGGACACGCAGCTCCGCGACGTGCACGAGCGCGACGAGCCGATCGCGGCGCTCTGGGCTTCGGAGGAGACGATCTACGGCCGCTTCGGCTACGGCATCGCTGCCTGGGCCGGCGAGCTGAGGGTGCCGCACGAGTGGGACGCATTCGGGGAGCCGCTCGAGCTCGACGGGACGACACGCTTCGTCACGCCCGAGGAGGCGCGCGAGCTGTTCCCGCCGGTCTACGAGGCAGTGCGGAACGGGCGGCCGGGCATGACGTCGAGGAGCGAGACGTGGTGGGAGGACCGGCAGCTCCGCCAGGAGGACGACGAAGGCGCGGCGCCCCGCCGCTTCGTCGCGCTCGAGCTGGAGGGCGAGACGCAGGCGTACGCGATCTACCGGACGCATTCCGGCTGGGAGGGCGGATCGGCGACCTCGCGGCTCGTCGTCAAGGAGGCGATCGGCTCGACCCCGCACGCCACGGCCGCGATCTGGCGCTTCCTGCTCGACGTCGACTGGATGGCCACCGTCGAGGTGTCTCTCGTGCCCCCGGACCACCCGCTCTTCCTGCTCCTCGCCGCGCCGCGCCGGATCCGCTACCGGATGGGCGACGGCCTGTGGGTGCGGCTGGTCGACGTCCCCGCGGCGCTCGCGGGCCGGGCCTACGGCGGCGACGGCGAGCCGCTCGTGCTCGAGGTGCGAGACGCGGTCTGCGACTGGAACGACGGCCGCTGGCGGCTCGAGAACGGCGCCTGTGAGCGCACGAAGGAGAAGCCCGACCTCGCGCTCGACGTATCGGCGCTCGGCTCCGCGTATCTCGGCGCGGTCTCCTTCACCCAGTTGAACGCGGCGCTTCGCGTCGAGGAGCTGCGCGAGGGAGCGATCGCGCGCGCGGACGCCCTTTTCGCCTGGCGCCCGCTGCCGTGGTGCCTCGAGATCTTCTGAAATCTCCTTCGGACTACGAGAAGTTCACTTGAACGAGTGAACCGCCCGGTCCTACCGCTTTCGAGGGACGCCGTGAACGCCGGCCCGGCCTACCGTCCGGCCCTCGCATGCGGCTACTGCGGCTCATCACCTCTCAGAAGGGCGGGCGTCTGCTCGCGGTGCTCACCGGCGCCTGGGGCCACACGTCCGACGGCCTCGCGAAACCCGAGATTTCCGCGCCCGGCCGGTACATGGTCGGCCCGGTGCCCGACGGCTCCACGCTGGCGACGACCCGGCCCGACGACATGCTGGCGCCGGGGCACGACGAGCTGTCGGGTACCTCCTTCGCCGCGACGGCCGACGTGCCGTCCGACCAGCCGTGAGCTGCGCCGCCGTCATCTCGCGCCGGCGTCCGCTGCTGCTGCGTCGCGCGCTGATCGGACCCCTGGCGCCGAGAGCGTGGCTCTACTGGCTCGCTATCGTCGCGCCTGCAGCGAGTGGGATCCCGCTCGCCTTCGCGTTTGTGCCGCCGACCGACTGGCGGCGCTTCACGCTCCTCGTGGGATTGGCGTCCGCCGCCCAGCTCCTCTCCTTCCATCTCAACCGCCGTCGGATCTTCCACCCGGCGATCCTCTTCGTCGTCGCGGGAGCATTGCTGCTCCCGCCCGAGCTCCTGATCCTGCTCGTCGTCATCCACTGCGTCCCGGACTGGTTCAAGCAGCGCTATCCGTGGTACATCGCCATCTTCAACATCGCCAACTACGTCGTCTCCGGGATCGCAGCGTGGGCGGCGGCGCAGGCCGTCGGCTTCCCGGGGCCGGCCGGCCGCGAGGCCGCGGCAGGCGCGCTCGCAGCCGGCGTCTTCGTCCTCGCCAACCGGCTTCTACTGATGCCGATGCTGTACCTGGGCCGTGACCTGACACCGCGCGCGTCGGGCCTGCTCGACGGGGAGGACTTCACGCTCGAGCTCGTCCTCTCCCTGATGGCGGTGCCGCTCGCGGTCTTCTGGGGTCACACCATCCCGCTCGCCGCGCTGACGCTCGCGCCGCTCGGCCTCATCCTCTTCACGCAGCGCGCGGTGCTCCGGCTCGAGGAGGCGAGCGACATCATCGTTCGCCAGAACACCTCGCTCGAGGAGGCCCACCACGCGGTGATCGAGCGCTCGACGGCGGCCCTCGAGGCGCTGTCGGCGACCGTCGACGCACGGGACACGTACACCGCCGGCCATTCGCGCCGCGTGGCCGCCTCGGCGAGGATCATCGCCGACGAGCTCGGCCTGTCGGGCGCCGACCTCGATCACGTGGGCCAGGCGGCGCTCCTGCACGACATCGGCAAGATCGCCATCCCGGACGCGGTGCTCCTCAAGGAGGGGTCGCTGTCGCCGGCCGAGTGGGTCGTGATGCGCAGCCATCCGGAGGAGGGCGCGCGGATCATCGAGCGGCTCGGCTACCTCGACGCGGTCGTCCCGGGCATCCGCTTCCACCACGAGCGGCCCGACGGCCGGGGCTATCCCGACGGCCTGCTCGGGAACGAGGTCCCGCTCGCGGCGCGGATCATCCACGTCGCCGACTCCCTCGACGCGATGACGACGAAACGCCTCTACCGCGACGAGCGCAGCTTCGAGGAGGCGTTGGAGGAGATTCGCCGCGGCCGCGGCACGGACTTCTGCGAGATGTGCGTCGACGCGCTCGACCGGGCGGTCGCCAAGAGGCTGATCGGCAAGCTGACGCCGGTGCGGGAGGTGGCGGCGTGAGCTCCGTCACGTACCGCGAGCCCGTCCGGCGCTTTGCAGCGGCCGGGCTGCCGGAGGCCGCGCGCAGCTTCCTCTACGTCGCCATCGTGGCGGCGCTCATCGCGGCGGCCGTCTCCTCGACGGCGGCGGAGAGCCACGTCCGCTGGGGCGCCTTCGCCGCGATCCTGGCGGGAGGCGCGATCGCGCAGGCCTTCGCCACGCACACGCCGGGCAACCAGATCTTCCACACAGGGTTGGCATTCTCGGTCGCGGCCGCGCTGTTGCTGCCGCCGGAGCTCGTGGTCATGGTCTGCGCGGCCCAGCACCTGCCGGAGTGGCTGCGCCGGCGCTATCCGTGGTACATCCAGGGCTTCAACATCGCGAACGTCGTCCTCAGCGGGCTGGCGGCCTGGTCGGTGCGCGCCGTCTTCGCGCGGGACGGCGTGCATGTGACCTCCTCGGCCGCGACGGCGGGAGTACTCGTGGCGTCCGCCGCCGCCGTGACCTTCGTCCTCGTCAATCACGCCCTGCTCGCGCGGATGCTGCGGCTGGCCCGCGGGCACGACCTCTCGGCGAGCGGGCTCTTCTCCCTCGACGGCCTGATCGCGGACGGAGTCGTCGCCGCGGTCGGAGTCGGCATCGCCTTCGCCGTGCTGCACTCCTGGGCGCTCGTCGTCGTGGTGGCGCTCCCGCTCGTACTGATCCAGCGGGTGCTCGCGGTGCCGACGCTCCGCGAGCAGGCGCTGAGCGACCACAAGACGGGGCTGCTCAACTCCCGCGGGATCGACCAGCGCGCGCGCAGCGAGTTCGCCCGCGCGCAGCGGCTCGGCCGGTCGCTGTCGGTGCTGGTCTGCGACATCGACGACCTGCG
Source organism: Gaiellaceae bacterium (assembly GCA_036490825.1). Taxonomy (GTDB): domain Bacteria; phylum Actinomycetota; class Thermoleophilia; order Gaiellales; family Gaiellaceae; genus Palsa-739. The sequence goes on from DASXDE010000019.1 coordinate 11,679, forward strand.
CGAGATCAACAACAACTTCGGCCATCTCGAGGGCGACGCGGCGCTCGTGGCGGTCGCGTCGGCCTTCCGCGCCGAGCTGCGCCCGTACGACCTCTGCGCCCGCTTCGGTGGCGACGAGTTCGTGGTCGTCCTGCCGGAGACGGACGAGGCGGAAGCGGTGGCCATCGCCGGCCGGATCCAGGCCTGGCTCGCCGATCATCCGCTGCCGACGCGCGACGGCCCACTCGAGGTCGGCGTCTCGCTCGGCGTCGGGTCGATGCTCGAGACCGAGCCGGAGATCGGCACGATGCTCGCCCGCGCCGACGCCGCCATGTACGAAGCGAAGCGCGAGGGCGGCCGTTCGTTCCTCACCGTCGGCTGACGGTACAATCCCCCGCGACCCGGGCGGTTAGCTCAGTTGGGAGAGCACCAGCTCGACAAGCTGGGGGTCACTGGTTCGAGCCCAGTACCGCCCA
>DASXDE010000020.1:0-9273 GCA_036490825.1 Gaiellaceae bacterium
GAGCGACACGCTCTGGTTCCAGTCGCCGAACGTGATCGTCCCGGACTGGCTCTTCTTGCCGCCGACGAGCGCCACCGGGTAGGGCGTTCCGGTCGCCGCCACGTAGAGCTTGCTGTTGTCCGAGGTGTCGCGGATCGCGACGACCTCCTCGCCCTTGTACATCGTCTTGCCGTCGTTGGCGAGCTTGCCGTGACCCGAGCTGATCTTCGCGAAGAGCACGCCGATGCTCGTCAGCGGGGCGAGCGAGCGGAAGCGGCCCTGGACGACCGACGCCTTGAGCCATTTTCCGTGGAGAAGCTGCGCGACGGCGGCGCCGGCGAAGTGCTTGTAGAAGTCGTCGCTGCCGCGGATGTACGCGGTGTCACCGATGCGGATCAGGTCGAACTCGAGGCCGCCGGTGGACATCGAGCCCTTCGCGCCCTTGCCGCTCGCCATGGTCAGGTCGAGCGTGATCGGCGTCCCGTCCGACACGATGCTTCCGGTCACATGGGCGGAGCTCGCGCTCGTTGCCGCTGCCTTCGCGTCGGCGAGCACGCGAGGAGCCGGCTTCGCCTCCTCGCCGTTCGGCTTGCCCGCCTTGCCGTGGCCCCCGCAGCCCGCGAGGAACGCTGCCGTCAGGACGAGGGCGAGAGCCGAGACGCGCATCGTCGGCGCGAGTCTTTCACATACGATCGCGACGTGGAGACGCCCAGCTCGGTGCACCACGTCGGTCTCGCGGTCGAGGATCTCGACGGCGCGCTCGACACGTACGAGCGACTGTTCGGCGCCAGGCTCGAGCAGCGCTCACGGGTGGAGGAGCAGGGGGTGGAGGCGGCGTCGATCCGGGTCGGCGAGAGCCGGCTCGAGCTCCTCGGCGCGCTCGGCGACGACACGCCGGTCGGCCGCTTCCTCGCGAAGCGCGGCCCGGGGATGCATCACGTGGCCTACGAGGTCGAGGACATCGGCGCCGCCCTCGTGCATCTCTCCGAGGCCGGCGCCGAGCTGATCGACGAGACCCCCCGCCACGGGATGTTCGGCCTCGAGGTCGCCTTCGTCCATCCGGACTCCGTCCACGGCGTGCTCTCCGAGGTGGTGAGCGCCGGTGGCTGACGAGCGCGTCCGGATCGAGCTCGGTTTCGCCGGCGGCCAGATCGTCGGCAGCTTCGTCGAGGCGAGCTCGGCGGACGAGCTCGAGGCGGCGCTCAACTCGACCGGCGCGGGCAGGCCCGTCGTCGTGCTCGAGACCGAGGACGGCCCACTCCACGTGGTCGTCGCCAACATCGCCTATTACAAGCGGATCGTCCGTGCCGGCCGGGTTGGCTTCGGCTCCGCCTAGCGGCGCCGACGGTCCGGTGCGTTAGCTCCGGCGCCGTCTCGGGGAAACGAACACGGGATGACTTCTCCCGCCGAGCAGGCGCCTGCGCGCGAGTCGACCGAGCACGTGCGGGAGCTCGTGGCGCGTGGTCAGCAGGGCGATCGCGACGCTCTCGAGGAGCTGTACCTCATTCACTTCGACCGGATCTACAGCTACCTCCACGTCAGCGTCGGCAACCGGCACGACGCCGAGGACCTGACGACGCAGACCTTCCTCAAGATGCTGGAGAAGATCGGCAGCTTCAAGTGGCAGTCGGCGCCGTTCTCGGCCTGGCTGTTCCGGATCGCACACAACCTCGCCATGGACCACTTCCGCGCGCGGCGCCGCTGGCAGCCCGAGGAGGAGGTGCCCGAGCCGCCGGGCGAGGAGGAGCCCTCCGCCGAGCTCGTGGCGATGAAGGCGATCGGCCGCGAGTCGATGCTGAAGCTGATCGAGCGCCTGTCGCCCGAGCAGCAGCAGGTGCTGACGTTGAAGTTCGTCTTCAACCTCCCGAACGCGGAGGTGGCGGCGATCCTCGACAAGACCGAGGGGGCGATCAAGTCCCTCCAGCACCGCGCACTCGTCTCCCTGCAGAAGCAGATCGCCCGCGAGTAGCCTCCGCGCGTGGCGCTGGAGGTCGGGATCGTCGGGCTGCCGAGCTCGGGCAAGACGACGCTCTTTCGCGCGCTCACGCACGCGGAGACGCACGGGTCCGGCAAGGAGCACGTCGGGATGGCCCAGATCCCGGACGAGCGCCTCGACCGGCTCGCCGAGACGGTCGCCGCCCGCAAGGTCACCCCCGCCGCCGTGCGGGTTGTCGACGTCCCGGGGACGGGTCCTCAGCTACTCGGGAACCTGCGGCAGGTCGACGCGCTCCTCGTCGTCCTCGACGGCTTCTCCGGCACCCGCGTCCCCGCCGACGATCTCGAGACGCTGAAGCTCGAGCTCCTCGTCGCCGACCGGGACCATGTCGAGCGCCGGCTCGAGCGGGTCGCGAAGCAGGCGAAGTCGGGGGATGCGCGCCTCAAGGCCGAGGCGGCCGAGCTCGAGCGCCTGCTCGCGCACCTGGACGCCGGCCGGACGCTGGCGGAGTGGGACGCCGAGCTGCCGCCGGAGCTCGACCCGCTCACGACGAAGCCGCTGCTCGAGCTCCTCAACGGCGCGGATGGCATCGATCTCCAGCTGGAGGCGGAGCTCGCGGAGCTGTCGCCGGAGGAAGCCATGGAGTTTCGAGGCGGCGGGGAGTCCGCGCTCGGCGAGGTCGTGCGCCGGCTCGCGGAGACACTCGACCTGATCACGTTCTTCACCGCTGGCGAGAAGGAGACCCGCGCCTGGACGCTGCGGCGCGGCGAGACGGCGCTCGACGCGGCGGAGACGATCCACTCCGACATCGCGCGCGGGTTCATCCGCTGCGAGGTCGTGCGCTGGGACGATCTCGTTGCCGCGGGAGGTCACGCGGAGGCCGCGCGGGCCGGCAAGCAGCGGCTCGAGGCGAAGCCGTACGTCGTCGAGGACGGCGACGTTCTCAACATCCGCTTCAACGTCTGAGGGCGCCGGCGGGTCGTACGCCCCGCCGGCACGCGCCGCTCAACAGCAGCCGGTGTCGCCGCCGCAGCAACCCTCGCAGCACTCGCCGCGCATCGCACGCCTCCTTTCATCGATGGACGTCGATACACTATATTGAAGTATGTCGATGAAGACGCTTCCCGTTCTCTGCTGCGGCCCGGCCGTCGAGCCGCTCGACCCGGAGGCGAGCGAGACGCTTGCGGCGCGCTTCCGGGCGCTCTCCGACCCCACGCGCGTCGCGATCGTGAACCGGCTCGCCTCGACCGAGGAGTGCTGCGTGTGCGATCTCAACGCGGCGTTCGAGCTCTCACAGCCCACGATCTCCCATCACCTCAAGGTGCTGAGAGACGCCGGCCTCGTCGAGTCGAGCCGCCGCGGCACGTGGGCGTATTACCGGCTCGTCCCCGACGCGGTGAGCGAGCTGCGGCGTACGCTCGGAGGATGAAGTCCTGCTGCCGGGCAAGGCGTACCTGGACTGGAACCTCCCCGATCCCGCCGGCCTCTGTCTCGAGGAGGTGCGCGAGCTGCGATCCGTGATCGAGGCGAAGGTCTCTAGCCTGCCGAAATGAGCGCGACGCCGGCGAGCGCCGCGGCGACGCCGGCGAGCTGAGGCCGCGCGATCCGCTCCGCGAGCACGAAGCGTGCGAGCACGACGAGAACCACGGGGTACAGCGAGCCGAGCACCGAGACCACGCTGATCAGTCCGTGCCGTGCCGAGGCGCCGTAGAGCAGGTTCGCACCCGTGTCGAAGAGCCCCGCCGCGACGATGATCGGCAGCGTCGCTCGCAGCCTGGCCGCCGAGGGGCGAAGGAGAGCCGCGGCCAGCAGCACGATCGGGATCACGGTGAGACGCAGCGACAGCGTTCCCCACACGACCCCGGCCTGGGAGACGCGGTTGAGGCCGAGGATCGACCCTCCGAAGCCGAGCGCCGCGAGGAGCGCCAGTCCGACGCCCGTCGCGATCTTCCGGCCGCCTCCCTCCGGCAGCGGCTCGAGCGACGCCGCGACGACTCCTCCGATCGCGACGACGATCCCCACCGCCTGCAAGACGGACGGCCGCTCGCCCCGGGCTAGCCCGTAGGCGACCGGGACGACCGCGCCGGTGGCGGAGATGGGCCCGACGATGCCCATCGTCCCTACGGCGAGCGCGCGGTAGAACGAGCCGAGGCCGACCGCGCCCATCACACCGGCGAACGCACCCCAGGCGAGCTGTCCGCCGCTCGGCAGAGGCGGCTTTGTCGCAAGCGCCATCGCACCGACGAGCGCGAGCCCCGCGAGCTGCGAGACGACGAGCACCCACACGACCTGCACGCGGCGCGTGCTGATCCCGCCACCGAAGTCGGCGATGCCCCACGACAGGCTCGCGGCGAGCGCGAGTGCGACTCCGATCAATCCGGTACGGGACGGGTCGCGGCGACGGCGTCGAGCTGGTTCGCGTGGTAGAGGACGGCGGCCTCGGCGGTGCGCGCGGCGCGCGCGTCGTGGTGGCAGGCGACCGCGTGGAGCAGCTCGGCCGGCGCGCCGAGGTCCTCGAGGATGCGCAGCCCGAGGTGGACGTGGCCGAGCAGGCGGCCCTCCTCGGTAGGGGCGAAGACGGGCGGCCGGCCGAGCTCGTGCGTCCGGCCGACGTCGTGCACGAGCGCGGCGGCGAGCAGGAGGTCGGCGCGCAACCGGGGGTGGATCTGAGCGAGCTCGCGACAGAGCGTGGCGACGCCGACGGTGTGCTCGAGCAGGCCGCCTGCGTAGGAGTGGTGGCCGTCGGGCGTCGCGGGATATGCGCGCAAAGGCGTGTTCGCGAGCGTCCTCGAGACGACTCCGCGGATCGCCTCGTCGTGCACCTCGGCGACGAGGAACTCGAGGAACCCCTCGAGCTCGTCCGCGTCTCGGCGCAGGCCCGGGGTCAGTCCCGCCGGGTCGACGCCTTGCGCGGGCTCGAGGGTCCGTACCTCGACTTGGAGCCGGTTGCGGAAACGCTCGACGCGGCCGAGCACGCGGACCGCGTCGCCCGTCTCGAAGCGCCCGTCGAGCAGCTCGACGTCGTTCCAGACCCGGGCGCCGATTCGCCCGCTCGGGTCGACGAGCTCGAGCGCGAGATAGGTCGAGCCGTTCCGCGTCCGCAACCGCTCCTTCCGCGCGACCGCGTAGATGCCCTCGATCGTGCGATTTTCCTCGAGCTCCGCGATGGTCGTCACGGGGAGAGTTTCGCATGGCGGGTTAACGGGGTACCGGGGCGTGATGCCGGTTGCAATGCGCCAGAGCAGGCGGTTCGCCGCTCCGAGCCCCGTCGCGCGCTACTGGCTCGCCAACTGCGTCGGCTTCACCCTCGCCGGCGGCGGTCGCGGCGAGGTCGAGCGGGTCCTCGCGGACGAGAATCCGCACGAGCCGTCGGTGCTCGAGGTACGGACGAGCCGTCGGCGCGTCCGGCGCGTCCCCGCGTCGGCGGTCATCGCCGTCGTCCCCCAGGAGCAGGTGCTCGTGGTCGATGGGCGCCGCCGGCTGACGCCGGACCGCAGGCGTGACGTGAGCCTGCGCCTGCGCTGGGGCGCGCGCGTGCTGCGCCGAATTCTCGTCGTCGGGCTGGGCCTCGTCCTGGCGCTCGCGACCGAGCTGTGGAGGCTCGGCCGGCGCGCCTGGGCCGAGGGCTCGCCCGCCGTCGCGCGCACGAGCCGGAGGGGCGGTAGCGAGGCGGCGCGGTTGGTACGGTCAGTGCCGTGGCAGTCGTACGGCCGTTCCGCGCGCTCCGCTACGACCCGGCTGTCGCGGGACCGCTCGATTCGCTCGTCGCGCCCCCGTACGACGTCATCGGGCCGGAAGAGCGGGAAGAGCTCCGGCGGCGAAGCCCGTACAACGTCGTCCACCTGACGCTGCCGGACTCCGAGGAGGCGGCGGCCGCGAGCCTTGCCGCCTGGCGCGAGGAGGGCGTGCTCGTAGCCGACGCCGAGCCCGCGTGCTGGTGGCTCGCGCAGGACTACGTGGGTCCGGACGGTGTCGCCCGGCGCCGCGAGGGCTTCGTCGCGGCACTCTGCGCCGAGCCGTACGAGAGCCAGGTCGTCCTGCCGCACGAGCGCACGCACGCCGGGCCGAAAGAAGGCCGGCTGCGCCTGCTGCGCGCCACCCGCACCCAGCTCGAGCCCCTCTTCTTCCTCTGGGACGGGACGATCGAGGTCGACGGGCTCGGCGAGCCCGATCTGCGGAGCGGCGGAGACAGTCTCTGGCGGCTCGACCCGGAGTTCTCGGACGCGCTCGTGGATGAGCTCGCCGAGGCGCAGCTCCTCATCGCCGACGGGCACCACCGCTACGAGACGACGCTGGCCTCCGGGGAGGAGTGGCTGCTCGCGGTGATCGTTCCGACCGGGCAGCAGGGACTGACGATCTTCCCGACGCACCGGGTCGCGGAGGGCGCCGGAGGCGCCTCGGGCGAGCCCATCGACGTGCCGGGCGACGACCTGCCGGGGCCGGTGCTCTATCGCGAGGGAGGCTACGAGCTGTTGGCGGGCGACGACCTCCTCGATCCGGAAGTCGTGGAGCGGGCGGCGCCGAGCGGCGTCACGTACACGCCCCTCCGCGAGGAGGCGGTCGCGACGGTCGACCGCGGCGAGGCCGAGGCGGCGTTCCTCCTGCGCCCGACCCGCATCGAGGACGTCTGGGAGGTCGCACGCCGCGGGGACGTGATGCCCCAGAAGAGCACGTTCTTCTACCCCAAGCTCACCTCCGGCCTCCTCCTGCTGCCGCTTGACTGACTGGCTGGAGCTCTGCCGGTCGGCGGTCGCCGACGTCGACGCCGTGCTCGAGCGGATGCCGACGCGGGCCGAGCGCGAGCCGGTGGTCGGGGCGGGGCTCGGCGGAGACGACACGACCGCCATAGACCGGGCCGCCGAGGAGGCGATCCTCGCTCGTGTGCAGGCCGCCGCCGGCGCCGTCGTCTCCGAGGAGGTCGGTCGGCTCGGCGGCGAGGCGCAGCCGCTCGTCGTCGTCGACCCGATCGACGGCTCGCTCAATGCCAAGCGCGGCATCCCGTTCTTCTCCGTCTCGATCGCGGTCGCCGAGGGCGAGACGATGGACGACGTCGTGTTCGGCTTCGTCCACGACTTCGGTTCGCGCGAGGAGTGGACAGCGCGTCGCGGCGAGGGGGCCTGGCTGAACGGCAAGCCGCTGGGCGCGGAACGGCCGAAGGACACGATCGAGATCCTCTCCTTCGAGGCGACCCGGACGTCGCTCGTCGCCCGAGACGCGCCGAAGGTCGCCGACCTCGCTCACCGGCTGCGGATCATGGGGTCGCTCGCGCTCTCGCTCTGTCACCTCGCGGCCGGACGCGTCGACGCGGTCTGCTCGCTCAAGCCGGCGCGCTCGGTCGACATCGCCGCGGCCCAGCTCCTCTGTCTCGAGGCCGGGCTGGCGATCGACCTGTTCGACGTGGACGACCCGTTCGGCGCCGCTCCCCTCGATCTCGAGCAGCGCTCGCGCGTCGTCGCGGCCGGCTCGGAGGCGATCTGCGAGAGGCTCGCGGTCGCGCTCCGCAGCGGCGACTAGAAGCCTCGTTCCCGGGCAATAGGCCATCTGTCTCGCCCAGGAAAGGGGTTGTCCATGCGCTCGACTCACCGTCTGACGTTGCTCGCCGCCTCAGCCGCCCTCGCGCTCGCCGGTGCGACCGCCGCCGCCGCCGGCGCCCCGCCGCCCTCGGGGAAGCCGGGCGGACACGCCGAGAACAGCTCCGCGCGAGTCGCCCACCTTCAAGGGGCGCGCCAGGCGGGCGTCGAGTGCCCGTCCGGCCTCCAGTGCCAGTTCCTACCGGCGGCCTATGCGCAGAACAGCTCGAGCCCGTACGACTACGGGAACTACGACCTCGCCGACCGTCCCGGCGACGGCCTCTCGATTCGCTACGTGGTCGTCCACGACACGGAGGAGGGGTACGACCCGACGCTCGCCGAGTTCCAGGACTCGCACGCCTACGTGAGCGCGCACTACGTGATCCGCTCCTCCGACGGCTACGTCACGCAGATGGTGCCGACCAGGGACGTCGCCTGGCACGCGGGCAACTGGTACGTCAACACGCACGCCGTCGGGATCGAGAACGAGGGCTTCGCTCTCGACCTCGCGAACTGGTTCACGCCCGACCTCTACCGCTCGCTCGCCCTGCTGACCCGCTACCAGGCGGAGCGGTTCGGACTCCCGCTCGACCGCGCACACGTCATCGGTCACGACCAGGTGCCGGGGCCGAGCAGCCCGTACCAGGCCGGGATGCACTGGGATCCCGGCCCGTACTTCGACTGGGCGCGCCTCATGGCGCTGGCCGGCGCGCCGATCGGGCCTCAGGGCACCGCGGGCACGGACTCGATCGTCACGATCGATCCGAGCTGGCGGACGAACCAACCGGAGGTGACGGGTTGCGGAGACGGCACCGCCGCGTGTCCGAAGCAGCCTGCCAACTTCGTCTACCTCCACACGGCGCCGAGCGCCGACAGTCCTCTCGTCTCGGATCCCTACCTCGCAGCCGCAGGGGTCGAGCCGGACGGCGTCGGCACGACCCTCGCCTGGGACTGGGGAGACAAGGCCGCGACCGGTGAGCAGTACGCCGTCGCCGGCCGCAGCGGCGACTGGCTCGCGATCTGGTTCGGCGGCCAGGAGGCGTGGCTGTACGACCCGCACGGGAAGCAGGCCGCGACGATCCCCGGCAGCGGCACGCTCGTCACGCCCAGGGCCGGCCTCTCCTCGATCCCGGTCTACGGCGCGGCGTATCCCTCCAGCTACTCGACGGCCACGCTCGACAGGTACTCGATCCCGGCCGGCCAGACGTACGTGGCGAAGGATCTCGTCACGGCGGACCACTACTCCGCGTCCACCTTCGACGATCCGAGCTCGTACGTCGTCCAGACGAGCCCCGAGCAGTTCTACGAGATCTTCTTCAACCACCGGATCGCCTACGTGCGGAAGGACGACGTCGACGTGGTGGGCTGAGTGGAGGTTCGAGTAGGGCTCTCCGGCTGGAACTACGCCCACTGGCGGAACGGCGTCTTCTATCCGCTGCGGCTGCCGGCTGCACGCTGGCTCGACTTCTACGCCGGGCGCTTCGACACGGTCGAGGTGAACTCGACCTTCTACCGGCTGCCGCGCCGCGACGCCGTGGCGCGGTGGCTGGAACAGACTCCGGACGGCTTCCTCTTCTCGATCAAGGCGTCGCGCTACCTCACCCACGTGAAGCGGCTGCGCGACCTGGGACCCGGGCTCGAGCGGTTCCTCGAGCGGATCGAGCCGCTGCTCGGCTCGTCGAAGCTCGGGCCTTTGCTCTGGCAGCTGCCACCGACATTCCGGCGCGACCACTCCCGTCTCGCCGACGCTCTCGGGCGGCTGCCGCGCGAGCTGCGCCACTGCGTCGA
>DASXDE010000021.1:0-18599 GCA_036490825.1 Gaiellaceae bacterium
CGCATGTTCGAATCATGCCGGGCGCACTTTTCCGTGTCTGGCGGCGAGAATCCCCAAGTGCCGCTGTATCTCACAGAGCAGGACGTGGCGGAGCTCCTCACGCCGGCGGACGCTGTCGAGGCGATCGAGGCATGCTTACGCCGCATGGCCGCCGGGAACGTCGAGAACCGACCGCGCTACCGGCTCGGGCTGGAGGGAGGCGCGCTCGCGGTCATGGCCGCCGCCGACCTCGAGCTCGGCTATGCGGGCGCCAAGGTCTACGCGGGCTTCGGCGACGGCGCGCGCTTCGCCGTCCTTCTTTTCCGCACCGACTCGCCGGAGCTCGTCGCCGTGCTGGAGGCGGACAAGCTCGGCCAGCTGCGCACCGGGGCCGCGAGCGGTGTCGCGGCCAGGCATCTGGCGAGGGACGCTGCGCGCAGCCTCGGCGTGATCGGCTGCGGCTGGCAGGCGGAGTCCCAGCTCGCCTGCATCCGCGCGGCGCTGCCGGAGCTCGAACGGGTCGTCGTTTACTGCCGGACGGAGGAGCGGCTCCGCGCCTTCTGCGAGACGCACGACGCCGAGCCCGGGGAGAGCCACCAGGATCCCGGCTCGTGCGACGTCGTGGTGACCGCGACGACCTCCCGCGACCCGGTCCTGCGCGGCGAGTGGCTCCGGCCCGGCGCCCTGGTCTGCGCGGTGGGCGCGAACGACGGCCGTCGCCGCGAGCTCGACAACGTCGTCCTCGAGCGAGCCGCCTTCGTCTGCTGCGACTCGCTCGACGACGCGCGGCTCGAGTCCGCCGACCTGATCGAGCCGGTGGAGTCGGGCGTCCTCGACTGGCTGGAGGTCCACGAGCTGCAAGAGGTCGTCGCGGAGGCCGTGTCCGGCCGCCAGTCGGACGAGGACATCGTGGTCTTCAAGTCCAACGGCCTCGCGGCGTGGGACGTTGCGGTGGCGGCGGCCGTCGTCGAGCGGGCGCGGGCGGCTGGCGCTGGCACGGAGATGTCATAGTCCGGTCGTGAAGGCGGCGACCGACCGCGGACGGTTCGCGGAGCGGGTGCTCCACGGCGTCGACTCGAACGGTGACCGCGAGACGGTCGTGATCTGGATCGAGCGGAAGGAGGGCGGCGTCTGGGCGGTCGGGCGCGCGGTCAACCCCGACCGGCGCCCCTCCAAGGAGCCGCGGCCCGAGGACTACGTGTTCGACGGCTACGAGCTCGGGGACGCGCTGCAGGCGGCGAACGAGACGCTCGAAGACGATTTCACCGTCTCGGAGCGCGACGGCCACGCCGAGCAGGTCCGACCGTTCACGCGCGCGGAGCTGCTGAAGCCGCTCGAGAAGTGGTTCTTCGGTCGCTCGTGAAGCTGACGTTCGGGTTCACGCCGTGCCCGAACGACGCGTTCGCGTTCCACGCGCTCGTGCATGGGCTCGTCCCGGCGCCGTTCGAGGTCGAGCCGGTCCTGCTCGACATCGAGGAGCTGAACCGGCGGGCTGCGGGCGCCGAGCTGCAGCTCACGAAGCTGAGCTTCGGCGCGGCCGCGGCGGCCGGCGACCGCTACCGGCTGGTCCGCAGCGGGGCCGCGCTCGGCCGCGGCGTCGGCCCGCTCGCGGTCGCCCGGCAGTCCGGCTCTCTCGAGGAGGCGGCGGCCGGTCGCATCGCCGTCCCGGGCCTGGAGACGACTGCGTTCCTCCTCCTGCGGCTCGCGGCGCCCGCGCTCGGCGAGGTGGTCGAGCTCCGCTACGACCGGATCCTGGACGCGGTCGTCGCGGGCGACGTGGACGCGGGCCTGATCATCCACGAGAGCCGCTTCACGTATCGCGAGCACGGGCTCGTCTCGGTCGCCGACCTCGGCGAGTGGTGGGAGGGCGAGACCGGCCTGCCCGTCCCGCTCGCGGGCATCTTCGCCCGCGGCGACCTCGAGCCGGAAGTCGTGGAAGACGCGGAGGCCGCGATCCGCGCCTCGGTCGAGCACGCGTTCGCGCAGCCTGAGGCGAGCCGCGACTATGTCCGCTCGCTCTCGCACGAGCTCTCGGACGAGGTCTGCGCCGCCCACATCGCGCTGTACGTGAACGAGCACAGCGTCGACATCGGCGACGAGGGCCTCGCCGCGATCGACCGGCTGCTCGGTCGGGCCGCCGCTGCTGCCTAGACTCACTCGGATGGGCCGGGCCGTCGTCCTCTCCGCCGTTCGCACCCCGATCGGCCGCTACGGCGGCGCGCTGTCGGGCGTGCGGCCGGACGACCTGGCGGCGCTCGCGATCCGCGAGGCGGTCTCCCGCGCCGGGGTTCCCGTCGAGCAGATCGAGGACGTCTGGCTCGGCGCCGCGAACCAGGCGGGCGAGGACAACCGCAACGTCGCGCGCATGTCGGCACTGCTCGCGGGGCTGCCGGAGGTCGTCGCCGGCGTCACGGTCAACCGGCTCTGCGCGTCCGGGCTCGCGGCCGTCACCGGCGCGTGCCACGCCGTGATCGCGGGCGACGGCGACCTCTTCGTCGCGGGTGGGGTGGAGTCGATGAGCCGCGCGCCGTTCGTGACCCCGAAGGCCGAGCAGCCGTTCGAGCGCGGCGACCGTCCGCTCTACGACACCACCCTCGGCTGGCGCTTCACGAACCCGAAGCTCGTCGAGCTGTTCCCGCCGGAGTCGATGGGCGAGACCGGCGAGAACGTCGCCGAGCGCTGGGGCGTGACGCGGGAGGATCAGGACGCGTTCGCGCTCGAGTCGCAGCGCCGCTGGGCGGCGGCCGACGAGGCGGGCCGCTTCGCCGACGAGCTCGTCCCCGTCGGCGACCTCGCGCGCGACGAGCACCCCCGTCCGGACACGACGACGGCGAGGCTCGCTGCGCTGAAGCCCGCGTTCCGCGAGGGGGGCACGGTCACGGCCGGGAACGCGTCCGGGATCAACGACGGCGCCGCGGCGCTCGTCATCGCCTCCGAGGAGAGGGCGCGCGAGCTCGGCGTCGAGCCGCTCGGCGCGTTCGTGGGCGGCGCCGTCGCCGGCGTCGACCCGCGCGTGATGGGGATCGGCCCGATCCCGGCGGTGCGCAAGCTGCTGGAGCGCAGCGGCGTCTCGCTCGACGACCTCGACCTCGTCGAGCTGAACGAGGCCTTCGCCTCGCAGAGCCTCGTCGTGATCCGCGAGCTCGGGCTCGACCCGCAGAAGGTGAACGTGAACGGCGGCGCGATCGCGCTCGGCCATCCGCTGGGAATGAGCGGCGCGCGCCTCGTCGTCTCCCTCCTGCACGAGCTCCGCCGCCGCGGCGGCCGCTACGGCCTCGCCACCCTCTGCGTCGGGGTCGGGCAGGGCCAAGCGGCGCTGTTCGAGCGATGAACGACGCGGATCTCGACCTGCGCCGCCGCACGTACGCGTTCATGGTCGAGACCGGCCGCGCGCCGCAAGCGGAGGAGCTCGGGGAGCGCGAGGAGATCCTGGCCGGCTGGCGGCGCCTGCACTACGAGCACGCGCTCGTGCTCAATCCGGCGACCGACGAGATCCGGATGCTCAACCCGCTCTCGGCCGTCCCGTCCGCCCATCGCGTGCAGGCGGCCGGCCGCTGGTGGTACGCAAACTGCGCCTGGGACGCGTTCGGGGTCTGCGCCGCGCTGCACGTCGACGGGCGCATCGAGACGTCCTGTCCCGACTGCGGCGAAGCGATCGCCGTCGAGCTTCGCGACGGGGAGCCCGACGACGAAAGCCTCCTCTTCCACGTCCTCGTCCCGGCGCGTCAGTGGTGGGACGACATCGTCTTCACCTGAACGACGATGAACCTCTTCCGGTCGGAGGAGCACCTGCAGCGGTGGCTCGGCGGGCGCGCCGCCGGGGCGTCGATGAGCGCGGCGAAGCTCGGCGAGCTCGCACACGCGTGGTGGGGCGACCGCTTCTCGCCCGACTGGACGCCGCACACGCGCGAGCAGAACCAGGCGATCCTCGATCGCCTCGGCCTGACCGAGCCGTTCTGGCAGCTCCCGTGACGATCGTCCGTCGCTACCTCGAGCTCGGTCTGCCCTCAGCCGTAGATCGAGCGCCCGACGGTCAGCGACGCGTTGGGCGGGTATGGCTCGAGATCGTTGACGAACCCCGGCTGCGCAGCTACGCGAGCGAGCCATTCCCGGAAGCTCGGGTATGGCGCCGTGTCGATCCCGGCCTCCGGCGCGGTGTGCGCGTAGGCGAAGACGCTGAGGTCGGCGATCGTGTAGCGGTCTGCGACGAGGAACTCGCGCGTCGCGAGGTGGGTGTCGAGGATGCGGAGCACGTCGTACGCGTTGGCGCGCCGGGCCTCGGCTTCCGGGCTGTCGGCCGCGAAGCGTCCGGTCACGAGCCGGAAGCGAAGCCCGCCGATCGCGGGCATCACGTCCGACTGCTCGTAGATCAGCCAGCGCACGACCTCCGCCTGCCCGGTCGGATCGTCGGGGAGGTACTCGGTTCCGCAGGCGAGGTACCAGAGGATGGCGTTCGACTCGATCAGCGGCGTGCCGTCCGGCAGCACCAGGACCGGCGTCGAACGGAACGGGTTCAGCAGCTCGTACTCCTCGGTGAGCGTGGCGCCGTCGAAGATGTCGGTCGGGATTCGCTCGTGCTCGATTCCGAGCTGAGCGAGGAGGAGGCGCACCTTGAGGCAGTTCGCCGACGCGGGGTAGTCGTACAGGGTGAGCCGGCTCACGCGGTCTTCAACGAGCGTGAGGCGACGTTTGTGAGGTCAGCCGACCGGCGGCCGGATGTAGATCACGCCCTCGTGCTGGATCGGCACGAACGGCGCCCCGACGCTGAAGACGACTCCCTCCACCTGGTGGAAGAGCTCGCTGCCGCCCTCGCTTATGGGGACGACGATGCCGACCTCGTCCTCCGGCACGGCGTCGAGGCCCTCGTGCCGCAGCGCCTCGAGCAGCCGGTCCCGGTCGGGGATGCGTGCGGCCTCGACACGGACTGTGCTGGGCATCTCGTCTCCTCTCGCTCGACTTCGGATCCGAAACCTACCGCATCCTGCGGCGCGACAAACGCCAACGGCTAAGTTCCGCGCGTGGCCGTGACGGCCGGACAGGGCGGAGGGCCGGTGCGGATCCGAGCCGGATCGGCTGCCCTCGCGGTCGATCTCGCGCTCAAGGCGGCGCTCGTCGGCCTGCTCGTCTTCGCGGCCGCGAGACAGGATCTGCCCCAGTTCCACGGCAAATCGATGACCGGCCGCGCAATCGGCTACCCCCTGGCCGCGCTCGTCGTCCCCGTCGGCTGGTGGCTGCTGTCGCGGCGCCGCAGAGTTCGCTTCCCGGTCGCAGTCGACATGCTCGTCGTGGCCCCGTTCGTGATCGACATGGCCGGGAACGCAGCGAACCTCTACGACACCGTCTCCTGGTGGGACGACGCGAATCACTTCGTCAACTGGGCGATTCTCGTGGCGGGCTTCGGCGTGCTCCTCCTCTCCACGAGCCTCGGGCGCTGGCCGCTCTTCGGTCTCTCCGTCGGCTTCGGCGCCGTCACCGCGATCCTCTGGGAGCTGCTGGAGTACGTGACGTTCATCCGGCATTCGCCGGAGCTGAAAACCGCGTACCACGACACGCTCGGCGATCTCGCGCTCGGCCTCGCGGGCTCCGTGCTGGCCGGCGCAGCCGTTGCCCGGCTCGGCCGACGGCCGCGGGTCTAGCCCTTCCGCAGCGAGAGGGCGGCTCCGATCGCGAGCAGTCCGATGCCCAGCACGCGGGGCCAGTGGAGCGCGATCCGCTCGCTCCCGAACAGGCCCCACCGGTCGATCGCCGCGCCCATGGCGAGCTGGCCCGCGATGAGAATCCCCACCGTCGCGGCGACGCCGATCCGAGGGCCGGCATACGTCACCGTGAAGACGATGATCAGCCCCATCACGCCGCCGAGGAGCATCCACCACGGCTGGTGGACCGCCCGCGCGAAGCCCGCGAGACTCTGACGCGCGAGGAGGAGGATGACGACCGCGAGCCCGGCGGTCACCGACGCGGAGAAGCCGAGCGCCTCGAGGACGCCAATGCGCTCGCCGAGCCGCGACATCAGCGCGACCTGGATCGAGCCTGCCAGGCCGGCCGCCACCGCCAGTACCGTCGCCACACCCCCGCCGGACACGGGCGAGAACGCTACAGCCACCTCCCGTCGGAGAGGGCGAGCGCGAGCCACGTCTCGGCCTCTCGGTAGAGGCCGGGGTTGTTCTCCGGCGTGTAGTAGGCCAGGGCCGCGATCGCCTGCGAGATCGCCCAGCCGCGCGCCCTTTCCCACGTCGCGTCGTCGGTCGGCAGTGCGTCGCGGAAGGCGTCCCGCGCGGCCGCGGAGTGGAGCTTCCAGGCGACCATGACGTCGCAGGCCGGGTCGCCGACGCCCATCGAGCCCCAGTCGATCACGCCGCTGATCCGGCCGTGCCGGACGAGCCAGTTGCGACAATCGAGGTCGCCGTGGTGCCAGACCGGCGGCCACTCCCATGGAGGCGTCTCCGCGACGATCCGCCCCCACTCCTGGATCGCCCGCGGGTCGCCCTCGAAGCGCTCGGCCCACCACGCCATCTGCGTAGCACGCTCGGCGAGCGGGATGCCCCGGCCCGCCGGGGCGCCGGACGGGTCGATCTTCTGCAACGCGCACACGAGCGCGGCGAGGTCGCGTGCCGCCTGGATCCCGTCGATCTCGCCGACCGGCGCCGTCTCGCCCTCCACCCACGTGTGGATCTCCCAGAACCAGGGGTAGTCCGCGCTCGGCCGCCCCTGCGCGACCGGCACCGGGACGTCGAGGGGAAGCTCGGGAGCGAGCTTCGGCAGCCAGTCGAGCTCGGTGCTGCCGGGCTCGCTCGGCCCCTGGCGACGGGGCAGCCGCACCGAGAGCCCGTCGCCCAGACGGAAGATCGCGTTCACCGTCCCGCTCGGCTCGATCCGGCGCAGCGGCAGCCCGGCCCACTCCGGAAACTGCTCGGCGAGGAGCCGCCGCACGAGCGCCTCGTCCAGCTCGAGCTCGTCCTCGTGCATCCGCGTCATCGTCCGACCTGGGCGAGATAGGCGGCGAGGTCGAGCGGGTTCGGGGTCGTCCGGTTCCGGGTCGGGGGGTCGCCGGCCACCGGCTGGTAGCCCGCGAACTCGGTCTCGAGCACGCCCTCGCCGCCGGTCAGCCCGGGGAGAAGGCGGCGAAGCTCCTGGACGCGCGACGTGGGCAGCGCCGACTCCACGACCGAGAGCTCTCCGCGAGGCGACGGCGTTGCGGGCCCGGCGCCGAGCCGGCCCAGGACGGCGAGCACAGGGCCGATCGCCTCGGTCGGCACCTCGGCGCTGATCCGGAAGACCGGCTCGCAGACGGTCGTGCTTCCGCGCTGCAGCGCCTGCATCAGCACGAGCGGGATCAGCCGCTTGAGGTCGCGGGTCGTGGGCATCGGCCCGCGCCGTGCGGGCGGCCCGTCGGCGAGGCTGTAGCCGATCTTCGTCACGGTGACCACGCAGTCGACGACCTGCCACCCATGGAGGCCCTCCTGCAGCGCGAGCCGGACGTCCTCGCCCATGCGCTCCGCGAAGCTCTCGAACGTCTTGAAGATGTAGAGCGGCGCGTCACGCGCGTCGACGCCGGCCGCGATCCGCATCTCGACCCCCGATCCCGGCGCCCCCGGCTCGACGCGCAGGCCGAGGTCGGCGTGGAACGGGTTGCGCTGCGTGTTGAGCAGCTCGACGGCCTCGCCGCTCCTCGCCGGCCGCTCGACACAGATCGTCGTCGTCTCGTGGAACCGGGCCTCCAGGCCGTACTCGTCGGCGAGCGTCGCCTCGATCACCTCACGCTGCACCTCGCCGTAGAGAGAGACGGAGATCTCCCGTCGCTCGTCGTCTTGGCGGACGTCGATCAGCGGATCCTGCTCCGCGAGCTGGGCGAGCGCGACCCGCAGCCGGCGGCCGTCCGCGGGGTCGAGCGGCGCGACGACGGACTCGAGCGTCGGCGGGGCGAATTGGTGCTCGACGCCGCGGCGCGGCTCGCCGAGCCAGTCGCCGATCTGGATCTCCGACAGCCCCCAGAGCTGTGCGATCTCGCCTGCGCGCACCTCGTCCCGCTGCTCGGCGTCGCCGTCGGCGAAGACGCGAATCGCGGTCACCTTGCCGGCGTCGAGCCGGTCGCGCACGGCGATCCGTCCCGCGAAGAGGCGGGTGTAGGCGATTCGATCGCCGGCCGGGCCGCGCTCGATCTTGAAGACGCGCGCCGACAGCGGAGCGTCGCCGTCGCCCTCGCCCGCGGGGAGGAGCCCGGCGATCCCGCCCATGAGCGCGTCCCCGCCGGCCCCGGTGAGGGCCGAGCCGAAGAAGACAGGGTGCAGCGCACCGGCGGCTGCGCGCTCGACGAGGTCGTCGTCGGCCGGCCCGAACGGTGAGAACGACGCGGCCCGCGTGCCGAGCTCTGCGGCCGAGCCCATCGCCACGATCCGCGGGGTCAGGCGCTGCTCGATCTCGTCGAGAACCCGCTCCGGGTCGGCGCCGGCCCGGTCGATCTTGTTCACGAAGAACAGCATCGGGATCTGCAGCCGCTCGAGCGCCCGCAGCAGGATCCTCGTCTGCGGCTGCACGCCCTCGACGGCGGAGATCACGAGCACCGCGCCGTCGAGCACGCTCAGCACCCGCTCCACCTCGGCGATGAAGTCCGGGTGGCCCGGTGTGTCGATCAGGTTCACCGTCACGCCGTCGATCGGAAACGAGACGACGGCGGACCTGATCGTGATCCCACGCCGCTGCTCGAGCGCGAGCGAGTCGGTCTGCGTCGTCCCCTTGTCGACGCTGCCGACCTCGCCGATCACGCCGGCGGCGAAGAGGAGCCGTTCGGTGAGAGTTGTCTTACCGGCGTCTACATGCGCCAGGATTCCAAGGTTCAGCGTTCTGCGAAGCACGCGTCCATACCTCCAAGTAGGTCACTCCGGCCTCCTGAATGGCAATGAACGGTGCGCGCACGACGCCTCCTTGTCGATCCGACTGACGCTTGCAGAGAGAGAATAATCCGCCGCGTGCCGATCTTCCAGCCCGAGCTGGAGACGCTGCCGCGGCGGGAGCTCGAAAGGCTCCAGCGCGAGCGGCTGCGGGAGCGGTTCGGCGTCGAGCTCGAGGCGCTCGCGGAGCAGCCCTTCCGCGTGAAGTCGGAGCTGCGGGACGCGTATCCGTTCGGGCTCCTCCAGGTGCCTCTCGAGGAGTGCGTCCGCATTCACGCCTCGTCCGGCACGCGGGGCAAGGCGACGATCGTCGCCTACACGCGCGCCGACCTCGCCGCCTGGGCGGACTGCTGCGCCAGGGCGCTTGCGGCCGCGGGAGCCGGGCCCGGCGCCGTCGTTCACGTGGCCTACGGCTACGGCCTCTTCACCGGCGGCCTCGGCCTGCACTACGGCGCGGAGCGGCTCGGGTGCACCGTCGTTCCCGCGTCCGGTGGCAACACGCCGCGCCAGGCGCAGCTGCTCGAGGATCTGGGGGCGGAGATCCTCTGCTGCACGCCCAGCTACGCGCTCGCGATCGCCGACCACGTCTCCGAGGCGGTGCGTCTCAGGCTGCGTGCGGGCGTGTTCGGCGCCGAGCCTTGGACGGAGGGGTTGCGCGAGGCGATCGAGGGCGCCCTCGGGCTGACGGCGCTCGACATCTACGGCCTCTCGGAGGTGATGGGACCGGGAGTCTCCGCCGAGTGCCTGGAGGGGCGCGACGGCGCGCACGTGAACGAGGACCACTTCCTCGTTGAGGTCGTCGACCCGCAGAGGGGCGAGCCGTTGCCGGACGGGACGGTGGGCGAGCTCGTGTTCACGACCCTGACGAAGGAGGCGCTGCCGCTCCTGCGCTACCGCACCGGTGACCTCGCTTCGCTGACGCGCGAGCCCTGCGCTTGCGGCCGCACGTTCGCCCGGATGTCGCGCGTCGTCGGGCGAGCCGACGACATGCTGATCATCCGCGGCGTCAACGTCTTCCCGAGCGAGATCGAGCGCGCGCTGCTCGCGATCCCGCAGCTGGCGCCCCACTACCAGCTCGTCGTCGAGCGCCCGGGGCACCTCGACGAGCTGACCGTGCAGGTGGAGGGGACAGTCGACGCAGCTCCGGTGCAGGAGCAGCTCGAAGCTGCACTCGGGTTGACGGCGCGCGTCGAGGTCGTCCCCTCCGGATCCATCCCCCGCAGTGAGGGCAAGGCGCTGCGCGTCCTCGATCGCCGCGCGCCGTAACCGCAGCCCTTGAACCGCCGTTCACCCGTGGCATGAGCGATCAGACCGACGCGAACGCGAACGACGCCGACCGCTGGCCGCTGCCCTCGCGGGACGTCCGCCGGGAGCTCGAGCCTCCCACGCTCGTCTGGTCGGAGCCCGAGCCGGCGACTACGCCGCGGACTCGTCCGACTGCCACAGGCTGAAGGCGTTCCCCTCCGTGTCGCGGCACGCCGCGAACCAGCCGTAGCCCGGCACCGGCATCTTGCCCTCGGCCTGGCCGCCGAGCTCCTGGACCCTCGCGCGCGTCGCCTCGATGTCGTCGGTGTCGAAGTACACGCGGAGGTTGCCCCGCTCGTCCGAGGGAAAGATCGCGCCGCCCTGGTCCTCGGCGGTCTGGAACATTCGGTAGTCCATCTCGGGCGACATCGGCGGGCCGACCTGCCAGCCGAATACGCCGCTCCAGAATCCCTGCGCGCGGTCGGCGTCCTCCGCCCCGATCTCGACGTGCACGAGCTTGCCTGCCATGTCTTACGCTCCTTCCGTCGTCGATTGAAAGGACGCGAATGTATCGCGTGGTCGTCTTCTACCAGCAGGAGCCCGACGCGGGTGCGTACGCCGAGCACGCGGAGCTCTGCGCGCAAGTGCCGAACGGCGTCTTCCGCCACGGCAAGGTCACCGGCGCGCCGATGGGGGAGCCGGCGCACGCGTACTACGCCGAGTGGGAGTTCGCCGACGAGCAGGCGTTCCAGAGCGCGATCCGGAGCGACGAGTTCATGGCGACGGGCAAGGACGCCTACAAGCGCGGCTTCCCGCAGCCGACCGTCGAGTTCCTCGAGCTGGGCTAGCCGTGGCCGAGGTCGAGGTCGCGCGGGACGGCGCCGTCGAGACGATCACGCTCAACCGCCCCGACAAGCTCAACGCCTTCACGCAGACCCTGCACGGGGAGCTTCAGGCGGCGCTCGAGGATGCCCGCGACCCGGCGGTGCGCGCGGTCGTGATCACCGGCGCCGGCCGCGGGTTCTCCGCCGGCCAGGATCTGACCGCGTTCGGCGAGGCGGGCGACGTCGCCGCCATGCTGCGCGCGACGTACCACGTCAACATCCTCGCGATCCGCTCGCTCGAGAAGCCGGTGCTCGCCGCGGTCAACGGTGTCTGCGCCGGGGCCGGCCTCTCCCTCGCCGCGGCGTGCGACATCCGCCTCGCCTCGGACGCCGCGTTCTTCGTCCCGGGCTTCGTCGGGATCGGCCTGATCCCCGACTCCGGCGGCACGTTCTTCCTCCAGCGGCTCCTCGGCACGCCGCGCGCGTTCGAGTGGATGACCTCGAACCGGCGGCTGACGGCGGCCGAGGCGCACGCGTGGGGGCTCATCTCCGAGGTGGTGGAGGCGGAGTCGTTCCCCGGCCGGGTGGCGGAACTGGCCGCCGAGCTCGCGGCCGCGCCGACGCGCGCGATCGCGCTGACGAAACGGCTCTACGACGAGGCGGCGACCGCGACGCTCGAGGAGCAGCTCGAGGGGGAGGCGGCGGCGCAGGCCGAGGCCGCGCGGACGGACGATTTCCGCGAGGGCGTCGCGGCCTTCGGCGAGAAGCGCGAGGCGCGCTTCAGCGGGCGCTGACCGCGCGGCACCTTGCCGGCAGAAGACGGACTCGAGTCGCGTCTCGTCGAGTGCCTCCGCCGTGCGCGCCGAGACGAGCACCTCGCCCCTTTCGGCGGCGTCCTCGAGCTCGAGGGTGACCGGCGCCGAGGGATTTGCAAAACAGTGCGCCGGTTCCCGCGTGCTGCCAGTGGGCCGCGCTAGCGGCTCTGGAGCAGGCCGAGCACTTCGCCGTCGTCCGGCCAGCGTCCCTCGCTCTGCTTCGAGAACACGAGCTCCCCGTCGGCGAGGACGTCGTACTGGGACTTCTTGCCCTCGCGGACGGAGGCGTCGATCCCCTTCTCCCTCAGCTCGGCCGCGAGACTCGCGGCCCGTTCGTCGTAGCCGCTTCAGACGGGGCAATAGAAGATCTCGACCGCCACGCCCGGAGCGTACCGAGCGGGTATCGCGCTACGCGGCCTGGGCGGTCTCGCCGTCGCCGCGCCGGTCGATGCGATACTCGGCATCGTGAACGAGGACGATCTGCGCCAGCTGAAGGAGGCCGGCGACACGGTGGAGTTCGAGGCCGGCAAGGTTCTGACCGAGCACGGCAAGATCGGGTCCGGTCTCTTCGTCCTCATCGACGGGCGCCTCGTGGTGGAGGCGCCGGAAGGCACCCGCGAGCTCGATCCCGGCGCGGTGGTCGGAGAGCGCGCGCTGCTCTCGGCGGACGGGCTGCGCACCGCACGCGTCCGCGCGCTGACCGACTGCGTCGTAGTCGCCGTCGATCGCGCAGACGTCGACCGCCTCTGCGCCGACGACCCCGAATTTGCGGAACGCCTTGCCGGGCTCTACTAGCTTTACTACTAGATCGTCTTGAACTGCTCGAACGGCTGGCGGCAGCTGTCGCAATAGCGGAGCGAGCGGCACGGCGTCGGGCCGAAGATGTTCTCGAGCCTCGTCTCGGTCGAGCCGCAGTAGGGGCAGCGGAAGACGCTCGTCTGCAGCTGGACGAGCTTGGGGGCGGAGGCTTCCCGCGGCGACGGCGGCGCGAAGCCTGCCGCGCGCAGCTTCTCGCGGCCCGCGGGCGTGATCTTGTCGGTCGACCACGAGTCATCGGAGATCACCTCGACCTCCGGCTCGGCGCCGAGCCCGGCGACCTTCTCCTCCAGCGCGCGCTTCATCACCTCGAGCGCGGGGCAGCCGAGGAAGGTGGGCGTGAACTCGATCCGGACGTGTCCGTCCTGGACGTCGACCGAACGGATGACACCGAGGTCGACGAGCGAGACGACGGGGATCTCCGGATCTGGGATCTCCTCCAGCGCCTCCCAGACCTGCGGCTCGGTCAGTCGAAGTCCGCCGGCCATTCCGGGTGCTCCAGATGCTCGAAGGCGCGCTCGATCATGGCGCGGGTAGCGGCGCCCGAACGCAACGGCTGCGGCAGGGCGTCGCGGGCGAAGAACCGCGCGTCGTCGGTCTCCGATCCCAGGGCTTGCTGCTCGCCGCCGGCGAGCTCGCAGAGGAAGATCGCCTTCCAGATGTGCCACGCGTGCGGCGCGTAGTCGTGCCGGTCGCGCTCCAGCAGGGCGAGCAGCTTGACGGCCCGCGTCTCGTATCCAGACTCCTCGAGCACCTCGCGGGCGGCGGCCTCGCTCGGGCTCTCGCCCACGTCGGCCCAGCCGCCGGGCAGGCTCCAGGCCCCGTCCTCGTGGACGAGCAGGATCTCGCCGCCTCGGAAGACGACGCCCCGCACGTCGAGCTTCGGCGTCGCGTGACCGGCCTCGAGAGCGAGGAGGCCGTCGACCGCCGAGACCTCGCCGTCGGACGCGAGCATCTCGGCCGCGATCTGCCGCACCTGCTCGTAGCGCTCGCGGTCGTAGAGCTGCGTTCCTTCGTACGCGACGCCGGTCTGCGCGATCGCCTGCAGCCGCCGCGCCCAGTCGAGCAGCTTCGGGACGGTCTCCGTCACCATTGCGCGCCCGCGGGCGCCGAGCGCCGCACCAGCGTCATCTCCTCCCAGAGCGGCGCGAGCTCCTCGGTGTGCGTGCCGCGCTCGATCGCCTCCACCTCGGCGAGGCCGACCCGCGAGACGAGCTCGCCGCGCAGCTCGGGAGGGAGGACGCCGAGCGCGTACGGCCACAGCTCCTCGACCGCCGCCTCGAAGCGCGGCTCGTCGCGCAACCGCTCGTGCCACATCTCCGCGTGCATGCGGTGGTAGGCCTCCTCGCGGTCGATCTTCGCCGCGAGGCCCGCGACCGCCGGATCGGAGTCGTCCTTGAGCGTCGTGATCCGGATCTCGTCCGCGACCTCGTACAACCAGCGGCGCGCGATCGTGTGCGCCCACTCGAGCACGTGGAGCTCGACGAGCGGCGCACAGCGGTACTCCTCGAGCGCGCGGTCGAAGGCGAGCGCGTCGGGATCGTCCGAGAGCAGCGAATAGACCGCGCGCGCATGCCCGATCTCGTTCTGCGCGATCGAGGAGAAGGCGACGTCCTCCTCGAGCAGCGGGGCGATGCCCGTCCACTCGCTGTCGCGCCAGCCGAGGACGAGCTCGTCGTCAGCCAGGCCCAGCAGTGCCTGCTCGTTCACGAGCCTCCTTCAGGCGGGCCTTGATCGAGTAGCCGTCGACCCGGCGGTACTTGAGGTCGAACTCGTCCGCCCAGTCCTCGACGTCGCGGATCGCGTCGCGCGGCACGAGCCAGAGCGCGACCGACTCGCCGCGCCGGCCGTACTGCTCGCGCGCCCAGGCTTCTGCGAAGTTGGCGTCGGGCGCCTCGACGGAGCCGGCGTGCTCGAGCGGCTGGCCCTTGCGCTCCCGGCGGAAGACCTCCCAGACGCTCAAGCCGCGAGCACCGCGTCGCGCACCCACTGCTCCTGCTCGAGGAAGCGGCGGCGGAACGCGAGCCGCTCCTCCGTCTTCGGCCCGTGCCCCGTGACGACGTGCTTGAGCTCGTCCCAGTCGGGCTCGCTGAACTCCCAGTCGCCGTCGTCGCGCTTGCGCAGCTTCGGATCGGGCACGGTCAGCCCGAGCTCCCAGATCTGGGGCACGTAGCCGTCGAGGAACTGCTGTCGCGCCTCGCCGTTCCCCTGCGACTTGATCCGCCACCGGTACATCGGATCCTCGTCGGATGGGATCGGGTTGCCATGGAACTGCATCAGCGGCCCCCACCACCGGTCGAGCGCCTCCTGCACGAGCTCGAACTGCTCGGGCGTGCCCGTCACCATGGCGAGGATCACGTCGCGGCCGTGCAGGATGTGGAACGACTCCTCCCAGCAGATCTTCTTCATGATCCGCGCGTACGGCGCGTACGAGCACTTGAGGAGAGCCTTCTGGCTGATGATCGCGGCCGCGTCGACGAGCCAGGCGATGACCCCGACATCTCCCCAGGAGAGAGTCGGGTAATGGAAGACGTTGTGGAACTTCGCCTTCCCGTCCACGAGATCGGCGAGGCACTGCTCGCGCGGCTTGCCGAGATCCTCGACCACGCGGTAGATGAGCTGCGCGTGCCCGACCTCGTCCTGCACCTTCGCCGTCAGCGCGAGCTTGCGCTGGAGCGTCGGGGCACGGAGGATCCACTCACGCTCGGGCAGGACGCCCATCAGCTCGGAGTTGCCGTGCATCTCGATGAACTTGATCAGCTTCGCCCGGTAGTCGTCCGGCATCCAGTCGGTCGTCTCGACCTGGCCGCCGCCCTGGACGTACTCGAGAAATGCCTGCTCGTCACGGGGAATCTCGACCGCTGCCACGCAGCACCACCTTCCGAACGATCGTTAGTTTTCGCATTGTAGATGTCCGCCCGCCGCACCGAGCTAACACGCGCCGCCGCCCGCCTCTTCGCCGAGAAGGGCTATCACGGCACCTCGATCGGCGACCTCGCGGAGGCGATGGGCGTCCAGAAGGGCTCGGTCTACGCGCACATCGAGTCCAAGGCCGACCTCCTGTGGGAGGTCGCGCGCGAGGGCGCCGCCGCGTTCCACGCCGCACTCGACTCGGTCCCGGACGAGGGGCCGGTCGTCGAGCGGATCCGGGCGGCGCTGCGCGCGCACCTCCGCGTGGTGGCCGAGCAGCTGGACGTGGCGACGGTGTTCGTGCGTGAGTGGCGGTACCTCGCAGGCGACCGGCGGGAGGAGTTCATCGCCGAGCGGCGCCGCTACGAGGAGCGGCTCCGCGCGCTCTTCCGCGAGGGCCGCGAGCTCGGGGAGCTCCGCACCGATCTCGACGACGCGACGGCGGCGCTGCTCGCGCTCTCAGCGGCGAACTGGGCGTACACGTGGCTTCGGCCCGGGCTGGACACCGACGAGCTGGCCGACCGCTTTACGGCGCTCCTGCTCGACGGGATGCGCGGCTACGCAAGCCGGTGAACGTCGCGCTCGTCGTCAACCCGTTCGCCACGCGCGTCAGCGAGGAGCGGCTCGCGGAGGTGCGGCGGGTGCTGGAGCGGGTGTCCGAGCTCGAGGTCCTCCTGACTGAGCACCCGGGACACGCGACGGAGCTCGTCACCGGCGCCTGCCGCGGCGGCGCCGAGGCGATTGTCGTCTTCTCCGGGGACGGTGTCTTCAACGAGGCGCTGAACGGGCTCGAGTCGGACGTGCCGATCGGGTTCCTGCCCGGCGGAGGCACGAGCGTGCTGCCCCGGGCGCTCGGCCTGCCGCGCGATCCGGTCGAGGCCGCACGAGCGGTGGCCGATGCGCTCGCCGGGGGCCGCACGCGCCGGATCTCCCTCGGCCGCGTCAACGGGCGTCGCTTCAGCTTCGCAGCGGGCGTCGGGTTCCCGGCCGAGGTCGTGCGCCGCGTCGACGATCTCGGCCGCTCGGAGGACGGTCGCCGTCCGGGAGACCTCGCGTTCGCGTGGGCGATCGTCCGCACGCTCGCGGAGCGACGAGGCCGGCTCGAGCCACAGCTCGAGATCGAGGGCCACGGCCGCGCCGTCTGCGCATTCGTCGCCAACGGGCGCCCCTATACGTACGCGGGTTCTCTCGCGTTGCCGATCGCGCGCGAAGCGGTGTTCGATCGTGGCCTCGATCTCGTCGCGCCCGTCGAGGTCGCTCCGGCTTCGCTGCCGTCCGTTGCCGCGCGTGTTCTCAGCGGTCGCGCGAGCGGTCGTCGCTTCCTCCGCGAACACGATCTCGACCGGATCGAGATCATGTGCGACGCTCCGCTACCGCTGCACGCAGACGGCGAGGACCTCGGCGACGTCGAGCGAGCCGTCTTCGAGGCCGAGCGCGCTGCCGTGTCCGTGCTCGTCTGACGGCCGCCTGCGGAAGAAGAGCCCGATCGCCCGGGTCCTGGAGGAAACGAGATAAAAGGCTAGGTGTTTTTTCCACAACCTGATTAACTGAACACCTGGAGCCTCAAGCTCCAAGGGGTATGCGGCGGGAGGAGCATCTTGAAACGGTTCAGATCTCTTAGGAATGCGGTTGCGGTCCTCGTCTTGGGCGGGCTCGTCGCTGCCGTTGCGGCGGCCGCCTCGGCACAGGCGGCATCGAACAAGCCGTACACAGCCAACGTCCACCAGACTTTGAACACAGCAAACAGCTTCACGCTGACGTTGACGAATGACCCGAAGGCCTCCCAGTCACTGGGGTCGGCGAACTTCACGGCGCCGGCGGGCTTCGCGCTTGGAGCGGTCAGCCACGTCACGAACAGCGGGTTCACTGTCAGCGTGTCCGGAAGTGTCGTGCAGTTCCGAGCGAAGTCGAGCTCTCAAGCGCTCGGCAAGTCGCAGTCGGTCAGCGCGGACGTCGCGGTCACGATTTCGGCGTGCACGAGCGCGACCTGGTCGGTGGAAGCGAAACAGTCGAACGACTTCAGCGGCCAGCCGGGCAATGACATGACCCTCAATCCGGCGTCGGATCTCACTCCGCTCGGCAGCTTCGAGATCGCCGACATCGGTACCACCATTTCCACGCTGAACGGTTCCGTCTTCGCGCCTGCGATCCAGACAAACCAGCAGTACGCGTCGACAACCACTGCCTACGACACGTGCCATCACATCAAGACTGAGGCACAGACGCCGCTAGACGTGGCGTATAGCGGCGCGGCTTTGACGCATACCGGTCTCCACGACGACGTGACGAAGAGCGTCTTGTACGACCCGACCGGTGGGCAGACGTTGTCGTGGACGAACGGAAACGGCACGGTGAAGATCACCCCGGTGATCTCCGAGACGAATAACACGATCACCGTCACCGACCCGACGACGGGGATCAGCGACACGAGCAACTTCTTCGACACCCAGGACAGGATCTGCACGAGCAACGACAGCCTGTGTACCTGGAGCCGTGGCAACTCGATCAACGCGAGCGCTCATGGGCCGGCGCAGGGTAGCCTCGGTGTGGGGTTCAACCCGGTGGTTCCGTTCACCTGCGGCGACGGCAACACGCCTCTCGGTAACGCGGTCATCACGATCGCGCCGCATGGCACGTCCAATCCGGGAGACCACGTGCCGTACCAAGTGACGCTCGTCTACTCGAAGCAGACCTCGGGCACCGGCAGTGCGAACGCCTTCGTCTTCTGCGAGAGCATCGATGAGGGCGTGAATTGGGGCCAGCTACCGTCTTGTGCGGATACGGACCCGCTCCTGCACGACTGCGTCTTCGACCAGAAGCGGGTCACGGGCGGAGCGCTCCAGGTCATTCTCAGCCTGGTCGGCGACCCGTACGTCGGCGGGAAGTAGAGCTCCAATCAGTGTGGGGCGGTCGATGCGGCCGCCCCACAGCTCCTAGAACGGGACCTCGGCCACCTGCGCGACGTCGAGTCGCCCGAGCAACTCGTCCGCCTCCGCGGCTGCTGCCCTATCGCCGATGCGGCCGAGCGCATGCAGCGTGAGCGCCACCTCGTAGAGCGCGTCGCCACCCCGCGCAGCCGAGAGGCTTCGCTGAAACTCCTCGACCGCGTCGGCTTCCCGAGA
>DASXDE010000022.1:0-13398 GCA_036490825.1 Gaiellaceae bacterium
CCGTTCGCCGGCGGCGAGGACAGCGTCTGGATCGCCCGCCGAAAATGATCAGCTCGCAAATTGCGACAAAAAAGTTTCGGCGGGGTCTTGATCCGGTGACGGCGTTCGCATAGGTTCCTTCTTGCGCCGAGCACGGAACGCGAGTAGGTCGAAACCACGACCGAGCGGTCGGACGAAGAGGGAGCAATCCCGAAGCGAAAGGCCGGTTGAGCGAGGTGGACGAAAGCGAAACCGACTCGGCGAATTCTTTGGTCCGGCCCCCGCAAAGGGGCCGGATCTTTTTTTGGACCGGACCTACCGGTCGCCGCGCGCGAGCTCGTAGAGCGCGATCGTGCCGGCCATCGCGACGTTGAGCGACTCGCCTCCGCCGGGCTGCGGGATCGAGGCGCGCTCGGCGCAGCGCTCGAGCACCTCGGCCGGCAAGCCCTCGCGCTCCGCGCCGAGGACGAGCACCACTTCGGCCCCGGAATCCAGCTCTGGAAGCGGGATTCCGCCACTCGGCACGAGAGCGACCCGCCTCCCCGTCGGCTCGTCGAAGCCGCTCACCGGCACGCGGAAGAGCGAGCCCATCGACGCGCGCACCGCCTTCGGGCCCGTCGGATCGGCGCAGCCGTCCGAGAGCGCGATACCTGCGGCGAACGCATCCGCCGCGCGCAGGAGCGTGCCGACGTTGCCCGGATCGCTGACACGCCATAGGGCGATCGTGATCGGCCTCACGCCGCGCGGCAGGTCGTCCCGGCGGTACACCGCGATCACGCGGGGCGGGTGCGCGAGCGTCGACACCTCCGCGAGCAGCTCCGGCTCGACGTCCTCACCCGCGACCAGCAGCTCCACCGGCTCGATGCCGGCCGCAGCTTCGACCAGGTCCTCGCCCTCCACCGCGAACAGCCCGAGCTTGTCGCGCCAGCGCCGGTCATGGAGCTTGCGGACGAGCTTGAGCCGCTCGTTGTCGCGGGAGGTGATCAGCCGCTAACTCTGCAGCGCCGTCTTGGCCTGCTCCGCAATCGCGCCGAACGCGGCCGGGTCGCTGACGGCGAGGTCGGCGAGCACCTTCCGGTCGAGCTCGATCCCGGCCTTCGAGCAGCCGTGCACGAACTGGTTGTACGAGAGCCCGTTCGCGCGGGCCGCGGCGTTGATCCGCGTGATCCAGAGCTTCCGGAACTCCCGCTTCCGCACCTTCCGGTCGCGGTAGGCGTAGACGAGCGAGTGCTCGACCTGCTCCTTCGCGTAGCGGTAGTGGGTGCTCTTACGGCCCCAGTAGCCCTTGGCTTGCTCGAGGACCTTGCGGCGCTTCTTCTGCGCGTGAACGGATCGCTTGACGCGTGGCATCAGATCCCCAGCATCTTCTTGATCGCGCTGCGGTCGCCGCCCGTGACCTCGCGATCCTTGCGGAAGCCGCGCTTACGCTTCGACGACTTCTTCTCCAGGTTGTGGCTCCGCATCGCCGACCGGCGCAGGATCTTCCCCTTGGCCGTCACCTTGAAGCGCTTCCTCGCTGAGCTCCGTGTTTTCGTCTTCGGCATCTTGTTTCACTCCTGCGTTCTTCGTCGGTCCGAGCAGCATCACCATGTTGCGTCCGTCCTGGAGGGGCTGGGACTCGATCTGCCCGATCTCCTTGACGTCGTCGGCAAGCCGGAGGAGCAGGTCGCGGCCCCGCTCCGGGTGGCTCTGCTCCCGGCCGCGGAACATGATCGTGACCTTCACCTTCGCGCGCTGGTTGAGGAATCGCTCGACGTGTCCCTTCTTGGTGTTGTAGTCGTGGATCCCGATCTTCGGCCGGAGCTTGATCTCCTTGACCTGGATCTGGCTCTGGTGCTTGCGGGCCTGCTTCGCCTTCTGCTCCTGCTCGTACTTGTACTTGCCGTAGTCCATGATCTTGGCCACCGGCGGGTCGGCCTGGGCGGCGACCTCGACGAGGTCGAGGTTCTTGCCGTAGGCGTACTCCCGCGCCTCGTCCGTGGTCTTGATCCCGAGCTGGCTGCCGTCGTCGTCGATCAGCCGGACGCGGGAGACGCGAATCGCATCGTTGATGCGCGTCGTGTCGCGCGGCGCTGGGCGGGTCTGGTCGAACGGCCGGCGTCTGGGCCTCAAAGGCAAATCACCAAGTTGGGCTTACTCCTCCTCGTTTCGTTGTCGCAACATGAAAAGCCGCTGCATGCAGCGGCCCGTTTCCTCGTCGTGTCGACTCGGTTGAACCCCCGCGGTCCTCGTGGGCCCGGGAGGTGAGGAACGGTCCGCCCCTGCTTTTCAGAGGTCAGAGGTTAGCAAGCCTGGCGAGGAGATCTGGCAGCGACAGGGTCGACTGCTCGCCGCCGCGCTCGCGCACCGCGAGGCTCTCGTCGCTCTCGCGGTCGCCGTAAACCACCGTGACCGGGATCTTCTCGAGCTCGGCGGCGCGGATCCGCTTGCCGATCGTCTCGCTCGGCGCCGCGACCTCGGTGCGGTACGGCAGCCGTTCCGCGAGCTCGCGCGCCGCGGCGGCGTGCGCCTCCCCCACCGGCAGCACGCGCACCTGCACCGGCGCGAGCCAGAACGGCAGGTCGCCGCCGTAATGCTCAAGCAGGATCCCGATGAAGCGCTCGAGCGAGCCGAAGAGCGCCCGGTGGATGACGTAGGGCATGTGCTCGCGGTTGTCGGAGCCCATGTAGGTGCAGCCGAGCCGCGCCGGTTGCTGCCCGTCGAGCTGGATCGTTCCCATCTGCCACGCGCGACCGAGTGCGTCGTCCATGAAGAAGTCGATCTTCGGCCCGTAGAACGCGCCCTCGCCCTCGGCGATGCGATAGCGCAGGCCGATCCGCCCGAGCGCCGCGGTCAGCACCCCCTCCGTGTGGTCCCACTGCTCGTCGGTGCCGAGCTTGTTCTCGGGCCGGGTCGCGAGCTCGGCGTGGGCGAGCTCGCGCACGCCGAAGGCGTCGTAGAGGAAGTCGACGTAGTCGAACATCGCGTCGATCTCCGCCTGGATCTGGTCCTCGGTGCAGAACACGTGCGCGTCGTCCTGGCTGAACTGCCGCGCGCGGGTCAGGCCCTGCAGGCTGCCGGTCGGCTCGTCCCGGTGCAGGACGGCGGCCTCCGCGTAGCGGATCGGGAGGTCGCGGTAGCTGCGCAGCTGCGTGTTGAAGAGCAGCATGTGGCCGGGGCAGTTCATCGGCTTGAGTCCGTAGAGCGACTCGCCATGCTCGATCCGGAACAGGTTCTCGCCGTACTTCTCCCAGTGGCCCGAGCGCTTCCAGAGCTCGACGTCCCACATGAGGGGCGTCTTGACCTCGAGGTAGCCGCGCTTCGCGTTCTCGCGCCGCCGGAGGTCCTCGAGCGCGTTGTAGACCGCCATCCCCTTAGCGGTCCAGAGCGCCGAGCCGGGCGAGTACTCCGACATGTGGAACAGGTCGAGCTGCGGCCCGATGCGCCGGTGGTCGCGCGCCCGCGCGAGCTCGAGCCGCTCGAGGTACGCGTCGAGGTCCGCCTGCGAGTAGAAGGCGGTGCCGTAGATGCGCGTCAGCTGCGTGTTGTCGGAGTCGCCGCGCCAGTACGCGCCGGCGAGGCCGGTCAGCTTGAGCGCCTTGATCGGCTTCGAGTTCTGCAGGTGCGGGCCGCGACAGAGGTCGGTGAACTCGCCCTGCGAGTAGAGCGAGATGTCCCCCTCGGCGGTGTCGACGAGCTCGAGCTTGTACGGGTCCGAGGAGAAGAGCCGCTTCGCCTCGTCCCGCGAGACCTCCTGCCGCGTCCACTCCCGGCCCTCGGTGAGCTCGCGCTCCATCTCGGCCTCGATCGACTCCAGGTCCTCCTCGCGGATCGGCTCGGGGAAGTCGAAGTCGTAGTAGAAGCCGTTCTCGATCGGCGGGCCGATGGCGAGCTTGACGCCCGGATAGAGCCGCGTGACGGCCTCCGCCAGCAGGTGCGCGGAGGAGTGGCGGAGGACGGCGAGCGCGTCGGGGTCCTGCTTGTCGCGCGTGGTCAGGATCTCGATCGGGTCGCCGTCGTGCAGCGGCAGGCGCAGGTCCTGCACGTTTCCGTTCGCGCGCACGAGGACGGCCTGCTCGGCGAGCTTCGGCCCGATCGCGCGCGCGGCGTCGAGCCCGGTCGCGCCGTCGGGAAGTTCGAGCTCCGAGTTGTCGGGTAGGACGATCTTCATGTCAGAACCGGCCAAGACTATGCACCCCCGTGAAGACGACAGGAACGAGGAAATCGACGAGTCGCCTGCGCCCGATCCCGAAGAGGGAGACCCGATCGCCGAAGACGATCCGGAGGCGGATTAGGCCGCGCGCGAGCGGGCGACGAGCAGCCGCGCGCGGCGTGCTGTCGTAGTCCGGGTCGCGATCATCGATCGGAGGTTAGCGCCAGCAGCGCCACGGGCGCCAGCAGCAGCACCCACATCGTGGCGCCTATCCCCGCGGAGCCGGCCAGGAAGCCGAGCGCGAGCGGGACGGCGGCGCCGGCGATTCCACCGAGCCCGCCGACGGCGACCGCGGCGCCGCTGCGGTCCGGCAGGGCGTCGTAGAGCCACGCCTTCGGGATCGCGTACCAGCCCGAGTTGAGCAGGCCGAGCGCCGCGAGCAGCATGAGCTTCGGCGCGAGCCCGGGAACGAGCAGGAAGGACGGGTACGCCGCGAGCGAAAGGAGGGCGCTCCCGCGGATGATCCGCGCGCCCGTCGTCCGGCGCAGCAGCGGGAGGAGGAGCCAGTCCCCCACGAGACCGGCGCCCGTCCAGACGCCGACGCCGAGCGCGGCGACCGACGGGGTCTGGCCGGCTGCGTCCACGAGGTAGAGCGCGAGGAAGCCGTGGAAGATGTCGAGCAGGAAGTCGGCGGACTCCAGGATGAGGACGAGGCGCAACACCTCCCGGCGGCGGACGGCGGCGAGCGCCTCTCGCAGGGCACGACCGAGTGGCGGCGCCGTGTCCGCGGGCGGCGTCGGGAAGCGGAGCGCGACGAAGGTGAGCGGAAGCGCGGCGGCCGCCAGGGCGGCGATCGCCCCACGCCAGCCGAAGCCAACGTACACGGCGGCCGCGAGCAGGACCGGGCCGCCGACGTAGCCGAACGAGCCCGCCAGCGTCCAGCGGGCCATGTTCCGGGCCCGCTGCGGCGGGTCGGCGTCCATCAGCGTCGCCTGCGCCAGCGAGACGAAGGCGCCGGTCGCCGGGTTGCCGATCGCGAGCGCCGCGAGCAGGAGCCAGAACCCTCCTGCCGCCGCGGTCAGCGCGGCCGAGGCGGCGAAGCCGAGGCCGCCCGCCACCATGAGGAGCCGGCGGCGCGAGGTGTCGCCCACGACGCCGACCAGCGGGTCGAGCGCGCTCCCGACGAAGCCGGGGACCGCGAGGACGAGCCCGATCTCGGGGTAGCTCAGGCCGAGGTCGTGACGGATCGACGGCCACGCGGCCGCGCGGGTGCCGCCGACGAGCTCGTCGAGCAGCTCGATCGCGAGCAGCGCCGCGACGAGGGCCGCAGCGCTACGCCGGGCGGATCAGGGTCTGCCGCGAATCGACATACCCGGATTCTGGCGCATCCTGCCGCGCGCGTCGAGCGTTAGGCAGGCAAGCGAGACTGGAGGATTCGCATGCCCGGCAAGCGACCGAGCGTCAAGAACGAGAAGCAGTACGAGAAGCTGAAGGAGAAGGGGATGTCGAAGGAGCGCGCGGCGAAGATCTCGAACTCGTCGGGCGCCTCGAGCCGCGGCGGCAAGAAGTCCGGCTCATCGTCGTCCTCGAGGAGCAGCTCGCACCAGGGCGGCACGACGGCCCAGAAGAAGGCCGCAGGTCGCAAAGGCGGGCGCGCCACCGCGCGCAAGAGCTGACGCCTCCCCCGCTCCGAGAGGGAGCAGATGCGAAGGGTCTTCGGCGCCCGTCAAGGCGTCGAAGACCCCTTCGTTCCCCGCGGCCTAGCCGACGGGGACAACGTTGCGAGCCTCGGGGCCCTTCTGGCCCTCGGTCGGCTCGAACTCGACGCGCGCACCCTCGGCGAGGGACTTGAAGCCCTCGGAGTTGATCGCGCTGAAATGGACGAAAACATCCTTGCCGCCCTCGTCCGGGGTGATGAAGCCGTACCCCTTCGCGTCGTTGAACCACTTCACGGTTCCTGTTGCCATATGGAAAACACCTCCCTCCGCGGAAGCTCTGAACGGACGGGAGGCGCGTCGGACGCGCGACCGGGTCTCGCTCGTAGTGCCAGTACACGACGAACGGTAGCGACAATCCGCGCCAAATGCAGCTCCTCGCCGCCCCCGACAAGTTCCGCGGCACGCTCACCGCGCGGCAGGCTGCCGCGGCGATCGCGGCCGGCGCCGCGCGCGCCGGCTGGACGGCGGTCGAGCTGCCGCTCGCCGACGGCGGCGAGGGAACGCTCGACGTGCTGGGCGGCGACAATCGGCGGACAACCGTGACGGGGCCGCTCGGGGAGCCGGTCGAGGCTGGCTGGCGGCTCGAGGAGGACGGCACCGCGCTGATCGAGGCGGCGCTCGCCTGCGGGCTCACCCTCGCCGGCGGCCCGAAGGGGAACGACCCGCTCGCCGCGACGAGCCGCGGCGTCGGCGAGCTCGTCGCCGCCGCGGTCGAGGAAGGGGCGGACCGCATCGTCGTCGCCGTCGGCGGCGTCGCGTCGACCGACGGCGGGGCCGGCGCCCTCCAGGCGCTCCCCCCACGCCTGCCGCCCATCGACGTTGCCTGCGACGTCGAGGCGCGCTTCCTCGACGCCGCCGACGTCTTCGCGCCACAGAAAGGAGCGACCCCGGCGCAGGTGCGGCTTCTGCGGGAGCGGCTGGCGCGGCTCGACGTCCCCGACCTCCCCGGCGCCGGCGCCGCCGGAGGTCTGGCCGGCGGGCTCGCAGCGGCCGGCGCGCGCCTCCTCCCCGGCTTCGAGCTCGTCGCGGACCGGCTCAGCCTCGACCGGCGTCTCACGGAGTCGGATCTCGTCGTCACGGGCGAGGGCCGGCTCGACGCGACCTCGTTCACGGGCAAGGTCGTCGGCCGCGTCCTCGACCGCGCCCGGGCGGCGGGCGTCGACGTGCTCGTCGTGGCGGGAGAAGTCGCCGCAAACAGCCCAATCGACGCGGCCTCGCTCGTCGAGCGCTACGGTCCCGAACACGCATTCTCCGAGCCGGCGGAGTGCCTCACGGAGCTCGTCGCAACCGCCCTGGCGACCCGCCGCAACGGACCCTAAGCTGCTGCCGGAAAATGCCTAAGCCAGCCGCCACGAGAGGACCGCGCCTCACCTATCGCCCCGGCCTCGACGGCCTGCGCGCGATCGCCGTCGCAGCCGTGTTC
The DNA here is from genome assembly GCA_036490825.1 of Gaiellaceae bacterium. Taxonomy (GTDB): domain Bacteria; phylum Actinomycetota; class Thermoleophilia; order Gaiellales; family Gaiellaceae; genus Palsa-739. Next base: position 7,253 of record DASXDE010000022.1, read on the forward strand.
CTCTACCACTCGCGGATCGACTGGCTGCCGGGCGGCTTCCTCGGCGTCGACCTCTTCTTCGTCCTCAGCGGCTACCTGATCACGTCGCTCCTGCTCGTGGAGTGGGAGGCGCGGAACCGCATCGACCTGCGCGGCTTCTGGCTGCGGCGCGCGCGGCGGCTGCTGCCGGCGGTCGTCGTCGTCGTGCTCGCGGCGCTCGCCCTCGCCGCGCTCTTCGCCCGGGACGTCCTGTCGCGCACCCGCGGCGACGCGGTCAGCTCGCTCCTCTACTACACGAACTGGCACCTGATCGTGGCCAACCACTCGTACTTCAACCTCATGGGCCGGCCGTCGCTGCTCAACCACCTCTGGTCGCTCGCGGTGGAGGAGCAGTTCTACGTGATCTGGCCGCTGCTGCTCGTGCCGGGGCTCGTGCTCCTCGGACGCCGTCGCCTGCCCTATGCGGTCGTCGGGGGGATCGCCGCGTCGGCAGCGCTCATGTGGCTCCTGTACGACCCGAGCGACCCGTCACGCGTCTGGTACGGGACCGACACGCGCGCGTTCCTGCTGTTGATGGGGATCCTGCTCGCCCTCGTCTGGCCGTACTTCGAGCGGATGCGCGGGGCGCTGCCGGTGCTCGAGCTGTTCGGCGTCGCGGCGCTCGTCGGGAGCGTGCTGCTCTTCCTGCGGATGCACGACTTCGACCCGACTCTGTGGCGCGGCGGCGACCTCGCGGCCTCGTTCTGCTTCGCGGTCCTGATCGCGGCGGTCGCCCATCCCCGGACCGGGATCGGGCAGGCACTCGGCGTGGCGCCGCTGCGCTGGCTCGGCGAGCGGAGCTACGGCATCTACCTCTGGCATTTCCCGGTCGTCGAGCTCATGCGGCCGGGAGTGGACATCTCCTGGACCGGGCCCGGCGTCGTGGTCGCGCAGGCGGCGATCGTCCTCACGGCCGCAGCGCTCTCGTACCGCTACATCGAGCAGCCGATCCGGACGGGGAGCCTGCAGCGGTGGCTCGCCGAGCACTCGCGCCGCCTCCGGCTCGAGCTCGTCGGCGTGGGCGCGATGTCGCTCGCCGCGGCATTCGCGGTCCTCTTCGTCACGCCCACGGCGCTCAACCCGGTCACGAGCTACGTCAACCCGCCCAGGGTGAGGGCGGCCGTGAAGCCGTCCCACACGAGCACGACGCCGGCAGTCCAGCCGGCCGCCCACCGGCAGAAGCAGCACGCCCTGCCGGCGGGCCGGATCCTCGCGCTCGGCGACTCGGTGATGCTCGACTGCTCGCGCTCGCTGAGGGACGCCCTCAACCATCGCGTCCGGGTCGACGCGACGGTGGGGCGTCAGATCGACGACACGATCGAGGAGCTCGACCAGCTCCGGCGCCACCACAACCTGCCGAAGACGATCGTGATCCAGGTCGGGAACAACGGCCCGCTCTGGTACCACGACCTCGTCGGTCTGCGCCATGCCTTGCGCGGGATCCCGCACATCGTCTTCGTCAACGTGCGCAACGCCACCAGCTGGCAGGACGAGTCGAACCACGCGCTCGCCAGCTGGCTGCGCGGCTGGCCTGCGGCGCACCTCGCCGACTGGTACGACCACTCGACGAACAACATGCTGTCCGACGGCACGCACCCGTGGCCGTACGGGTGCACGATCTACGCGCGTCTGATCAAGGACACGCTCCGCTCGACGTAGGGCGTTACCCGGCCGGCTCGGACGCGGCCGCGAGCTCCTCCTGCGCCGTGCGCGTGAAGAGCAGCGCGAGCGCCACGCCGGCCGCGTAGCCGACGAGCACCGCGGCGATCGATTCGCCGAGGCCCGGCTTCTCGGTCATGTTCCACACCACCCCGAGGACGATGCCGAGGTTCGCGAGCTCGGCCACCCAGAGACCGGGATGGAGCGTCATCCGCCGCGCTTCCGGGCCCAGCGGCCCGGGGCCGTTGGCGTGCAGGGCCGCCTCGAGCTTCTTCGCCGTCCGCTCGGCGATGCCCGCGCCCTGGATCGTCAGCAGGACGAGACCGGCGATTCCCACGTCGATCCAGCGCGTGCTCCACGACCACGCCGCGAACGACGACGTCGTCAGGTAGGCGCCGCTGCCGAAGAGGCCGATGATCGCGACGGGGAACAGCTTGGCCACCTTGCCGGAGACCATCCCCCACGGCACGGCCTGCTCGAGCGTGCGCGCAGCGCGCAGCTGGAAGAGGCAGACGAGCAGCACCGAGCCCGCGCCGATGCCGACGAAGAGCGAGATCAGATGGATGTAGAGGACATAGTGGTAGGTGTTCAAGGCTTCCCCCTGGACGTGTTCGACCCGTTACCGGACGGAATGTAGGGCACGCCACGGACGGGTTCAAGCCCGTAGGCTTCGAGCATGGACCCGGAACGCGCCGCCGAGCTGCTCCGCGCCGAGCGGCTCAGGATCGAGCGGGCGCTCGTGACGCGAGCGCACCAGGACGACGGCGAGGAGGCGGACGACCAGGATCCCGGGAACCTCGGCGCCGACCTCTACCAGGACGAGCTCGACGAGGGTCTCCGCGGGGACCTCCAGGCGCAGCTCGCCGCCGTCGAGCGCGCCGAGGAACGGCTCACGGCGGGCACCTACGGCCTCTCGGTCGAGAGCGGGAAGCCGATCCCGGACGAACGGCTCGAGATCTTCCCGACCGCCGAGCTCACGGTCGAGGAAGAGCGCGCGCGCACGCGTTAGCGGAGGAGCTCGACGATCGTGTCGAGGCCGCCGTCGAGGACGTCTTGCTCGATCACCAGCGGCGGAGCGAGGATCAGGACGTGGCCATGGCGGCCGCCGCGCCCCACGAGGACGCCCCGGTCACGCAACGCGCGCTGAGCCTGGGTCGCGAGCTCGGCGTCCGCGAGCTCGAGCCCGAGGAAGAGCCCGCGGCCGCGCACGTCGCCCAGCTTCGGGAGCTCGTTCCGGAGGCGCGCGAGGGCATGCGCCCCGAGCCGCGCCGAGCGCTCGACGAGCCCCTCCTCGCGCAGGACGTCGATCGCCGCACAGGCTGCGGCCGCGTTGAGCGCGTTCGCGAGGAAGGTGGACGTGACCGCGTCCGGCTCCCACGTCGTCATCAGCTCGGCGCGCCCCAGCAGCGCGGCGAACGCGAGGCCTCCGCCGATCCCCTTCCCCACTGTCATCAGATCGGGCACGACGCCCTCGTGCTCGGACGCCCACATGCGGCCGCTGCGGCCGAAACCGCTCTGGATCTCGTCGAACACGAGCACCGTGCCGGTCCGGTCGCACAGCTCCCGCAGGCCGCGCAGGAAGCCGTCCGGCGGCACGACCACCCCGCCGTTGCCCTGGATCGGCTCCACGAGGACGCACGCGGGGGGCTCGACCCCGGACGCGGGATCCGTGAGCGCGTGCTCGAGCAGCCCGAGCGCGATCTCGCCTGGGTCGCCGCCGCCGGCCCACGGGCTCCGGTACGGGTCCGGGTACGGGACGAAATGCGCCTCGGCGGCGACGCCGAGCTGCTCGCGGTAGGCGTGCTTGCCGGCGTAGCGCACCGCGCCGACGGTGCGCCCGGGGTACGTTCCCGAGAAGGTCACGACGTTGCGGCGCCCGGTCGCGGCGCGCGCGAGCTGGACGGCCGTCTCGTTCGCCATCGCCCCGGTGATCGCGAGGAGGACGCGGTCGAGCGCAGGCGGCGCGATCGCAGCGAGCCGCTCGTACAGCTCGGCCCGCACCTCGGAGGGCGCCGCGGACGGGCAGTGCGTCATCACGCCCGCCTGCGCGCGGATCGCCTCGGTCACGCGGGGATGGCAGTAGCCGACGTTCGCGACCGCGAAGCCGGCGTAGAGGTCGAGGAGCTCGCGGCCCTCGGCGTCCCAGACGTAACACCCCTCCGTCCGCGCCCACACGAGCGGCTCCGGCTCCCAGAACGTGCGCATGCCCGTGCCCTCGATCCCGCGGATCCGCTCGCGCACGCGTTCCGACGGCGCGGTCACTCGGCCACGATCGTCGGCCGCAGGATCGCGACGCATCGCCATCGCGGGAATAGCATCTCACGCATGCCCAGCCGGTCGCTCTTCGTCGCAGCGCTGCAGACCGCAGGCGTGCCGGGCGACCCGGCCGCGACGCTCGAGCAGCTCGAGCGGAACGTGCGGACGCTTCGCTCGACCTTCGACGGCCTGCAGCTCGTCGTCGCGCCGGAGCTCCACCTGATGGCGCTGCCGCCGCTGCTGGAGGAGGACGGCGCTTCGCCCCGGGACCTCGCGGTGGACGTGCCGGGCGAGCTGACCGAGCGGCTCGGAGCGCTCGCCCGCGCCACGGGGCTCTGGCTCATCCCGGGCAGCGTCTACGAGCGCGCCGGCGACGCGGTCGCGAACACCGCGGTCGTCCTCTCGCCGGAGGGCGAGCTCCTCGCGAGCTACCGCAAGTGCTTCCCTTGGCAGCCCTACGAGACGACGCAACCGGGCACGCGGACGGTCTGCTTCGACATCGACGGCGTCGGCCGCTTCGGCCTCGCGATCTGCCACGACGGCGCGTTCCCGGAGATCTTCCGCTCGCTCGCGTGGCAAGGCGCCGAGGCGATCTTCCAGGTGACGCTGACCGGGACGTCGGACCGCGACGCCGAGACCGTGATCGCGCGTGCGAACGCAATCGTCAACCAGGTCGCCGTCGTGAACGTCAACGCGGCGGCGCCGGTCGGAAACGGCCGCAGCCTCGTGATCGACCCCGAGGGCGCGGTGCGCTACGAGGCCGGCGTCGGCGAGGAGGTCGTGACCGCGGTGCTCGACCTCGACCAGGTGCAGCGCGTCCGCGAGCGCGGCAGCTTCGGCCTCAACAAGCTGTGGGAGGAGATGGACCGCGTCGGGCCGGGGCTCGAGCTGCCCCTCTACGGCGGCTACCGCCCGCGGCCGCGGTAGAGCTCGAGCACTGCGTCCCTGGGCAACGCCCGGACCACCCTTCCCTCGCGGCCTTCTGTGTCGACCGCCGCCCAGAGCGAGCACAGCACGGCCTCCTCGGTCGCGTCGACCGCGGCCTGGAAGAGCGTGTCGAGCGCGCGATCGGCGAAGGACCGCTCGCCGGCGGTCGCGAAGGCGACGAAGATCTCGCCGCTCCCGTGGTGGGCGACCGAGCCGGCCCGCGCGAGGCCGAGGCCGGCGCGGCGCGCGAGCCGCTCGAGCTGCGGCGGCGCGAGCGGCGCGTCGGTGGCGACGACGGCGATGCAGCTGCCCCCGGGATCCGGCGCCTCGCGAGGGTTCTCGCCGAGCAGCTGCCCGACCGGCACGCCGTCGACGCGCAGCTGCTCACTCACGCCGAAGTTGGTGAGGAGGAGCACTCCGACCGTCGCGTCACCGGCTCGCCGGCTCGCCGAGCCGATGCCGCCCTTCCAGCCGAAGCAGCTCATCCCCGCCCCGGCGCCGACGGCGCCCTGCTCGAAGTCGGCCGTCGCGTGGCCCACCGCACGGGCGACGTCGTCCGGCTGCACGTGCGCGACCCGCGCGTCCGAGAGCCAGCTGTCGTCGCACTCGCCGACCACCGGGATCACGACGTCGTCGACGCCGACGCGCGGGTCGCGCGCCATCGCGACCGAGACGGCCCCGTCGTAGACGCGGCCGACCGCGTGCGTCGCGGTGAGGTAGACCGGCGTCTCGAGAATCCCCCACTCCCGGATCTCGAGCGAGCCCGTCAGCTCCCCCGCGCCGTTGAGGACGGCCGTGCCCGCAGGCGCGGGCAGCAGCGGCGGGACGACCGCGGTTACGCCGGTCCGCTCGACCGTGACGTGTCCGACCGTCACGCCGACGTCGGCGATCGAATTCCGCGGCCCCGGCTCGAGCGTGCCGATGACGATGCCGTCCTCGCGCGGCCGTGACATGGTGCGAGCCTAATGCTGCCCTTCGTCTGGAGCGACGACTGCCTCCGTCACGAGCCGGAGGCGGAGGTCTGGATCGGCACCCGGACGCCGGCGACGGAGGTGCCCGCCCGGGCCGTTGCCATCCGCGGCTCGCTCCTCGCCGCCGGGGCGGAGGAGGTCGCGGCCGCCCCGCACGACGACTCCGCGCTGCTCGCGGTGCACGACCCGGCGCTCGTCGACTTCCTACGCACGGCCTGGGACGAGTGGTCGGCCGCCTCCCTCCCTTCCGCTCACGTCGTCCCGTACGTCTTCGCCCGCGAGGAGCTGACGGGCGGGAGGGTGCCCGCCTCCCCC
>DASXDE010000023.1:0-5221 GCA_036490825.1 Gaiellaceae bacterium
TCCGCCGCCCCGGTGGGGCATGACCCAGAGGTAGATCCGGTGCCGGTTCGTCGAGCGGAAGCTGATGATCTTCCGGGCGCGGGCCGCGTCCTGGCTGCGCGGAAGCGAGAATCTCGTGCCGTCCGGGAGCGTCTGCATGACGTCCTCGTCCCGCGGCTTCGTCACGCTGAAGCTCTGCCTGCCGATGACGTGGCCCTTCGCGTCCAGGGCGACGACCGACCTGAGCGCGTCGGCGCGATTCCGATGCGCGGCGGGGACCGTGTAGGCGAGGAAGCCGGCGTCGATCGGAGCAGACACCCAGGTAACCGGGATCGTCTCGGTGCTGTGGTCGGCGAAGCGGGCTTCGACCGTGCTCGTCGCACCGGCATGCACCAACCCGTCGACGACGAGCGGATAGTCGTTCGCGAACCAGCTCAGGCCCAGCGGTCCCGTCGCCCGACGGGGTGCCTTCGCCGGAGCGCAGCCGCCGTCGGCGTTCGTCCACACGTAGCAGAAGCCGCCTCGCTTCCTGGGCGCGACGTACAGGGTGTGCGTGGTCGGATGGTCGCCGCGCAAGCTGTTCGCGTCGAAGCGCGCGCTCATGATCTTTCGCGCCTGACCCGGGATCGCCTGGGGGCTCATCCCGGACGGTGCGGAGACGTTCTCGGCGCCGAACCAGTTCTTGACGTGCTTCGGCGCGGGTGGCGACGTGAGGAAGTCGATGAAGGTCTGCGGCCAGCCGAAGGCGGCGGCCGTGACCGCAGCTGCGAGAGCCGCCAGGACCGCCGCGAGCGCGACGCGTCCCGGCAGCTTCCCGCGGACCGCATGGCGCCGAGCCGAGGGCTCGTTCGCGACCGGCCTTGCATTCCGCAGGCGGGCGAGGACGTCGCTCCAGTCGCGACCGTCGGGTATTTGCGCGACGGCTGCGTCGAAGCGGGCCTGGATCAGCAGATCGACGGTCTCGGTCATGGTCGGACTCCTTCCTCGGCCAGGCTCGTCGCCAGGGCCTCTCTGGCTTGCGCCAGCGTCGCGGCGACCGTGCCCTCGTCGATCGCCAGCACCTCCGCGATCGTCCGGTAGGGCAGGTCGGCGAAGTAGCGCAGGAAGACGACGAGCCGCCGTTGTGGAGGTAGCGCCTGGACCGCCGCTGCGAGCGCGAAGTCGCGCTCCGGCTCGACGAATACCGGCTCGATCGAATCGAGCGGAACCTCTTTGCCCGGCTGCCGCTGCTCGAGCGCTGTGCGGAGGACGATTCGCCAGACCCAGCCCTCCAGGGATCCCCGGCCGGAATACTGGCGGCCGGCGCGCAGCGCTCGCGCGAAGCCCTCCTGCACGGCGTCATGGGCCGCCTCGTAGCTGCCGGCCACGGGAGCGACGCCGTTCCGGAACCGCGGATAGCGCTCCCGGTAGAGCTCTTCGATCGCGGCGACCGTCTCGTCCACTGTGTGGAAGAGGCTAGAGCGCCGCGATTTCTTTAGCCGAGCACGGGGTGCGACCGGCGCCAGAGCGGCGAGCGCTGGTACGCCGCCGCGGTCAGGTTCCAGCTCCGGCTGAGCGCGGCGAAGCGCGCGAGCTCGAGCAGGCCCCGCGCGGTCGGGTAGTCGGCGCCCGGCTCCAGCAGCTCGTAGCCGGCGCTGCGCAGGACGTCTCCCGCGACCTGTTCGAAGGCGACGGCGTCGTCCCGCTTCATCTGGCTGCGCCAGTCGCGGAGGCCCGCCGTCGGCGGCTTCGCGATGTTGCGATGCTCGGGCATCCGCGCGACCTCGCTGACGCCCGTGTGATCGAGCATCGCCGGCTCCCAGGAAAGGGACGCGTGCTCGCAGACGCGGCGTAGCTCGCGCTCGGGCTCCGCGACCAGGTCTTCGTAGCGCAGCTCGAGGTAACGGTTGCCGGGATGGCGGGCGAGCCGCCGCGCCGCGAGGATCTCGGTGCGCCACCGGGCGGCGAACTGCGCGACGGTGCGCGGCTGCGCCCACGTCTTACCCGAGAAGTCCTCCGGCAGCTCGAGGAAGGAGAGCGCCGCGTCGCGCCCGTCGCGGACGAGGTGCACCCAGATCGCAGCGGGGAAGAGCCGCTCGAGCAGCGGGATCTGCGACATGTAGAGGGGCGTCTTGTCGCCCCAGCGCGGCTTCCCCTCGCGCTCCGCGTACACCTCGAACACGGCGGCGATCGCCTCGCCGGTCGTCATCCCCTCGCGTAGCCGCGGCCGGACGTCTTCCGGAGCGATGCCCCACTCGTACAGCTGGTAGAAACGGCCGAGGTCGTCGAGGAAGTCGTCGAGCTGCGGCCGGCTCCCGTGCCTGTGGGCGAGCGCCGTGACGAAGAACGACTCGTACGGGATCGCGAGCTCGCTGTTCCGGTCGAGCATCACGCGCAGCAGCGTCGTGCCGGACCGGCCGACGCCGAGGACGATCACGGGCGGAGCCATCGCCGGAGCCTAGAGGACCAGTTCCGCGAGGGTCTGCAGCGCCTCGGGCTGCATCGTGGCGAGGACCAGCGTGGTGACCGGCGTCTCGCGCCACGCTTCGAGCCGCTCCGCGATCCGCTCCTTCGGCCCGACGAGCGCGACGGCGTCGACGAGCTCGTCCGGCACCGCGGCGATCGCCTCTCGTTGCTTGCCGCCGAGGTAGAGCTCCTGGATCCGCTCGGCCTCGTCCTCCCAGCCGTAACGGCGGACGAGCGAGTTGTAGAAGTTGCGCCCCTTCGCGCCCATGCCGCCGACGTACAGCGCCACGTGGGGCCGAAGCGCGTCGAGCAGCGCCGGCACGTCGTCCCCGACGGCCACGCTCACCGTCGGCGCGATCTCGAAGTCTGGCTGCACTGCCGCCAGGCTCGGCCCGAACGCGGCGTCGAAGCGCTCGGGCGCGACGAAGATCGGCAGCCAGCCGTCCGCGATCTCGGTTGCGAGCGCGACGTTCTTCGGCCCCAGCGCCGCGAGGTAGATCGGGATCTCGGCGCGCAGCGGGCGCAGCATCAGCTTCAACGGCCTGCCGAGCCCGGTCGCGCCCGGGCCGTCCCAGGGGATCCGGTAGTGCTCGCCGTGGTGCTCGACGACCTCACGCCGCAGCGCCGCGCGGACGATCTCGACGTACTCGCGCGTCTTCCCGAGCGGCTTCCCCCATGGTTCCCCGTGCCAGCCCTCGACCACCTGCGGGCCCGACGTGCCGAGCCCGAGCAGGAGCCGGCCGCCGGAGAGGAGGTCGAGCGTGGCCGCCGTCATCGCCGTGTTTGCGGGAGTGCGGCCCGGCATCTGCATGATCGCGGAGCCGAGCTTGATCCGCTCCGTCCGCGCGGCCAGCCAGCCGAGGACGCTGACGGCGTCCGTGCCCCAGGCCTCGGCGACCCAGACGGAGTCGAAGCCGAGCCGCTCCGCCTCCTGTACGAGCGGGAACAGGTCTGCCGGGCTCGTACCGGGAGGCGCGTAGCCGACGCTGAGACCCAACTTCATTAGGGTGACCATATGCCGCACCCGGAGCTCGCAGCCGAGCAGGCCTACGTCGACAACGCGTACGAGCAGCTCGACCGGATGCGCTCCACGGTCGCGCGCACGCAGGAGGCGATGGCGACCGAGTGGGCGGCGCTGAACATGGAGGCGTGGGCGAAGCGCCGGATGCGCACCTTCGAGGACGCCGAGCGCGGGCTCGTCTTCGGGCGGCTCACGCTGGACGGGACGCCGCGGCCGCTCTACGTCGGCCGCCGCTGGGTGCACGACGACAAGCACGAATCGCTCGTCGTCAACTGGCAGGCGCCCGCGGCCCGGCCCTTCTACACCGCGACGCCCCAGACGCCGCACGGCGTCAAGCAGCGCCGCCGCTTCCGCGCCGACGGCCGCCGCCTCCTCGACATGTCCGACGAGTCGCTCGACGGCAGCGCGGTCGAGGGCGCCAGCGTCTCGGACTTCCTGCTCGAGGAGCTCGAGCGCCGCCGCGACGTGCGCATGCGCGACATCGTGGCCACGATCCAGTCCGACCAGTACCGGCTCATCACGGCCGAGCCCGAGGGCGCCCTCGTCGTGCAGGGCGGCCCCGGAACCGGCAAGACGGCCGTCGGCCTGCACCGCGCCTCCTGGCTTCTCTACACGCATCGCGAGCGGCTGCGGCGCGTACTCGTCGTGGGGCCGAACCCGACCTTCATGGACTACGTCTCGCACGTCCTGCCGACGCTCGGCGAGGAGGCAGTCGAGCAGCGCGCCGTCACCGAGCTGGTCGACGGGATCGAGGTCCTGCGCGAGGAGGAGCCGGACGTCGCGCGTCTCAAGGGCGACCCGCGGCTGCGCGAGGTCGTGGCGCGGGCCGTCGAGATCGCCGTCGTGCCGGCGCCGGAGGAGCTCGTGACCCTCGTCGACGGCGTCTACATCCGCGTCCGCGAGCGGGACGTCGCGACCCTGCTGGAGGAAGCGCTCTCGGCGGGGGCGCCGCTCGGTCTCGCGCGCGAACGGTTCCGGATGGCCGTGCTCCGCCGCTTCTACGAGCGCTACGGCGAGCTGCTCGGCCCGCGCGCGCTTCGCAGCTTCGACGAGCTGGAGCGGGCGCTGCGCCGCGGCGGCTTCCTCACGCGCTGGCTCGACCGCGTCCTGCCGCTGCCGAACCCCGAGAAGCTCGTCGCGCGGCTCCTCACCTCGCCGGCCGCGCTGGAGGCGGCGTCCGGCGGCGTGCTCGACGACGACGAGCGGGAGCTCCTCCTGCGCGACCGGCCGCGCCGCATGTCCGACCTGCAGTGGAGCGACCAGGACGTGGCGCTGCTCGACGAGGCGCGGACGCTCCTCGCCGGCGCGCCGCGCTCCTACGGGCACGTGATCGTCGACGAGGCGCAGGACCTCTCGCCGATGCAGCTGCTCGCGATCTCGCGCCGCGCGATCGACGGCTCGCTCACGATCCTCGGCGACGTCGCGCAGGCGACCGGGCCCGTCGTCTACCGGCGCTGGCAGGAGCTCGAGCCGTATCTGCCGGACGAGATCGAGCTCACGATCGAGGAGCTCAGGCACGCCTATCGCGTCCCGGCCGAGATCATGAACTTCGCGCTCCCACTCCTGGACCGCATCGCGCCGGAGGTCGAGCCGCCGCTGGCCTACCGCAGAGGCGGAGACCCGCCACGGCTCGTCCAGGTCGAGGAGGACGAGCTCGTGCCGGCGGCGCTGCGAGAGGCTGCCGCCCTGGCCGAGCAGGACGGGCTGCTCGCGGTGATCGTGCCGCGCGCGTTCGCCGGCGCCTTGCCGCAGGGAGAGCTCTTCGACGAGATCTCC
>DASXDE010000024.1:0-19039 GCA_036490825.1 Gaiellaceae bacterium
TAGCCTTCTGCGGCCTCGCGCTGGCAGCCGTCGTCGCGGGCTGCGGCGGTGGGAGCGACGCACCCCCGACCACGACGATCCGGCAGCTTCGGCAGTTCAAGGTCGTCTTCCCCGAGGGGTTCACGCGCGTCCAGATGGCGAAGCGCGCGAAGGTGGTGGCGAAGATCGCCGACGGCGAGTCGCGTCGCCCCGTCAAGTTGTCGGGCCGGGCGTACGCGGCCGCGACCGCGAAGCCGGCCCTGATCCGGGGTTTCGGAGGGAAGAGGCTCCCGCTCGAGGGCTTTCTCTTCCCCGACACCTACGACTTCGACCGCACCTCGACGGCGCCCCAGCTCGTCGGGGCGCAGCTGCAGGAGTTCTCCGCGAAGTGGGACTCGCTGAACCTCTCGTACGCGCGGAGCAAGAACCTCACGCCGTACGACGTGCTCACGATCGCGTCGATGGTCGAGGGCGAGGCCCAGGTGCCGAAGGAGCGCCCGCTGGTCGCCGCCGTGATCTACAACCGGCTGCACGCCCACATGCCGCTCGGCATCGACGCGACGCTCCGCTATGGCCTCCACATCCCGCCGACCCAGTCGCTGACCCAGTCGGAGCTGCACAACCCGACGCCGTACAACACCCGGGTCCACGACGGCCTGCCTCCGACGCCGATCGACAACCCGGGTCTGGCGGCGCTCGAGGCCGCGGCGCATCCTGCGCACGTCGACTACCTCTACTTCGTGCGCAAGCCGGATCACCGGCACCACTACTTCACGTCGAACTACCAGGACTTCCTCCAGCACGAGGCCCAGTACGGCTACTGAGGTGGCTCTGCTCGGCCATCCGGTCGCGCACTCGCTCTCGCCCCGGATGCAGAACGCGGCCTTCGCAGCGGCAGGGCTGGAGTGGGAGTACGTCCTCCGCGACGTCCTGCCGGAGGAGCTCGAGGCGGCCGTGCGGGACGTCGAGTACGCGAACGTCACGGCGCCGTACAAGCTCGACGTGGCCCGGATCCTCGGCGGCGAGCTGCCCTCGGTGAACACGATCGCCGGCGGGCGCGGCTTCTCGACCGACGCCGCGATCCTCGAGCAAGTAACAGACTGTTACAAGCCGGTCATCGTTGGGGACGGCGGGGCGGCGGCGGCATTTCGGCGCGCGCTACCGGAGGCGCTCGTCTTCTCCCGGCGCGGCGAGTGGCCGCCGGACGTCCGCGACGCCGACCTCGTGGTCCACGCGACGCCCGTGCGCGACGAGGTGCTGTTCGAGCTGGGGCAGGGGCAGACGCTGATCGACCTCCCGTATCCACGGACCGCGACTGCGGAGGCGGCAGCCGCGGCAGGAGCGCGCGTCCTCGACGGGCTCGAGGTGCTCGTCGCCCAGGGGGCCGCGAGCTTCGAGCTCTGGACGGGGCGGCCGGCGCCCATCGATGCGATGCGCAAGGCCCTAGGCTTGCCGGTATGAACTCCTTCATCCAGATGTTCGGCTACGACGGCGGGGGCGAGCCTCCCGACGAGCACGAGCAGCCGGCTTGGCTCGGCCCACCCGAGGAAGAGCTGGGCATAGCGACCACGCTCAACGCCGTCGTCGGCCGCTCCGAGCGGGCTGCCGTGGCGCTGACACAGGCGACGTCCTTTTCGAATGGCCTGAGGCTGTCGTTCCTCGCCCAGGCGCGGGACCTCGACCAGCGGACTGTGCGGACGCTCTTCCACGAGCAGCACCCGTTCGGAACGGGCGAGGAGGATCTCCCTGACGGCTTCCTCCGTCTCGGGGTGGAGTTGCCCGGTGGGTCGAAGGCGTCGAACATCGGCGGGCGCCCACCGTTCGGCGAGGCCGACCCGGAGGGGCCCGTGTTCATTCACAGCGGCGGAGGCGGTGGGAGCGGCCGGCGCGACCGCGTGACAATGAACCACGACTACTGGGTCTGGCCGCTACCCCGGCCCGGGACGATCCGCGTCTCGTGCGAGTGGCCCCTCGTCGGGATCTCCCTCTCGACGGTCGAGATCGACGGCGCCGTCCTCGTCGAGGCCGCAACCTGCGGACTTCCGCTCTGGCCCGCTTGACCTGACGCGTCCGGGGGCATAGAACGAGCACGATGCGCCGCTGCCGAGCATGCGGGGGAGGAGTGCGGGACGACTTTCGCTTCTGCCCGCACTGCGGCAAGTCGCAGCGCACCAAGATCGTGGAGTACTTCCGCGGCCACCCGGACGTGGGCGACGGAGGGCTGCGCGTCTCGGTCTACCTCACGGAGCCGCGGCATGCCCGCCTGAGCGTATGGCGCGGCGAGGAGGCGCAGGCGGCGATCTCGCTCGATCCGGCCGAGAGCGGCCGGCTCGGTCGCTTCCTCCTCGCGGCGGGACGGCGCCGCCAGCCGAGCCTCGTCTCGCGGGTGCTCTCCCGCCTCTAGGCCACTACGCTCTCGGCCATGACGCTGGAGCTGGCAACGGCCGGCGAGTCGCACGGTCCGGCGCTCGTCGCGATCGTCTCCGGTCTGCCCGCGGGCCTCGTCCTCGAGCGGGACGCGATCGACGCCGATCTGCGCCGGCGGCAGCAGGGCTACGGCCGCTCGCCGCGCCAGCAGATCGAGACCGACGAGGTCGAGGTGCTCGCCGGGCTTCGGCACGGCCGCACCCTCGGGACCCCGCTCGCGCTCGTGGTGCGCAACCGCGACCACAAGAACTGGACGTGGGGGATGAGCCCTTGGCCGGCCGAGGGCGAGCCCGAGGGGAAGGGGACGAAACCGGTCACGCTCCCGCGACCCGGGCACGCCGATCTCGCCGGCGCGCAGAAGTACGGCCTCGCGGACGTCCGCGACGCGCTCGAGCGGGCCTCGGCGCGGCACACCGCCGTCTACGTCGCGGCCGGCGCAGTGGCGAAAGCGCTTCTGCGCGAGATCGGGATCGAGGTGGCCGGCGAGGCGCTGCCCGAGGCGGGGGCGGATCCCTCCGCGGTCGACGACGCGCGCCGGGATCGCGACACCCTCGGCGGCCGCGTCGAGGTGCGCGCGCGCGGCGTGCCGCCGGGGCTCGGCTCCTACGCGCGCCGCGAGGACCGGCTCGACGCGCGCCTCGCGGCGGCGCTGATGGGGATCCAGGCGGTGAAGGGCGTCGAGATCGGGGACGGCCTCGCGCTCGCCGGCCTGCGCGGCTCGGAGGCGCACGACGAGATCGTGCGCGACCACCGCGGCCTGCACCGCGAGACGAACCGCGCCGGCGGCATCGAAGGCGGCGTCTCGAACGGCGAGGAGATCGTGGTCCGCGCCGGGATGAAGCCGCTGCCGACGCTGATGCGCCCGCTCCGCTCCGTCGACCTCGAGACGGGCGAGGCGGCCGACGCGCTCGTCGAGCGGAGCGACGTCTCCGCGGTCGAGGCGCTCGCGGTCGTGGCGGAGGCCGCCGTCGCGTGGGAGCTCGCCCGCGCCGCGCGCGACAAGTTCGGAGGCGACGCGATCGGCGACTTCGTCGGCGCCTGGCGTGCGTACCTGGAGCGGGTCGACTGCACACCCCGCTAGACAAGCACCTCGCGCTCGTCGGCTTCATGGGCGCCGGGAAGTCCACCCTCGGCGAGGAGGTCGCCCGCCGGCTTGGCCGACCCTTCCGCGACGTCGACCGCGAGGTCGAGCTGTCGCTCAGCACCTCGATCGCGAGCTTCTTCGCGGCCGAGGGCGAGGAGGCGTTCCGGGTGCGCGAGACGGCGGCGACGGTCGCGGCGCTCCGCTCGCCGACCCGTGCGGTTCTCGCGCTCGGCGGCGGTGCGGTGACGCGCGAGCCCGTGCGCCAGGCGCTTCGCGAGCACGCGGTGACCGTGCTGGTCGAGGTCGACCCCGAGAAGGCCTGGTCGCGCGTCGAAGGCAGCGACCGGCCGCTCGCGCGGGAGCGCGCCGCGTTCCTGGCGCTGTACGACCAGCGCGCGCCCGTCTACGCCGAGGTCGCCCAGGCGAGCGCCCGCGACGCCGACGACGCGGTGCTCGCAGCCGCCGGCGTCCACGTGGAACGCGGGGCGCTGCAGCGGCTCGGGGCGCTCGTCCCGGGCGCCGGCAAGGTCGCGCTCGTCTCCGACCCGCAGGTCGCCGGGATCCACGGCATGGACGCGCAGCTCGCGCTCGGTCCGCGGCTGGCCGAGACGCACGAGTTGCCGCCGGGCGAGGAGGCGAAGACCCTCGCGGCGGTCGACCGGCTCTGGCAGGAGCTGCGCCTCGACCGCAGCGGGACGATCGCCGCGCTCGGCGGCGGCTGCACCACGGACGCCGCCGGGTTCGCGGCCGCGGCGTATCTCCGCGGCATCGCCTGGACGCCCGTTCCGACCAGCCTCGTTGCCCAGGTCGACGCGGCGATCGGCGGCAAGACGGCGATCGACCTGCCGCAGGGCAAGAACCTCGTCGGCGCGTTTCACTGGCCGGCGCGCACGGTCGTCGACCCGGCTCTGCTCGAGACGCTGCCCGAGCCGCAACGCCTCGAAGGCCTGGCGGAGGTCGTGAAGACGGGGCTACTCGCCGGCGAGCCGCTGTGGGAGCTCCCGGACGACGAGCTCGTGCGCCGCTGCGCCGCTTTCAAGGCCGCCGTCTGCCTGCGCGACCCGCACGAGCTCGGCGAGCGCGCGATCCTCAACCTCGGCCACACGTTCGCGCACGGCCTCGAGGCCGCAGCCGGCTACGAGGGATTGACCCACGGCCGCGCGGTCGCGCTCGGCCTCCTCGCGGCGCTGCGCCTCTCCGGGCGCGACACGCAGGTCGTGGAGGAGGTGCTGCGGCCCGAGCCGGCCCGCGTCGACCGCGAGCGCGCGTGGGAGGCGATGCAGCGGGACAAGAAGGCCCGCGACGGCGAGCTGCGGCTCGTCCTGCTGGGCGACGACGGGCCGCGCTGGGGCGCCGCGGTGCCGGAGCCGGACGTGCGACGCGAACTCGATAGGTTGATCGCGTGAGGGTGCTCGTCCTCAACGGCGTCAATCTCAACATCCTCGGCCGCCGCGACCCGAAGCTCTACGGCGGCCTGACGATCGCGGAGCTCGAGAGCCGGGTGTACGACTGGGCCCGCGAGCTCGAGCTGACCGTCCAGTGCCGCCAGACGAACGACGAGGGCGAGTTCGTCAAGTGGTGCCACGACGCGCACGACACCGTCGACGGGATCGTCCTCAACCCGGGAGCGTGGACGCACTACGCATGGGCGATCCACGACGCACTCGAGCCGCTCACGATCCCGATCGTCGAAGTGCACCTCTCCAACGTCGACGAACGCGAGGAGTGGCGGCGCAAGTCCGTCGTCTCGGATCTCGTCGCGACGCGCTTCGTCGGCCGCGGCCCGGACGGCTACAAGCTGGCGCTCGACTACCTGAAGGAGCAGGGCAGGTGAGCAACAGGATCGAACGGCTGCAGGAGCTGCTCGAGGAGCCGCTCCTGATCACGAACCCGGTCAACGTCCTCTACCTGACCGGCCTCGACAGCTCCAACGTCGCACTGCTCGTCGAGCCCGAGCGGGTGCGGCTCTTCACGGACTTCCGCTACATCGAGGCGGCGCAGGCAGTCGAGGGCGTGGAGGCGGTGCAGACGAAGCGCTCCCTGATCGCCTGGCTCGCGGACGAGCTGGACGGCCGAGTCGGCTTCGAGTCGAACGTCCTCCCCTGGTCGTTCGCGGAGCAGCTCCGCGAAGGCGGCCTCGATCTCGTCCCGCGCAGGGGTCTCGTCGAGCAGCTCCGGGCCGTGAAGGACGAGGCCGAGCTAGACACGTTCCGGCGCGCGTGCGCGATCACCGACCGGATGTTCGAGCGGCTCGTGAGCGAGGTGCCGTTCGTCGGCCGCCGCGAGCGCGACGTCGCCTGGGACATCACCCGGCTCTTCCACGAGGAAGGGGCGGACGAGCCCGCCTTCGAGTCGATCGTCGGCTCCGGGCCGGTCGGGGCCCGGCCGCACTCCCGTGCGAGCGACCGCGTGATCGAGACGGGCGAGCTCGTCGTGATCGACACCGGCTGCCGCCTCGACGGGTACGTCTCCGACTACACGCGCACGTTCGCCACCGGCGAGCTCGACACGGAGATGCGCGAGGCGTACGACGTCGTCCTCGCGGCGCAGCTGGCGGGGCTCGACGCGATCCGCGCCGGAGTGACGGGGAAGGAGGCCGACGCAGCCGCCCGCAGCGTCGTCGAGGAGAGCCCGTTCGCGGGCACGTTCGGGCACGGTCTCGGCCACGGCCTCGGGCTCGACGTCCACGAGGCGCCCCGGCTCTCGGCGGAGAGCTCCGACACCTTCGCCGCCGGCAACGTCGTGACGGTCGAGCCGGGCGTCTACCTCGCGGGCCGCTTCGGCATCCGGATCGAGGACGACGTGATCGTGACCGAGGACGGGATCGAGAACCCGGTCGGGTTCACGAAGGAGCTCGTCACCGTCTCATAGCTACCATCGTCCGCCGTGGCCGACACCGTCGACACGAACAGTTTCAAGAACGGGATGCACATCGAGCTCGACGGCAAGGTGTGGCGGATCGTCGAGTTCCAGCACGTGAAGCCGGGCAAGGGCGGCGCGTTCGTCCGCACCAAGCTCAAGAGCCTCGAGGCTGGCGCCGTCGTCGATCGCACGTTCCGCGCGGGGGAGAAGTTCCCGCGCGTGCACACCGAGACGAAGAACGTCCAGTACCTCTACGACGACGGCTCCGAGGTGCACTTCATGGACTCGGAGACGTACGAGCAGTTCGCCGTTCCGCACGCCGAGCTCGAGGACGAGCTTCCGTTCATGCAGCCGAACGCGACCGTGCAGGTGCTCGCTGTGAACGGGAAGCCGTCGGGCGTGCAGATGCCGGCGTCGGTGGAGCTCACTGTCGTCGAGACCGAGCCGGGCGTGAAGGGCGACACGGTCTCGAACGTGACGAAGCCCGCAACGCTCGAGACGGGCGGCGTGGTCCAGGTGCCGCTCTTCGTGAACGTCGGCGACCGCCTCAAGGTCGACCCGCGCGAAAAGCGCTACATCTCCCGCGCCTGAAGCCATCGTCTACCGCCGCGGTAGGCTCCTCGCCGTGCCCTCCCTGGCCGACACGACGATCCGGCTGCTCGGACAGGAGCCGCTGGCGGGACGCGTCCCGGCCGCGGAGCAACTCCGGCTCGCCGAGATCCTCGACAAGGCCGGCTTCGCGTACCTCGAGGTCTCGGGCGGCGGCTGCTTCGACGCCGCCGTCAAGCGCGGGGTCGAGAGCCCCTGGGAGCGGATCCGGGCGCTCAAGGCGCGAGTCAAGACCCCGCTCGGGCTCGCGCTGCGGGGCCGCTTTCTCGTCGGCTCCCGTCCGGTGGACGCCGACTTCGCCCGCCGGTTCGTCGCCTCTGCCGCGGCGAACGGGATCGACGTCTTCCGGCTCCACGACCCGCTCAACGACGTCTCCAACCTGCGCGAGGCCGCCGAGGCGATCGTCGCCGCGGAGCGTGACTTCGAGGCTGGGCTCGTCTACAGCCCGGGCCGCACCGGCGAGATCGAGACGCTGATCGAGCGCGCGCGGATGCTGCCGGAGCTCGGCGCCGTCCGCGTCCTCCTCCACGACCCCACCGGGTCGCTGCAGCCGCACACCGCGGAGGAGCTCGTGCACGCGCTCGCCCAGGCGAGCGGCCTGCCGGTCGGCATCTACGTCCAGGGCGCCGGCGGCAGCGCCCTTGCCGCCGCCCTCGCGGCAGCCCGGGCGGGGGCGCAGCTCATCGCCTGCGCGATCTACCCGCTCGCGTTGACCCTGCACCGCGTCTCCGGCGAGGCGCTCGCCGAGGCGCTCGGCGGCATCGGGCTCAACCCCGGGGTCGACGTCGAGGCGCTGTGGGAGGCGACGGATCTCCTCGACGAGCACATCGGCGACGAGCTCGTGACGCCGCTCGTGCCTCGCATCGCCGTGCTCGCGGCTCGCCACGACCTGCCGACGAGCGTCGTCGCCGGGATCGACCGCGCGCTCCAGGCGGAAGCAGCGGGCGACCGGCTCGACGACGTGCTCGAGGAGCTCGACCGGATCCGCGCGGAGACGGGCTGGCCGCCGCTCGCCCCGCCGATCGGCCAGGTGCTCGCCTCGCAGGCGCTGCTCAACGTCCTCTCCGCGAGCCGTTATCTCGTCGTGGTCGACGAGGTGCGCAGCCTCGTCGCAGGCGCCTTCGGCACTCCACCGGCGCCGATCGACCCGGCGCTCGAGCGCGTCGTCCAGCTCACGGCCGATCCCGAGAGCGAGGAGGACGTCACGCCGCCGTTCGACGAGGTGCGCGAGCGTGCAGGCGGCGTCGCGGCGAGCGAGGAGGAGCTGCTTCTGCTCGGCCTCTTCGGCGAGGACGCCGAGCGGCTGCTCCGCGGAATCCGCAGCCGCGGCCGCCGCGACGACCAGGCGGCCGCGATGGACGAGAGCCGGGCTCAGCGCGTCCAGGAGATCGTGCGGATCGTGCAGGAGTCCGGGATCGGCGAGGTGACGATCGAAGAGGACGGGATGCGGATCTCGGTCCGCTCGACGCCGGATCTCCCGGCCGCCACCCCGGGCGAGGCGCCCCTCGCTCTGCACGAGCCCGACCTTCCGGGCGTCGCGCCCGTCAGCGGCACGCTCCTGCGCGTCGAGTCGCCGATGGTCGGCACCTTCTACCGGGCGCCGGAGCCGGGATCGCCGCCGTTCGTGGAGGTGGGGGACGTCGTCGCTCCCGGCCAGACGCTGTGCATCCTCGAGGCGATGAAGCTCATGAACGAGGTGAAGGCAGACGTGGAAGCGGTCGTGCGCGGCGTGCACGCCGAGAACGCGCAGGCAGTCGAGTTCGGGCAGCTCCTCTTCGAGCTCGAGCCGTTCGCCGGCCGCCCGGCTCTCTAGTCCAGCCAGCCGCCGTAGCGCACGAAGCGGCGCGGCGGGAAGCGGGCATACGCCTCGTTCTGCGGCGTCCCTGGCTCGATGCCGGCCCCGTGCCCGATCGCCGTCTCGTCGACGGTGTACGCGCTCTCGCCCTCCTTGCCCCGGCGCTCTCCGTCCGGGCCGATCTCGGTGTGCCGCTCGCGCGCCCCGACGCCGAAGACGACGCAGCCCTCCGGCCCGGCGACGATCGTGTGCTCGGTGTAGGGAGGACAGTGGACCAAGTCCCAGCGCCGGAGCTGCCGCTCCTGCCCTTCCACGATCAGCGTCGCCGTCCCCGAGAGCACGAGGAAGTTCTCCTCGTCGCTCTCCCAGTGGTACATCGACATCGGCTCTCCCGGCGGGAGTACGTCGATCCCGAGACCCAGCTGGTCGAACAGGATGTCCCCGCCGAAGTTCGTCGACCGGCCGCGCCCCTCCGACTCGCGCCAGCGAACGTCCTGCGCGTTGACCACGAACCAGCCGTCGCCCTTGTAGACGAGCCCGTGCTCCGTGTCCTCGAGCTTCGCCTCGGGAACGTCCACGAGCCGGACCATAGACTCTTGCCCGTGTTCAACCGGGTCCTCGTAGCGAACCGCGGCGAGATCGCCGTCCGCGTGATCCGGGCGCTGCACGAGCTCGGCGTCGAGGCGGTCGCGGTCTACTCGACCGCGGACGAGCACGCCCTCCACGTGCGGCTCGCCGACCGCGCCGTGCGGATCGGCCCGCCGCCCGCCGCGGAGAGCTACCTCAGCATCCCCGCGCTCGTCGCCGCCGCCGAGACCACGGGTTGCGAGGCCGTCCATCCCGGCTACGGCTTCCTCTCCGAGAACGACGACTTCGTGCGGGCCTGCGAGGACAACGACCTCGTCTTCATCGGCCCGCCGGCCGACGTGATGGCGCGGATGGGCGACAAGGCTCGCGCGAAGGCCGAGATGCGCGCTGCGGGTGTGCCGCTCGTGCCCGGCGCCGAGGGCATCGCCGGGCCGGACGACGCCCGCACCGCCGCGGAGGACCTCGGGTTCCCGGTCCTGCTGAAGGCGGCGGCCGGGGGCGGCGGCAAGGGGATGCGCATGGTGGCGGAGCCCGGTGACCTCCACGACGCCTACCGGCGCGCGGCGGCGGAGGCCCAGGCCGCTTTCGGGGACGGCGCGCTGTACGTGGAGAAGGTGATCACGCCGGCCCGCCACGTCGAGATCCAGGTGCTCTGCGACGAGCATGGCAACGTCCTGACGTGCGGCGAGCGCGAATGCTCGATCCAGCGGCGCCACCAGAAGTTGATCGAGGAGTCGCCCTCGCCCGCGCTCGACGACGAGCTGCGCGAGGCGATGGAGGCCGCCGCCGAGCGCGCATGCCACCACATCGGCTACCGCAACGCCGGCACGATCGAGTTCCTCGTCGGCCCGGACGGCGCCTTCTCCTTCATCGAGATGAACACGCGCCTCCAGGTCGAGCATCCGGTTACGGAGCTCGTCAGCTCGATCGACCTCGTGCGCGAGCAGGTACGCATCGCGGCGGGCGAGCGGCTTGCGCACGGCGGCCGCTCGGGCCCGCGTGCAGGGCACGCGATCGAGATGCGCATCAACGCCGAGGATCCGACTCGGGACTTCGCGCCGGCGCCGGGGCGGGTCGAGCGCTTCCGCCCGCCGCTGGGGCCCGGTGTCCGCGTCGACACCTTCGTCGAGGAGGGAACCGCGATCTCGCCCTTCTACGACTCCCTCATCGCGAAGGTCATCGTCCACGACGCGAGCCGGAAGCTCGCGATCGAGCGCGCCCGGCGGGCGCTGAGCGAGTTCGAGCTGGAGGGCGTCCCCACGACGCGCGAGGTGCTGTACGAGATCCTCGGCAGCGACGAGTTTCGCAGCGGCGAGTACTCGACCTCCTTCCTCGAGGTAGCGGGCGCGCGGTTGCCGGCGCTGGCGGGATCGTGAGCCGCGTCCTCGTGCAGGACGGCGGCGGCACGGTGCGCGTGAGCGAAGTCGCGTTGACGGAGATCGTGCGGCGGGCGGTCGCGTCCGTCGAAGGCGCCCGCCTGCGCAAGGGACGCCGGCGCCTGGGGGTCGAGGTCGAGGGCGGGCGCGCGCGAGCCGAGCTGCAGGTTGCGGTCGCGTACGGCCGCGTGATCCCCGAGGTGTCGGCCGCGGTGCAGGAGAAGGTCGCCGACGCGCTCGCGCGGATGTGCGACGTCGAGGTCGAGGCCGTGCACGTGACCGTGGAGGAGCTCGACCTTGCCCGCTAGCGGGGTCAGCCGCCGCGAGGCGCGGCGCGCGGCCGTCTTCATGCTCTTCCAGTGGGACGTCACCGGCCGGCCGCTCGGGTCGCTCTACGAGGGCGAGGTCGACGAGTACACGCGGCAGCTCGCCGAGGCGGTGACGGAGCACGCGGGCGACCTCGACGCGCGGATCACGTCCGCCTCCGACGACTGGACGGCGGACCGGCTCGGCGCGGTCGAGCGCAACGTCCTGCGCGTCGCGCTCGAGGAGCTCGACGAAGGCGAGGTGCCGCTCGAGGTCGTGCTCGACGAGGCGGTGACGCTTGCGAAGCGCTATGCATCCGAGGATGCTGCGAGGCTGGTGAACGGGATCCTGGGAAAGCTCGTGCGGGAGGGACAGGCGACGGAATGAGCACCGACGAGGCGTTGACGCGGGCGGAGGAGCTGCTCGCGCGGGTCGAGGCCGTTCGCGCGGAGCTCGAGCAGCTCGGCGAGGGGGAGGAGGGCTCGCCGGAGCGGGCGATCGACCTCCTCGGCGAGCTGTCGGAGCTCGCGAAGGCCGTGGAGGAGGAGCTGACGCGAGCGCAGCGGGAGGCGGAGGCGGATGCACAATCCTGACGAGCTGAAGGCGCTGGTCGAGGAGGCGCTCGAGCGGCTCGACCTCTGGCCCGAGCTGCACGGCCAGGCGACGTCGGTCCGCTACTCGCTCGAGGTCGGCGGCAAGCGGGTGCGTCCCGTGATTGCGCTCGCGGTGGGGGAGGCTCTCGGCGCGCCGGTCGAGCAGGTGATGCCGGCGGCGCTCGCGATCGAGCTCGTCCACACGTTCTCGCTCGTGCACGACGACCTGCCGGCGATGGACGGCGACGAGGAGCGGCGCGGCAATCCCGCGACGTGGAAGAAGTTCGGGGAGGGGGTCGGCGTGCTCGCCGGCGACGCGCTGCTCGGGGAGGCGTTCCGGCTGGCCGCGCGCTACGAGTCGTCGGCGATGGCGCGCGAGCTCGCCGAGGCGACGCTCGGGATGATCGGCGGCCAGTACCTCGACACGATGGTCGACGGCTACGACCTCGCCGCGGTGCACCGGTTGAAGACGGGGCGGCTCTTCTACGCGTCCGTGACGCTGGCGCTCTGGGCGGTCGAGCTGCCGGTGGCCGAGCAGGCGCCGTGGCGGGCGTTCGCGGAGGAGCTCGGGCTCCTCTTCCAGATCGTCGACGACATCCTCGACGAGGACGGCTACGTCCGCGAGCACGGCGCCGAGGGCGCCCGCCGCTACGCCGACGAGGCGGCAGAGCGCGCCCGCGCGCAGCTCCTCGAGGTCGACGCGGACACGTCCGTTCTGCGCGACATCGTCGACGGCCTCGCCGTGCGGACGGCTTGAGCAGACCCGGCTGGTACCCGGACGAGAGAGCGCGCGCCGGGCCGGAACACCTCGACCCCGGGTACGTCGCCTCGTACGACGCGAAGACGGCGCTCGACGTCGACGGCGCGCTCGATCTCCTGCGCCTGCACGGCCTCGGAGCGGACACGACGCTCGTCGATCTGGGCTGCGGCACGGGCCTGCTCGCCGCGGCCGCGGCACCGCAGTGCGCTCGTGTCGTCGGCGTCGACGTCTCGCCGGCGATGCTCGACGTCGCGCGCCGTCGAAGCGACGCCGTGGAGTGGGTCGAGGCGGGCTTCCTCACGTACGAGCACCGCGGCGAGCCGCCACAGCTCGTCCATTCGCGCAACGCCCTCCACCATCTGCCCGACTTCTGGAAGGGCGTGGCCCTCGCGCGCATCCACGATCTCCTCGCGCCCGGCGGGGTGCTCGTCCTTCGCGACCTCGTCTACGACTTCGAGGCCGCCGACGCCGCCGGGCGGATCGAGGAGTGGCTCGCCTCCGCCGCGCCGAGCTCCGGCGCAGGGTGGACGCGCGAGGAGCTCGAAGAACATGTGCGCGACGAGCAGAGCACGTTCGCGTGGCTCCTCGAGCCGTTGCTCGGCCGCGCCGGGTTCGAGATCGTCGAGCGCGACGTCCGCAGCGGGATCTACGCGACCTACGCCTGCCGGCGGACGTGAAGAAGCGCCTCGACGTCGTCCTGGTCGAGCGGGGACTCGCCGAGTCACGGTCGCAGGCGCAGGCGCTCGTGCTCGCGGGGCTCGTACGCGGGTACGACAAGCCCGGCCACCAGGTGGAGGAGGACGCCGAGCTCGAGGTGGAGTCGCCGCCCCCGTATGTGTCGCGCGGCGGCGAGAAGCTCGCGCACGGGCTCGACGGGCTCGGCGTCGATCCCGCCGGCCTGGAGTGCGTCGACGTCGGCGCCTCGACCGGCGGCTTCACCGATGTCCTCCTGCAACGGGGCGCGAGCCGCGTGATCGCGCTCGACGTCGGCTACGGGCAGCTCCATCCGCGCCTCCGTGCCGATCCGCGCGTCACCGTGCTCGAGCGGACGAACGCGCGCACGCTCACGGAGCTCCCTTTCGCGCCGCGGCTCGCGGTCTGCGACGTCTCCTTCATCTCGGTGCGCCTGGCGCTGCCGCCCGTCTTGCGCCTCTGCGCGCCGGGTTGGCAGGCGGTCGTGCTCGTGAAGCCGCAGTTCGAAGCGGGCCGCGCCGACGTCGGCAAGGGAGGCGTCGTGCGCGATCCCGAGGTGCGGCGGCGGGTCGTGCGCGAGGTGGCGGAGGCGGCCCTGACGTGGGGGGCGACGGCTCGCGGCGTCGTAGACTCGGGGCTCCCGGGGCCGAAGGGCAACCGGGAGACGTTCCTCCACCTCGTGGATTCCGAGCAGCCGACGCTTCCCGATGACCTCGACGAGCGAATCGAGCACGCACTCGCCGGTTGAGACGGCCGCCGTCGTCGCGCACGGGCGCATCGACGTCGACGACGCCGTGGAGCGCGTGCGGGCCGTCGCGGAGCGCGCAGGCGTGGAGCTCGTCGACGAGCCGGAGCAGGCGCAGCTCGCGGTCGCCGTCGGTGGCGACGGCACGATCCTCCGTACGCTCGCGCGGCTGCTGGGCACGGGAGTGCCGGTGATCGGCATCAACTTCGGGCGGGTCGGCTTCCTCGCCTCGATCACGCCTGAGCGGCTGGCAGAAGACCTCGCGCGCGTCTTCGCCGGGGAGTACCGGACGATCGAGCAGCCGACGCTCGAGGCACAGCTCGACGGCGACACGTTCGTGGCCGTCAACGACGTCGTGGCCACGAGCTCGACGCTCGGCCGGATGATCGAGCTCGGCTGGGCGATCGCCGGCGAGGATCTCGGCGTGGTGTCGTGCGACGGGATGATCTGCTCGACGCCGTCCGGCTCCACGGCGTACAACCTCTCGAACGGCGGTCCGGTCCTCGTCCGCGGGCTCGACGCGATGGCGATCACGTTCATCGCGCCGCACTCGCTCGAGGCGCGGCCGCTCGTCGTGCCGCGGGGCGCCGAGCTGACGGTGCGGAACGCAACGCCGGACGTCGGCGCCGCCGTCCTCGCCGACGGGCACCGCAGCGGCGACCTGGCGCCGGAGCGGGCGCTGTCGATCCGGCTCGGCGAGCAGCGAAGCCTGCTCGCCACGCTGCCGGAGACGACCTTCTTCGGCCGCTACCGCGAGACGTTCACGTCCTAGCGACCGTGGAGACGACCTGGGACGGCCTTCCGGTGACGCGCGAGCCGCCGTACGCCTCGTGCGTCGTCGTCTGGCGCGAGGGACCGGCTGCGCGGGAGTTCCTCGTCCTCCATCGCGCTCATCTCGGCCCCGACTTCGCGGGCGACTGGGCGTGGACGCCGCCGTCGGGCGCGCGGCAGCCCGGCGAGGATCCGGATTCCGCCGCAGCACGGGAACTGCGCGAGGAGACGGGTCTCGCGCTGCCGCTCGAACGGCTCGAGTCCCCCAACGCGGACATCGCCCTGTACGTCGCGGAGGCGCCGGCGGATGCCGAGGTCACGCTCGACCCGGAGCACGACGCGCTTCACTGGCTCCCGCTCGAGGCCGCCGCCGAGCTCTGTCTGCCCGCCACGGTTGCCGACGGGCTCCGCGCCGCCGCTCGAGGCTGACCGCAAAGGACACGTCCAGGTTCCCGACGTGTTCGAAAGAGCGAATGGGCGGCGTCGGGCGGCGGGTCTACGATCGCTCCGTGCTCCGCCGGCTCCGCATCGAGAACCTCGTCCTCATTCGCGAGGCCGAGCTCGAGCTCGCTCCGGGGCTCAATGCGATCACGGGGGAGACGGGCGCCGGCAAGACGATCCTCGCCCAGGCGCTCGGCCTCCTGCTCGGCGCGAAGGGCGACGACTCGTACGTCGGCGCGGCCGGCGAGGAGGCGTACGTCGAGGCCGAGCTCGACCTCCCGGACGACCTCGAGGCGCTCGCCGACCTGCGACCGGAGGACGAGGACACGCTCGTCGTCTCGCGCCGCGTGTTCGGCGACGGCCGGACGCGCGCGTACGCCTGGGGACGCGCGGCGGCGCGGGAGGACGTCGCCGCGGCCGTCGAGCGCGTCGTTGCGATGTCGGGCCAGTTCGAGCAGCGCCGGCTCGCCCGGCCTTCCTACCAGCTCGAGGTGCTCGACCGCTTCTGCGGCGAGGAGCAGCTCGCCCGGCGAACCGCGGCTCGGATCGCGTGGCGCGAGCTCCAGGCCGCGCGGCGCCGCCGCGACGAGCTGACGGCGAACGCGGCGCTCGCCGAGGTCCGGCTCGCCGAGCTGCGCGCGCTGGTCGAGGACACCGACGGCATGGAGCCCGGGGAGGAGGAAGGGCTGCGGGCCGAGCGCGAGCGGCACCGGCACGTGGCCGAGCTCGCCGCCGGCGCCGCCGCAGCCGCCTCGGCCCTCGCTCCGGACGAGGGCGAGGGCGCCACCGGCCTCGTCGCGCTCGCGGAGCGAGCGGTAGCGCCGCTCGAGCGGCTCGCCCCCGAGCTGCAGCGAGCCGGCGACGAGCTGCGTGACGTCGAGCTCCGCCTCCGCGAGACCGCCTCCGACCTCCACGCCTTCCTCGCCTCGCTCGAGGCCGAGCCGGGCCGCCTCGAGCAGCTCGAAGGCGAGCTCGACCGGCTCGCAGAGGCGAAGCGCCGCTTCCGCTGCGCGACGTACGACGAGTTGCTCGCCCGCCGCGACGAGGCGCGCGCCGAGCTCGCCGCGCTCGAGGACGGATCCGACCCGGCCGAGGTCGCAGCGCGCGAGCTCGCCGCGGCGGAGGAACGCCTGCACGCGCTGCTCCTCGAGCTGCGCGCCGAGCGGAACGCCGCGGCTCCCGCCTTCGCCGACGCGGTCGCCGCCGAGCTCCGCGGCGTGGGCATGGGCGAGGGCGAGTTCGTGTGCGAGCTGCGCGAGCGGGACGAGCCGGGAGCCACCGGCGCCGACGAGGCCGTGTTCCTCGTCCGCCCGAACGCCGGTCTCCCGTTCGCGCCGGTGGCGGAAACCGCGTCCGGCGGCGAGCTGTCACGGATCGCGCTGGCGATCGCGGCGGTCGCCGGCGGGGACACGCTCGTGTTCGACGAGATCGACGCGGGCATCGGTGGCGAGACGGCGCACGCCGTCGGTGGATTGCTGCGGCGCCTCGCCGAGCACGCTCAGGTCGTGACGATCACGCATCTCCCGCAGATCGCCGCGCTCGCCGACCGCCACTTCCGCGTCGAGAAAACGCCGGGCGACCCGACGCACACGCGGATCGAGCAGCTCGGCGACGAGGAGCGGAAGACGGAGCTCGAGCGGATGCTCGGCGGACAGGAGTTCCTTGCCGCAGTTCGCGGCTAGGCGCGTGCTGCCGGCGACCGTCGACGAGGTGTGGACGGTGCTCGCTGACGTGGAGCGGTTCGCCGACTGGTGGCCGGGGGTCGACCGCGTCGAGTCGACGGTGCGACGCGCGGTCGCCCCGGGTGCGCTCTGGCAGGTGGAGGGGCCGAACCGGGCCAGCCTTCTCGTGCGGCGTCCGCAGCTCAGCGGGACGCTGCTCGTCCTCGATGTCGTGCCGCAGCGGCGCCTCGCGTTCCAGCTGAGCGAAGCCCGGCTCGAGGCCCGGCTCGAGCTCGAACCGGCGGAGGACCAGGCGGCCGCGACGCTCACGGTCGACGCGCCGAGATTCGCCGGCGTGGGCCGCGCATTCCCGTCGCAGGCGTTGGCGGCGCTCGCCGCGCTCGTGCGGCCAGGGTCCGAATAGGCGACCGCCGCCCGGGGTGCTACCCTGAAATCCCGTGAGCGCACGGGCCCCGAAGTACGTCTTCGTCACGGGTGGAGTTGTCTCGGCGCTCGGGAAGGGAATCGTCGCCGCCTCGCTCGGCCGGCTGCTCAAGGCGCGTGGCCTGCGCGTCCAGCTGCAGAAGTTCGACCCGTACCTCAACGTCGACCCCGGGACGATGAGCCCGTTCCAGCACGGCGAGGTTTTCGTGACCGAGGACGGGGCGGAGACGGACCTCGACATCGGCCACTACGAGCGCTTCGTCGACGAGAACTTCCTCCGCAGCGCGAGCCACAGCGCGGGCGCGATCTGGGACACCGTCCTGCGCAAGGAGCGCAAGGGCGACTTCCTCGGCGCGACGGTGCAGGTGATCCCGCACATCACGAACGAGATCAAGGCTCGCATCCGCCGCGGCGCGGAGGCGAGCCGGGCCGACGTCGTCATCTCGGAGATCGGCGGCACGGTCGGCGACATCGAGTCGCTGCCGTTCCTCGAGGCGATCCGGCAGTTCCGGCGGGAGGTCGGCACCGAGAACGTCGTGTACGTCCACGTCACGCTCGTCCCGTTCATCGAGGCGGCCGGCGAGCTGAAGACGAAGCCGACGCAGCATTCCGTCAACGAGCTGCGCCGGATCGGTATCCATCCCGACGTCGTGGTGTGCCGCTCGCACGAGGAGCTGTCGCGCGACATCCGCGACAAGATCGCGCTCTTCGCCGACGTCGATCCCGGCGCGGTCGTCGCCAGCCCGGACGTGCCCGACGTGTACGAGGTGCCGCGGGTGCTCGAGCGCGAGGGGCTCGATCGGCTGGTGGGGGAGCGGCTCGGCCTCGAACTCGGCGAGCCGGATCTGTCCGATTGGGACGAGCTGCTCGAGCGCGTCCACAGCCGGCGCGAGGTCGTCGAGATCGCGCTGGTGGGCAAGTACGTGAAGCTGCAGGACGCCTACCTCTCGGTGCACGAGGCGCTCAAGCACGCCGGCCTCGAGCACGGCTGCGCCGTTCGCGTGCGCTGGCTCGACGCCGAGGACATGTCCTACGACGAGGCGGCGGAGCTGCTCGAGAACGTCGACGGCGTGCTCGTGCCCGGCGGCTTCGGCTCGCGGGGCTGGGAGGGCAAGATCCTCGCCTGCCGGGTCGCGCGAGAGCGGCGCATCCCCTACCTGGGCATCTGTCTCGGCATGCACGTCGCCGTGTCGGAGTTCGCACGGCATGTGGTGGGGCTCGAGGGCGCGAACTCGACGGAGATGGATCCCGAGACGCCGTATCCCGTGATCGACCTGCTGCCGGAGCAGAAGGGGATCGAGGATCTCGGCGGCACGATGCGGCTCGGCGCGCAGGCGGTCGAGGTGGCCGAGGGCACGCGCGCCAGGGAGCTCTACGGCGGCGCGACGATCCACGAACGGCACCGGCACCGCTACGAGGTCAACAACACGTTCCGCGACAGGCTCGTCGAGGGCGGGCTCGTCGTGAGCGGCACGTTCCAGAACGGGCGGCTCGTCGAGATCGTCGAGCTCGCCGACCATCCGTGGTTCGTCGCGAGCCAGTTCCACCCGGAGTTCAAGTCGCGGCCGACGCGTGCCGCGCCCCTCTTCCGCGGCTTCGTCGGAGCGGCGCTCGACCGCGCGCGGGCGCGGACGGGCGAGCACGTCGCCGTCTAGGCGCTCCTCGTAGGATCCGCACGTGTCCGAGGCGGTCGACCTCTTTCTCGAGCTCGCCGCGCTTCCGAGCCCGCCGGGCGAGGAGCGCGCCGTGGCGGACGTCGTCCTTCGTTACCTCCGCGAGCTGGGGCTCGAGCCCGACGAAGACGGGTTCGGGAACGTCTACGCTCGGCTCGAGCCGGCGACGGACGGGACGCCGCTCTTCTTCTGCGCTCACCTCGACACGGTTCCTCCCTCCGGCGAGCTCCGG
>DASXDE010000025.1:0-6158 GCA_036490825.1 Gaiellaceae bacterium
CGAGCTCGACGACGTGGGCTTCGGCGAGGACTACGAGCTGCTCGCGACGACTCCCGATCCGCTCGGCTTCCCGGTGATCGGTCGCGTCGAGGCAGGAGAGGGCGTCGCGCTCACGCGCGGCGGCGAGCCGTACTCACTCGCCGGCTGGGA
This sequence comes from Gaiellaceae bacterium, assembly GCA_036490825.1. GTDB lineage: Bacteria > Actinomycetota > Thermoleophilia > Gaiellales > Gaiellaceae > Palsa-739. The sequence continues at coordinate 151 of DASXDE010000025.1, forward strand.
GCACTTCCGCTAGCCATTGCTCGAAGTGCGCCTTCGGGCGCACTCCGACCACGGACCCCTGCGGCTCTCCGCCCGAGAAGAGGATCACGGTCGGGATCGAGAGCACGTCGAAGCGCGACGCGATCCCGGGCTCGTCGTCCACGTTGACGCGCGCGACGTCGACCGGGAGCTCCTCGAGGATCGGCTCCAGCGCCTTGCACGGCCGGCACCACGGCGCCCAGAAGTCGACGAGCAACGGCCCGCCGGCGATCGCGTCGTCGAACGTCCCCTGGTCGAGCTCCGTCACAACCGTCCCGTCAACGCGGCCAACCGTAGCCGCGGCACCTTCCAGACCGCCTCGAGCACGATCGCGCGGCTCATCTTCGACTGTCCCGCGGTGCGGTCGACGAAGCGAATCGGGATCTCGACCACGCGGAATCCCTTGCGCAGCGCGCGATAGGTCGTCTCGATCTGGAAGACGTAGCCCGCGGCGTCGATCGAGTCGAGGTCGACCGACTCGAGAACGTGCCGGCGAAAGCACTTGAAGCCCCCTGTCGCGTCGTGGATCGGCATCAGGAGGAGGCGCGTGTAGATCGAGGCGCTGCGGGAGATCAGCCGCCGCACGAGACCCCAGTTGGCGGTGCCGCCGCCCGGGACGTAGCGCGAGCCGAGCGCGAGGTCGGCGCCGTCCTCGCACGCGGCGATCAGCCGCGACACGTCCGCCGGATCGTGCGAGAAGTCGCAGTCCATCTCGAGCACGAGCTCTGCGCCGGTGCGCAACACGTGGCGGAACCCGTCGACGTAGGCCCGTCCGAGCCCCTCCTTCCTCTCGCGGTGCAGGACGGTGACGTAGTCGAGCTCGGCCGCGAGCCGGTCGGCGATCTCGCCTGTGCCGTCGGGCGAGTTGTCGTCGATGACGAGGACGGTGACGCCCTTGCCCCCGAGCGCGCGCAGCATCCGCTCGAGGTTCTCGCGCTCGTTGTACGTCGGCAGGCAGACGACGGCGTTCGGCATGGCCCTGCCTATGATCGCGGTCGTGGCGGAACTCCCGCAAAACAGCGCGGTCGCCGACCAGATCGACCTCCTCGCGGACCTGCTCGAGCTCGAGGGCAAGGACACCTTCCGCGTCGTCGCCTACCGCCGCGCGGCGGCGCGCGTGCGCGAGACGTCGGGCTCCGTCGCCCAGCTCGCGCTCGACGGCCGCGCGAAGGAGTTGCAGGGCATCGGCAAGACGATCGAGGAGAAGATCGTCGAGATCGTCGAGATCGGCGAGATCCAGGCGCTGACGAAGAAGAAGGCCGGCGTCCCGCCCGAGGTCGTCCTCTTCATGAAGCTGCCGGGCCTGGGGCCGAAGACCGCGGCGCGCATCTGGCGCGAGCTCGGGGTCGAGACCCTCGACGAGCTCAAGGCCGCGGCGGAGGGGGAGAGGCTGCGCACGCTCGCCGGTCTCGGCGCGAAGAGCGAGGAGAAGATCCTCGCCGCGCTCGCGTACCAGGCCGAGAGCCCCGAGACGGGCCGGTACCTGCTCGGCTCGGGCCTGCCGGCGGTGCAGGCGGTCGTGACGGCGCTGCGGGAGCTGCCGGCGGCGATCGCGGTCTCGGAAGCGGGGTCGGTGCGGCGGCGCAAGGAGACGTTCCGCGACCTCGACGTGATCGCGAGCGCAACGAACCCGGCGGAGCTGACGGGGCACTTCGCGAGCCTCAAGTGGGTCGTCGACGTCGCTGCGCAGGGGGACACGAAGGCGACGGTCGTGTCGCGCGACGGTTTGCGTTTCGACCTCCGCGTCGTCCCGCCCGAGTCGTTCGGCAACCTCCTCCAGCACTTCACGGGCTCGAAGGACCACAACGTCGCGATGCGGGAGGACGCCGTGCGCCGCGGGCTCTCGATCTCGGAGTACGGGGTGACGGACGTCGAGTCGGGCGAGGTGTTCAAGAGCGCCGACGAGGACGCGGTGTACGAGTTCCTCGGCTACGAGCCGATCCCGCCCGAGCTGCGCGAGAATGCGGGCGAGCTGGAGGCGGCGCGGCGCGGGGAGCTGCCCGCGCTCGTCGAGCTGAAGGACGTCCGCGGCGACCTGCACACGCACTCCCACTGGTCGGCCGACGGCAAGAGCACGCTCGAGGAGATGCTCGAGGGGGCGGTTGCGCGCGGCTACCGGTACTACGCGGTCACCGACCACTCGCACTACCTCCGCGAGGGGCGGCTGCACGCGCAGCTCGAGGAGATCGAGCAGCTGCGCGCCCGCTTCCCGAAGCTCCAGATCCTGGCCGGCGTCGAGGCGAACATCCGCTCGAGCGGCGAGGTCGACGTGGCGGACGAGGATCTCGCGCTGCTCGACTGGGTCGTCGCGTCGGTGCATCAGGCGCCGGACTCGCGTCCGACCGAGCGCGTGCTCGAGGCGATGCAGAACCCGTACGTCGACTGCATCGGCCACCTGACCGGGCGGCGGATCGGGAGGCGGCCGGCGCGGGACGTCGACGTCGAGCGGGTGATCGAGGCCGCGCTCGAGACCGGCAGCTTCCTCGAGATCAACGGCCAGCCGGACCGGCTCGACCTCCGCGACGTCCACGCGCGCGCTGCAAAGGAGGCGGGGCTGCGCCTCGTCGTGTCCTCGGACGGGCACGAGGTCCGTTCCCAGGCGTACCTCGAGCTCGCGGTCGCCCAGGCTCGTCGGGGCTGGCTGACCAAGGGCGACGTCGTCAACACGCGTACGTGGAAGCAGGTCGAGAAACTGCGGAAGAAGCGTTGAGCGGCCTGGACTTCCGTGCGGACGGCGCAGCGGCGCTCGAGTGGGCCGCGCGTTACCTCGAGCGAGTCGGAGAGCTCCCAGTGCTCGCGCAGGTGAAGCCCGGCGAGCTCTCGGCGCAGCTGCCGGGGGCGGCCCCCGAAAGGGCGGAGCCGTTCGCCGACGTGCTCCGCGACCTCGACGAGCTGCTCTTGCCGGCGTTCACGAACTGGCAGAGCCCGCGTTTCTTCTCCTATTTCGCCGTGACCTCCTCGGAGCCGGCGATCCTCGCCGAGTTGCTCGCCGCCGCGCTGAACCAGGTCGCGATCGTCTGGCGCGCCTCCCCGGCGTCGACGGAGCTCGAGTTGCGGGTCGCAGAGTGGGTGCGGCAGCTGCTCGGGCTTCCCGAGGGCTGGCACGGGCACATCGAGGACACGGCCTCCACCTCGACGCTCGCCGCGCTCATCGCCGCGCGCCATGTCACCGGCCGCAACGTCGTGGTGTGCTCCGAGCACGCGCACTCCTCGGTCGAGAAGGACGCGCGGATGCTCGGGATGGAGCTGCGCAAGGTGCCGGTGGACGGCGAGTGCCGGATGGCGGTCGAGGGCTACGACCTCGACGACGCGGCCGCGGTCGTCGCCACGGTCGGCACGACGTCCTTCGCCTCCGTCGACCCGGTGCGCGAGCTCGCCGGGCGCGCGCATGCGGCCGGGGTGTGGCTCCACGTCGATGCGGCCTACGCCGGGTCCTCGTGGATCTGCGAGGAGGAGCGCTGGTCGGCCGACGGCGTCGAGCTGGCCGATTCGCTTGTCGTGAACCCGCATAAATGGCTCCTCGTGCCGACCGACTGCTCCCTGGTCTGGACGTCGCGGCCGGAGGAGTGGCGCGAGGCGTTCACGCTGACGCCGGAGTACCTGCGCACCGACGACGAGGCGTTCTCGCTCGCCGACTTCGGGCCGCCGCTCGGCCGGCGCTTTCGCTCGCTCAAGCTGTGGGCGGTGCTGCGCTGCTACGGCGCCGAGGGGCTGCGGGCCATCCTCCGCGAGCACATCCGGCTGGCCCGGCTCTTCGCGGGCTGGGTCGAGGAGAGCGACGCCTGGGAGCTCGTCGCGCCGCAGCGCTTCTCCCTCGTCGTCTTCCGGCGCGACGGGACGGATGCGGAGAACGAGCGGCTCGTCGAGCGCGTGAACGCCTCGGGTGAGATCTTCATCACGCACACGAAGCTCGACGGGCGTTACGTCCTGCGGCTCGCGATCGGCAACGCGCGAACCACGGAGGACGACGTGCGACGGGCCTGGGACGTGCTCAACAGGGAGGCAGAGCGATGATCGTGACGACGATGAACGACATTCCCGGCTACGACGTGGACGAGGTGTTCGGCGAGGTGATGGGGCTGACCGTGCGCTCCCGCAACCTCGGCTCGCAGATCGGCGCGGGGTTGAAGTCGATTCTCGGTGGCGAGCTGAAGGGGATGACGAAGGCGCTCGTCGACAGCCGGCAGCAGGTGATGGAGCGGATGATGGCGGAGGCGGAGACGAAGGGCGCGAACGCGATCATCGCGATGCGCTTCGACACCTCCGAGATGGGCGGCCAGTGGACGGAGATCTGCGCCTACGGGACCGCGGTGCGCGTGCACAAGACGTGACGCGGGCGGTCGTCTTCGATCTCTGGGACACGGTTGCAGCGTGGCCGCACGACGATCCCACGCTCGTCGAGCTCGTCGCGGCCTGCGGCCTCACGCCCGCGGGCTGGGCGGCCGCCGACCAGCGTGACCGCCGCTGGACGGGGTCGTTCCAGCGCTACCTCGACTCGCTCGGGCTCGACGCGGGCGCGGCGGCGCGTGCTCGCGAGCTGCGCGCCGAGATGACCCGGCGTGTGCTCTTCCCGGTCGACGGCGCCGTTTCCCTGCTCGGCGAGCTTCGCGGGCGTGGCCTCCGCCTCGGCCTGATCAGCAACTGCTCGAGCGAGGTCGGTGAGCTGTGGGATGAGTCGCCGTTTGCGGGACTGTTCGACGTGGTCGTCCTCTCGGCGAGCGAGGGGCTCTGCAAGCCCGATGCGAGGATCTATCGGCTGGCGCTCGAACGGCTCGGCGTCGAAGCAGGCGAGGCGATCTTCGTCGGCGACGGCGAGTCCGGCGAGCTCCCGGGCGCCGAGGCCGTCGGGATGCGCGCGGTGCAGGTCGGGGGACGCGACGGCTGGCACGGCGAGAAGATCGACTCCCTCGCCGAGCTCTCCGCCCTCGTCTGACGCTGCGGGCGCTGATTTAGAGGCGACGCAGGATGGCGAGGAAGGCGCCGGGCGACTCGACCACCACGTCGGCGGCGTCGAGGAGCGCGCTCGGGACCTCGGCCGACGCGACCGCCACCCGCACCGCGACCTCGAGGCCGTCCAGTGCTGCGAAGGAGTCGATGTCGGTCGTGTCGTCGCCCGCCGCGAGCGCCCGGCGCAGATCGTGCTCCTCCAGCAAGCGCCGCACCGCGGTGCCTTTGTGCGAGCCGACCGGCGGCAGCACCTCGAGGATCCTGCGTCCGTAGCGCGCGACAAGCCCCTCCTCCCGCGCCGACTCCGCGACTGCGTCGAGCTGCCGCACCGCCTCCCGCTCGTCGGGGCGGCCGCGGAAGTGGAAGGCCACGGCGAGCCCCTTCACCTCGATCTCGTCCTGCGGCCACGGCGCGTCGGCCGCGAACGCGGCGAGTACGCGACGCCAGCGCTCGGCCTGCGGCTCGAGCTCGAGCCCGTGCGAGCCGACGCACACGACGCCGTCCACCCCGAGCCGCTTGCGCACGTCCTCGCCCGCACGCCCGCTCACCACCGCGACGAGCGCATACCGCCCGACGAGCCGCGCGAGCTCGGCGCGCGTCTCGGGTGGCGGCGCCGCATCCTCCGGCCGGTCGACGATCGGCGCGAGCACCCCGTCGAAGTCGAGGAACAGCCCCGCCTCGCCCGGCTCGGCGGCCAACCGTGCGAGGAGATCGTCAGCAGGGCCGGTCACGTAGGCCTACGCTACTTCGTTGCCGGGCATAATCCCGGCGTGGCAGATCTCGACGAGCTCTGGATCCCGCTGGTCGACGAGCCGATCGGCGGCATCGTCGACCGTGTGGTGCGAGAGGACCCCGTGCTCGCCGCACGCGTCGAGACGCCGCACCGGATCCTCGCCTTCAAGACCTTCGCCTACATCCGAACCGGCCTCCTGCTCGGCCAGCTCCTGTTCGAGCACGACATCCCCGACTGGGACGGCTCGGAGAGCTGGGTCGACGCGCTGCTGCGCGACCCCGCGCACCGGGCCGCGATCGAGCGCGAGGTG
>DASXDE010000026.1:0-3595 GCA_036490825.1 Gaiellaceae bacterium
CGCGGCGGGCGCTCGTCCCTCCCTCGAACGCGTACGCGCTGACGGCGGCGAGCGCGGTCGCGAGCACGGCGAAGAGGACGGTCAGCGCTTGCCGCTGCACGCGGCGAGCGTACTCGGGCGGAGTCCCGAGGGGCCGGAAACGCGCGGGTACACTGGCCTACCGGCACAGGGGCGTAGCTCAGTTGGTAGAGCGGCGGTCTCCAAAACCGTAGGTCGGGGGTTCGAGTCCCTCCGCCCCTGCTACTAGATGGCTTCCAGCGCCAGCTGGCGGAAGTCGGCGAGGCCGGAGACGCCGACGCCCACGAGCCGCAGCGCGCCCGGCCGGTCGCGCAGGCCTCGGTCGAGCTGCCGGCAGGCGAGTTCGCCGATCGTCTCCGCCGCGTCGACCCCGGCCTCGAGCGACGTCGAGCGGCTGCGGATGGAGAAGTCGGCGTAGCGGAGCTTCGTCGTCACGGTGCGCGCGACCTGGCCGCGCCGCTGCAGCGCCTCGGCGACCTCGGTCGCCATCCCGCGCAGCTCCTCGTGGAGGCGTTCGCGGTCGGAGATGTCCCGCTCGAACGTGTTCTCGACGCTGATCGAGATCCGCTCCGTGCCGAGCTCGAGCCCGCGCGGGTCGATGCCTCGGGCACGGTCGCGAAGCATCGTGCCGACGCTACCGGGCAGCAGGCGGCGCAGGCCCTCGTCCGTGAGCGCCGCGAGATCGCCGATCGTCTCGACGCCGGCGCCGCGCAGTCGCTCCTCGGCCTTGGGCCCGACGCCGGGCAGCCGGCGCACCGCGAGCGGCGCGAGGAACGCGGCCTCGCGTCCCGCCGGGATCACGACGAGGCCGCCCGGCTTGCGGGCATCGCTCGCGACCTTGGCCACGACCTTGCACGGCGCGACGCCGAGCGAGCAGGTGAGGCTCGTCGCCGCCCGCACCGCGGTCTGCACGGCCTCGGCGACGACCCGCGCCGCGAGAAAGTCGCCCGCGACCTCGCCGACCTGCAGGTACCCCTCGTCCAGGCCCGTCTGCTCGACGGTCGGCACGATGCCCCGCACCGCCTCCCACACGCCCCGCGAGTGCTCGCGGTAGAGGGAGTGCCGCGGACGGACGAAGACGGCGTGCGGGCACCGGCGCAGCGCCTCGGCCGCGCTCATGGCGGAGTGGATGCCGAAGCCGCGCGCGACGTAGTTCGCGGTCGCGACCACGCCGCGGCCGCGCGGATCGCCCCCCACGACGAGCGGCTGCGCGCGGAGCTCGGGGTTCTCCAGCTCCTCGACGGCCGCGTAGAACGCGTCCAGATCCAGGTGCGCGACGATCACGCGAACAAATGTATGGGGCGCCGCCGACGGCGGCGCCCCATCCGTTCAGATCAAGCCGCGGTGACCGGCGGCGCCTCGGCCGTCTCGGGCGCCTCGCGCACGCCGCTCAGATGCCGCTCGACATTCCGGTCCGGCCGGCCGAGCAGCAGGTAGGCCAGTCCCAGGACGGCGATCACGACGATCACGAGGAGCGTGATCCAGTCGATGTTCACGAACGCGCGTGCGCTCGAGAGGCCCGACGGGTAGACGACGTTCACGAACATCGCGCCGAGATAGACGGCCCCGATGATCGACACCGGCCAGCCCCACTTCCCGAGCCGGAAGCTGCCCTCGGGCACCCAGCCGCGCCGGCGCGCGACCATCGATGCGATCACCGTCAGGAGGAACGACAGATAGATGCCGCTGACGCCGAACGAGACGAGCGAGACGAGCGCGTTGACGTGCGCCGGATACGTCACGAACCAGATGTGGTAGTCGCTCCCGGGATTGACGTAGACGAGCAGGCAGAACAGCACCGTGATGACGGCCCCCATGAGCAGGGCATTCGCCGGGGTCTTGAAGCGCTGGTTCACGCGCGATATCCAGCCCGACCCGGGCAATGCGCCGTCGCGCGCGTAGGAGAAGGCGAGCCGGGCGCCCGCACCTTGGATCGACGAGCCGCACGAGAAGAAGGCGAAGATGATCAGCAGGAGCAGGAGGTCCTGCAGCCAGCTCGCCAGCTGGCCGAGGATGAACGGGATCCCTCCGCCGCTGATCGTCGCCCCGACCGGGTTGTGCTTCTGCATGGCGAGCAGCAGGCCCGCGGTGAGGATGAACGAGGCGATGCAGCCCCAGATCAGCGCCTGGCGCATCGCCCTGGGAATCTGCCGGCCGGCGTCCTTCGTCTCCTCGGCGATGTCCCCGGCGGACTCGAAGCCGTAGAAGATGTAGACGGGGGCAAGCACTGCGATCAGCGCCGCAGAGAGCCAGCTCCCGTGGAAGTTGAACCCGAGCGGATTGTGCGACGCATGCTGCACGCCCTGGCTCGAGAAGAGGAAGCCGAGCCCGTGGTGGAAGCCGTGGATGGCGAGGATGATCGCGATCCCGAGCGTGCCGAGGACCTCGACGTAGACGCCGAACTTCGCAACGTCGGCCATGATCCGGGCGCCGGTGATGTTCACGACCGACTGGATCGCGAGCAGGATGAGGGTGATCACGAGGATCGTGCCGTGGCCCGCCGGGTTGAGGTTCCAGCCGAACCAGTTGTGCGTCAGCGCGGTGACATAGCTGACCACGCCGGTGTCGACCGCGGCGACCGTGATCAGCAGCGCGAAGCCGTAGAACCAGCCGACCAGCCAGCCGTAGCGGGGGCCGACGGAGAACTTGCTGTACTGGAACAGCGCGCCGGCGATCGGATAGTGGCTCGCGAGCTCGCCGAAGACCAGCGCGACGAACAGCATTCCTGCCACCGGGATGAACATGAGCCAGATGTAGGCCGGCCCACCCATGCCGAGGCCGATGACGAACAGCGAGTAGATGCCGACCATCGGCGACAGGTACGTGAAGGCCACCGCGAAGTTCGAGAACAATCCGAGGACGCGGTTGAGCTGAGGCTTGTAGCCAAGGCTCTCGAGCCGCGCGTCCTCGCTCGTGCCGACATCCACCGCACCTGCTGCGTCGCTCGCCATCGGTTCCTCCTCCTGCCCCCCGGTCCGTTCGGGCGAATCTACGGGGCCGCGAGACCTTGGGCAAGGGCTACCCGTCCCGGCGATAGGCTCTGCCTCGGATGGCGGTCCTGACCTCGCAGCTCGACCGCGGCGCCGAGGAGTTCGCGCGCCGGCGCGAGCGGATGGAGGAGCTCGTCGCCGAGCTGCGCGAGCGGACGGCCGAGGTCGCGCGCGGCGGCGGGGAGAAGGCGACCGAGCGGCACCGCTCGCGCGGGAAGCTGCCGGCGCGGGAGCGGGTCGACCGCCTCGTCGACCCCGGCACCGCCTTCCTCGAGCTGAACGCGCTCGCCGCCTGCGAGCTGTACGGCGGCGACGCGCCGGCGGCCGGGATCGTGACCGGCATCGGCGTCGTCGAGGGCCGCGAGTGCGTGATCGTCGCGAACGACGCGACCGTCAAGGGCGGCTCGTACTTCCCGCTCACGGTCAAGAAGCACCTGCGCGCCCAGGAGGTGGCGGAGCAGAACCGGCTCCCGTGCATCTACCTCGTCGACTCGGGCGGCGCGTTCCTGCCTCTCCAGGCCGAGGTCTTCCCCGACCGTGAGCACTTCGGCCGGATCTTCTACAACCAGGCGCAGATGTCGGCGCAG
>DASXDE010000027.1:0-5830 GCA_036490825.1 Gaiellaceae bacterium
CTTGAACCCGGCCTTCGTCAGGCTCGCCGAGAACGCCTGGAAGTTCTTGACCGGATCCGGCATGTACGGACGCGAGACGCCCGTCGGATACCAGAAGCTGATCTTCACCGGCAGCTTGAGCCCTGCCGCCTTCAGCAGCGCCTTCGACTTCGCCGGGTTGTAGCTGTACTGCTTGACGGTGTTCGAGTAGCCGAAGAGGCTCGGCGGCTGGAACTCCTTCGCGACGACGCCGCGACCTGCGTAGAACGCCTTGATGACGCTCTCACGATCGAGGCCGTAGGCGACCGCCTGCCGAACCTTCAGGTTGTTCATCGGAGGAATCGCCTGGTTCATGCCGACGATCGCCACGTTGAACGGCGGCCGGGACAGCAGCTTCAGGTTGCTGTCCTGCTGGATGACCGGGATGTCCTGCGGCTCGACGAGGTCGTAGCCCTGGATCTCGCCGTTCTGCAGGGCCTGCAGCCGTGCCGCGTTGTCCGCGATCGGCTTGAAGATCAGCGTGCTGAGCTTCGCCTTCGGACCCCAGTAGTTCGGGTTGCGGACGAGCGTGAGCTTGTCACCGCGCGTCCACGACTGGAACATGAACGGGCCGGTGCCGGTCGGGTGCTGCGTCGCGTAGGTGCCGGTCGGGTGGAAGACGCCGTCGGCGTCGACGCTGCCCTGGTTCGCACCGTACTTCGCCATCGCAGTCGGGCTCTCCATCGAGAACGACGGCAGCGACATCGCACCGAGGAACGACGCGGACGGCGCCGTCAGGTTGATCGTGATGCTCGAGCTGTTGTTCACCTTGCAGCTCTTGAAGAGGCTCCCCTTCGGAGCGCCGGACTTCGGGTCGTACTTCTTGAACCCGCCGAAGACGGTCTGCCAGTAGTACGTGGCACTCGGGTTCTGGAAGGAGCCGGTGAAGTTGTACCAGCGGTTGAAGTTGGCGCACGCCGCCGCGCCGTTGAACGGCGTTCCGTCCGTGAACGTCACGCTCTTGCGCAGTGCGAACGTCCACGACTTCCCGGCGTTGGAAGCCTTCCAGCTCGTCGCCAGCGCAGGAATGACCGTGGTGGTTCCCGGTTTGAGGCTGACGAGGCCTTCGAAGATCTGAATGACCACACGCCCGGACTCGCCGTCCGAGATCAGTGCGCCGTCGAGCGCAACCGGATCCGCCGACGAACCGAACACGAGCGTGTCGTTCGCAGACTTGTGAGCTCTCGCGCCGTACGCGACCGCGACGACGGCGAGTGCCACAAGGCCAAAGCCGATCATGGCCTTGGTCAGTTTTCTCATAGAGATTCCTTTCGAGGGGACGACCACCAAGTATGTCTAACGTTCACACGCAAATCCACTTGAAAAAACTGGATATCTCAGAGGCCGAGCTCGCCGAGCTGAGCGAGCTTTTGCGCATCCCGTCGATCAGCGCCGACCCTGATCACGAGGGTGACATCCGCGCCGCGGCGCACTGGCTCGCGGCGCTTTTCCGCCGTGCAGGCGCCGAGGCGAAGATCGCCGAGCGCAACGGGCGCCCGATCGTCGACGCCCTCGTGCGGAGCGGCGCAGCCGGCGCCCCGCTCGTCTTGTGCTACGGCCACTTCGACGTCCAGTCGCCGGCGCCGCTCGAGCTCTGGGACAGCGAGCCGTTCTCGCCGGAGGTGCGCGACGGGTGGCTGTACGCGCGCGGCGTGGCGGACGACAAGGGCGGAACGTGGGCGCTCGCGCGCGCCGCGCTCGATCTCTCGGCGGCCGGCGCGCTGCCGGTGGACGTCCGGTTCCTGCTCGACTGCGAGGAGGAGGTCGGCGGCACGTCGATCCTCGACTACCTGGAGGAGACCCTGGGGCCGGCCAAGGCGTGCGTGATCTTCGACGCGCCGATGCTGGACGACGAGACGCCGGTGCTCGGCGTCGCCACGCGCGGGACCCTCTACCTGCACGTCGAGGTGCGTACCGGCGTCCGCGACCTCCACTCGGGCGCGTACGGCGGTGCGGCGCTCAATGCGCTGCACGTGCTCGTCGACGTCTTGGCGCGCGTCCTGCCGCGAGACGGCCGCCTTCCGGCGCTCCTCCAGGCCGGGGTCGTGCCGCCCGCCGAATCCGAGGTCGCCGGCTGGGACCGGCTGCCGGACGGCGGCGGCCAGCTCGCCGCCCAGGGTGCGGTCCCCGCCGACGAGACCGCACCGCGCGAGTTCTATCTCCGAACGTGGGCGCTACCGTCGATCGACGTGAACGGGATCGAGGGCGGTTCTCCGATGTTGCAGCGGACGATCGTCACGTCGGCTGCGCGAGCGAACCTCTCGATGCGCCTCGCGCCCGGCCAGACCGTCGATCGGCTGCTGCCGGTCCTGCGCGCGGAGCTCACCCGCGACGTGCCGGCGGGCGCGCAGGTCGAGGTGACGCACATCGCCTCGTGCGACCCCGGCAGCACCCCGTCCGACGCGCCGGCGATCGAGCTCGCGAGCGCGGCGATCGAACGCGCGACCGGGGTGCGGCCGCTTCGGCTGCGCGGCGGCGGCTCGCTCCCCATCTTCCCGGTCCTGGAACGGCTCGGGATCCCGGTCGTAGCCACCGGTTTCGACGTCCCGTCCGGGAACGTGCACGCCCCCAACGAGCGCATGCGGGTTGGGAATCTGGCCCTCGCGCTGGCCACGGCCCGAGAGCTCTTCCTGGCTTTCCGGGGACTCTAGGTTGCGACCGGGGCCGTTCGGCCGCAGACTTGGGTCGATGGGGCCGGAACCCACCGACGCTGCGCTCGTCGCCCGCTGCCGCGCGGGGGACGACGCAGCCTGGGGCCAGCTCGTCGAACGGTTCTCCCGGTACGTCTACGCGATCTGCAGCCAGGGCTTTCGGCTCTCCCAGCACGACACCGAGGACGTGTTCCAGGACGTCTTCACGAAGGCGTACGAGAACCTGTCCAAGCTGCGAAACGACGACGCGGTCCGCCCCTGGCTCGCCCAGCTGACGCGGCGCCTCTGCATCGACAGGCTCCGCGAGGCGACGCGCGAGGTACCCGTCGAGGAGCTGGAGCCGGACGGGCTCGACGAGACGATCGACACGCTCGACGAGGCGATGGCCGTGCGGCAGGCGATGGCCCGGATCGGCGAGCCGTGCGGCGACATGCTCGACCGGTTCTTCGCCCGCGACCAGAGCTACCGGACGATCGGGGACGAGCTCGACCTGCCGGCAGGCACGATCGCAAGCCGGATTTCGCGCTGCCTGGAGAAATTGAAGGGTGCGATGGAAGATTCCGACGCTCTCGTCAGTCCTGAAGTCGGGTGACTTGAGAAATGGCGACGACTGACATCGAAGAGCTCGGCCGCCTCATTGCGGCGCTTCCCCCGACGCCTGAAGGTTGGGTGCGCGCGGCGCAGGAGCTGCCGCAGGTGAGGCGTGGGCTCGACGACCTCCTGGCCCGCGCCGAGGCTGACTCCGCCTTGCGGGAGAGGCTGATCGCCGACCTCGAGTCGACCCTCGCTGACGCCGGGATCGAGCCGACACGCCGCGTGCTCGCCGACGTTCGCGATCGGTTGCGCTCCCCCTAGCGGTGGAGGCCCCTCGCACCGGAAGGCCGGCCGCCGCCGGGCCCGCCACTGCGCAGGCGGGCTCGGCGGCGGCCTCAGTGGTCTCCGCCGCCGCCCGCGTGGCAGGCGATGCAACGGGCGCTGCCCAGGCCGAGGCGCTTGCGGAGCGCCTGCGGCGGCTCGCCGAGGAAGACGCCGACGCGCTCGCGGCGGCGCGGGCCGCCTTCCCGGACGCGGAACCGCAGGCGTCCGATCCGCGGCGCGACTTCGCCTTCGCCAAGGTGCTCGACCGCGCCGCAGCGGCGCCGCTCGCGATCGCCGAGGCCTGCGCCGACGTCGCGATCCTTGCGCGCTCGCTCGCAGACCGGCTCGATCCGGCAGTCGCCGCCGACCTCGAGGCGGCGGCGCGCCTGGCGGCCGGCGCCGCGAGGGCGGCGGCGCATCTCGTCGAGGTCAACCTGGTCGTCGGCGAGGACGACGAGCGCGTGCGACGCGCCCGCCGCGCCGCGGAGGTCCGATGAGCGAAGAGAAGCTCTTTCCCGCCTGGTCGCTGCCGCGCGAGGCGGCGGCGCAGATCTCGCTCGCGAACCCGCTGCCGGAAAAGGTCGACCGGGCCTGGGCGCTCGAAGGCTCGACGGGCGCGGGCGTACGGGTCTGCATCCTCGACAGCGGCGTCGAACGCGGTCACCCGCTCGTCGGCGAGCTCCAGGGCGCCGTCGCGATCACGCTCGGGCCCGAGGGCGAGACGATCGCCGAGGAAGACCTCGAAGGCGACCTGTGCGGCCACGGCACCGCCTGCGCCGGCGTCGTCCGGTCGATCGCGCCTGCCGCGGAGATCCACTCCGTACGGGTGCTGGGCGCCGGCTTCAAGGGCTCGGGCAAGACGCTCCTCGCCGGGCTGCGCTGGGCGATCGAGCAGGGCTACGACGTCGTCAACATGAGCCTCTCGACCACGAAGCGCGAGCTCGGCGACATGCTCCACGAGCTCGCCGACTCCGCCTACTTCCAGCGGACGATGCTGATCGCGTCGGCGCACAACATGCCGGTCGAGTCGTACCCGTGGCGGTTCTCGTCCGTCGTCTCGGTCGGGAGCCACGAGGAGGACGATCCGCTCGTCTTCTACGCGAACCCCGACCCGCCCGTGGAGTTCTTCGCCCGCGGCGTCGACGTCGACGTCGCGTGGATCGGCGGCGGCTCGATCAAGGCGACCGGCAACAGCTTCGCCACCCCGGCGCTGAGCGGCATCGCCGCGCTCGTGCTCGGCAAGCACCCTGGTCTGACGCCCTTCCAGGTCAAGACCGTCCTGTACCTGATCTCGACGAACGTGGGAGGCTAGACGCATGGCTGAACGCCTAGAAGCTGCGGTGGCTGCGGCAGTGCTGCCGGCGGAGCAGGACTTCGCCGAGCTCCTCCGCTCGATCGTCGTCGTCGCGCGTGCCATCTTCGGCGCACAGGCGTCGTCGGTGCTCCTGTTCGAGGAGGAGACCGACGAGCTGGTGTTCGCCGCCGTCGCCAACGAGCGCGAGCAGCACCTCGTGGGCCAGCGGTTTCCGTCGTCGAAAGGCATCGCCGGCTGGGTGCTGTCCGCCCGCACGCCCCTGGTGCTCGAAGACGTGCGCAGCGATCCCCGCTTCTCGAAGGACGTCGCCGAAAACACCGGCTACGTCCCGAAGGGACTGATGGCGGTCCCGCTCCTGCACGACGAGGAGCCGCTCGGCGTGCTCCAGGTGCTCGACCGACCCGAGCGCTCCACGTTCTCGCTGGCCGAGATGGAATTGCTAGGGCTCTTCGCGACGCAGGCCGCGACGGCGCTCGCGCTCCTGCGCAAGGCGCGCCGTGCCCGGGCCGCGCTCGAAGGCGACCCGGAGGCGGTGGCCGTCGCCGCCGTCGCGGGAGCGCTCGAGCGGCTCGAAGGCTCTCGCCGCGAGAGCGGCCGGGCGCTGCTCGACGCGCTCGCCAGAGTCTTGCGCTGAAACGACGAAGGGCTCCTCGCGGAGCCCTTCGGAGATCCTGGTGGAGCAGCGGCCTACGACTGGAGCATGTGCCCTTCGACGTCGTCGTCACGCTCGGTGTTGGCCGGCGTGCCCTGCAGGCCGGGCGTGCCCTGCAAACCGGGCGTGCCCTGCAAACCGTGCGCCTCGACGTCGTCGGGCTCGGTGCTGGCAGGCGTGCCCTGCAGACCGGGGACGCCCTGCAACCCGGGGGTTCCCTGCAGACCGTGCGCCTCGACGTCGTCGTGCTCGCCCTGATGCAGTTCGTCCGACATTTCCAGTTCCTCCTAAATGTTAGATCCGCGAGCCCCTCGCGGAAGAGACACCCACAAGACG
>DASXDE010000028.1:0-9226 GCA_036490825.1 Gaiellaceae bacterium
CAGGCCAGGAACGTCCGCCTGACGCTTCTTCAGCCTGACCTTCGCTTGCGGCTCTCGACCTTCACGACCTGAGCCTTGTGACCGACGGCGTCCTGGAAGTGGACGATCAGCGCGCCCTTTCCGTGGTCGGCCTCATAGGCCGACGCGTCGCGCCGCACGTGGAGCCTCGTCCCGGACGCGTCGCGGTAGAGCAGCGCGCTTCCCCTGCCGCCGTAGTGACCGTAGACGGCTATGCCGGGTCTCAGCACGTCGGTGTGGAGCGTCCCGTCGGGCCGTAGCTTTCTGGTCAAGCCGACACGGTCGACCGGCTTGGGGACGAATGAGGAGTACGAGGCGACGCCGTAGGTGATGCGGGTGTGGCGCTTGGAGACGCCCGGCAGCGCCGAGATCGCGACGGGCATGACGAGGGTGTCGCTGTCGAAGGCCGCCGCATCGACATTCCCGAGGCGGTCGTCGATCGGCTCGATGTCGAGGACCTTGCCCGTGCGCGGCTTGACCAGCGCTGCGACGAAGATGTCGGAGTCCGGCAGCCGGGTGTTGAAGAGGATGGCGTCCGGCTTCTTGTTGCCGGTCGAGTCGATGTAGATGTCGTACTCGTCCGACAGGGCCGGCGTCCGCCACGGGCCTTGCGTCGTGATCGCGAAGTACTCGAGCCCGCGCTTGCGTAGAGGGTTCTTCTTGATCGCGGTGAGCTCCGGCGCATTGGACGTCGTGCCGACGTACTTCAAGTCGGCGGCCTTCTCGTCGTTGGCGTGGATGCAGCCGGTGGCCGCCCTGCTGCGGCACAGGTGCAACGTGCCGCTCCTGGCCTGGAGCTCGAATCCGGCGACCAGCGACCTGATCGCGGTGCCGCCGCTGCCTTGGCTGAGTTGGGTGCCCTTCAGCCGGAGTGACGCGGTCTGAACCTTTCCACCCGGCAGCTCGAGCGCGGACGGCTGGGTCATCCTTGCCACCGGGCGCGGCGCCGCGTAGACCGGGACGCGAAGCGTCGGCTGCCCGCTGCCGGTCAGCAGCAGGCGACCGCTGGCGTCGGCCGTGTAGTCGCGGGGGAATCCCGCCTGGGTTCGGGGCACCGTCAAGTCGATCGGCTTCGTGAGCTTGGACGGGTCGATTGCGAGCGTCAGCGTGATCGACGCCGTCCCGCCCGCGCCAACCGTGACCGACGACGGGCTCACCGAGTACGTCGCCCCGGGCACCTGCGTCAGGGGATCGTAGGCGACGCTGTAGGTGACCGCGCCGGCGCCCTTGTTCACGACGGCGACCGTCTTCGTCAACGTCGTTCGCGCCGACACGGCGACCGGCCCGAACGATGCGCTGACCGCCCCGGGATCGCTCGTCACGTAGGCGAGCACGAGGTTGTCGAGCGCCGCCTTCGCGTCGATGCGCCCGGCTCCGACCCGGTTCGGCGCATAACGGACCCCGGTGTGTCCCGTGTTCGTCCAGAGGTCCTGGTCGGCCGTGTTCATGATGTCGGCCTTGACCTCCTCAGGGTTCCAGTCCGGATGCTTCGTCCGCACCAGGGCGGCGAGGCCGGCGACCTCGGGCGACGACATCGAGGTGCCGGAGAACGAGATGCCCTGGTTGCCCGTCCCCATCGCGGACGAGAAGACACTCGTGCCGACGCCCGTCACATCGGGCTTGACGTCGCCGGCGGCGCCGATCCCACGCGAGGAGCTCGAGTTGAGCTCGTCGTCGTCGAGGGGAAGGAGCTGCTTGAAGTCGCCGGCCGAGGTCCCGCTGATCATGACCCCGCTTCCCAGCGCCGACCGGATCGCGGCGCCTCCGGACCGCGTCACGATCACGACCGGAATCGTCTTGCTTCCCGTGATTCCCGCCGCGAACGTGTCTTCGTCGTCGGCCAGGATCGCTCCGCTGGCGCCCGCCTTCGCGACGTTGTCGCTGCGCACGGCCGAGCCGCAGCGGCGACTCGCGTCGACATCCGTCCACTCGAGGAAGGCGATCTTGCCCTTGACGGCCGCAGCGTCGCTCGCACTCAGCGCGTCGCAGCCGTCCCTGTTCCCCGGATCGGAGAGCGCGACCACGTTGCCGGTCAGGTCCGGGCTGCTCGCCCACTTGTAGGCGTCCGAGCGTTCCGCCCCGTAGACACCGGCGGCTCCTGCCGGAGCGCCGACGTGCAGGCTGTCGACCTGCGAATAGGCGTCGACGCTGTTCGCCACCGAGATCACGCGGGGGGCGTCGCCGGGGGAGCCGCCGGCGTCGTAGAGGTCGCCGCCGTTCCCGGCGGCCACCACGACGCTGATCCCCAGCTTTGACGCGCTGTTCGCCGCTACCGAATCCGCCTCCTGCGGCGAGGTGAAATCCGAGCCGAGCGACATGTTGATCACGCCGACGTGGTCGGACGTGTTGCCGTCGCCGTTCGGGTCCGCGGCCCTGTCGATCGCGGCGGCGATGAGATCGGTGCTCCCCTGGCAGCCGAAGACCTTGTAGGCGTACAGCTTCGCCTGGGGAGCCATCCCCGGACCGATGCGGAAGAGCGCCTGGTACGAGGCGCTGTCGGTCGGCAGGGTCAGATAGTTGCCTCTGAACGTCGAGCCGTCGGGATTCTCGCCGTAACCCGCGGCGATTCCGGCGACGTGCGTGCCGTGGCCGTCGCAGTCGAGCGGGTTCGGGTCGGGCGACGGCTTCGCGTGCTTCGGGTCCTGCGGGTCGTACGCATCGCCCGCGAAGTCGTAGCCGCCGACGATCTTGCCCGGGTCCGGATAGGTGGGCGCGGAGGTGTCACTGGCGCGTGCGGCCTGATACGCCGCTGCGGTGCCGGGACCGCCGAGGTCGGCGTGTGTGTAGTCGACGCCGGTGTCGATGATGGCGATCGTGCTGTTCGCGCCGAGGTCGCTGTAGGTCGACCACGCTTGCGGCGCGTGCACGAGAAGGCTCGAGTAGGAGAGCGAAGGAGTCTTCGGGGCGATCGGGTAGACGGCCGCGACGCCCGGGATGTGTTGTAGGGCCGAGAAGTTCGCGACGTTCGTGTAGACGGCGACGCCCGCGAGGACGGCGTGCGTCTCGTAGAGAACCTGCGAGCCGCTCGGCAGGGCCGATACGACACGGTCCTGCGCGGCGCGCACACTCGCGAGCTCGCTCGTCGCCGCCGTCCTGGCGGCGGTACGGCCGCGGCTGAGCCCCGCGAGGTACGCGCGCCCGGTCGGCTCGGTGTCGAGCCTGAGGAGGAAGCCGTAGCTTCCGCTCGCGGGCACGCCGAGGCCACGAGGCTCGGCGACGCCCCCTGCGGCAGAGTTGGGGATGTGGTGCGCTGGCACCCCGGCGCTCCTGGCGAGCGGCACGGCGGAGCCTCCGGGAGCGGCTCCCGCGGCGGAGCCCCACAGCAGCACCCCCGACGCCAAAGCGCTCGCGAGCAGGACGAGCCGCTTTGTGCCCCACGCCCTCTTCATTCGTGCCCCGAGCCGAACCCTAGCCCGGATCGGCTTGGACGGCTAGAAGGGGTTTGGCGGAAAGCCGCTCACCGGCGGTTCAGCCTGTTTTTCGCCAAGCCCTCCTAGGCGCGCAGCCAGTCCTCGAGCCCGGTGTGGGCAGTGGGGCCGTGCGAGGCGCCGGCCAGCTCGGCCCGCAGCCCGCCGATCGTGCCGTGGCGCTCCGCGACGACCTCGTGCGCGTGGATCGTCTCGAAGTTGACCTGGCGGGAGAGGACGAAGTCGCCGTCGCCGAGCCGGGGCAGCCCGTCGAGGACGCTCTTGAGCGCGACGCGCACCGAGTCCTCGACGAAGCGCGGCTGCAGGTGCGCGTGCTCCACGACGAACAGCTCGTCTGGGCGCTTGAGGAGCTCGTAGATCGGCGAGCTCATCGAGCCCTCCACGATCTCGACGAGCCGCTCCGCGTTGAGGCGCTCGGCAGTGCCGACGAGGAGCGTGCCGCGACCGCGCTGGTTGTGCGTCGCGAGCGGGACGAGCTCGAGGATCCGCTCCACGTCGCCGTCCTCGAAGCCCGCCTCGAGCAGCCGGTCGGCGGCGGCGCCGCGGACGAGGCCCTGAGCGCACGGGCAGGCGTTGATCCCCGTCGCCTCGACGCCGACGACGCGGCGCACGCCTTCCCGCGAGGCTGCGGCAATCCCGATCAGGGAGACCATCTCCTGCGTCGCAAGCTTCGTCGCGGGCGTCCGCCGCTCGTACGGGTAGCGCGCCACGATCCGCACCTCGGCGAGCAGCGCTTCCTGGCGGTCGACGACGCGGCGGGCGACGTGCTCCGCAAGATCTTCGACCAGGAACGCGTCGTCGTCGACGACACCCTCGACCGCCTCCTCGAACAGCTCGGGGAAGCGCGACATGTGGACGCCCTTCCGGCGCGGGTCGAGGTCGACCGTGCAATCGATCGTGGCCGAGATCAGCTTCTCGCCGCGGCCGCGCCCGATCCGCACCGCCTTCTGAACGCCCGTGACGCCGACGCTCGAGAGCCCGAGCGCGACCTCGGGGGCCGCGGCCTGCAGATCCGGCGTCTCGGTGCGTTCCATACGGCTAGGTTAGACCCGTGAGCGAGGACACCGCCTTCGCCCGCCTCGTCTCGCTGGCGTGTCACGACCTGCGCACGCCGCTCGCGACCGTCCACGGCTTCGCGACGACGCTGGCGCGCGGCGGCGGGCTCGAGCCTCCCGCAGACCGCTACGTCGAGATGATCGACGCCGCGTCCGCGCAGCTCGCCGAGCTGATCGAGGAGCTGTCGCTGGCGGCGCGGATCGAGTCCGGCCGCTACGACCCGACGCCGCGCGAGGCGGACACGCTCGAGCTCGCGCAGGCGGCCGCGGCGAGGCTCGGCGAGGAGCGCGTGCGCGTCGCCGGCTCCGGCGTCGCGCTGGAGACGGACGCGGACGCAGTCGAGCGCGGGCTCGCGGCGCTGTTCCAGTCGGCGCTTCGCCACGGCGGGCTGGAGCGCGTGGAGGTGAAGGTGGACGGCGCGGAGGTCCGGCTCTCGCCGGTCACTGCGGCGTCCGCGCCGGTCGTGCTCGGCGACGATCTGCGCGACCTCGGCGCCGCCGTCGCGGTGCGGCTCGTGCGGCGGCTCGGCGGCTCCGTCTCCGTCGACGGCGAGACGGTGACGATCCGGCTCGCCTAGTCCTAGCCCGCGAGCTGCGCGGGCGCTGCGAGCTCGTGGCACATGCGGCAGCGCGCTTCGTACTGCTCGAGCGCGCCGACCACGATCGTGGCGCCGTCGGCCGGGGCGGGCGCGCCGTCGACGAGTCGCTGCGTCATCGTGGCGGGGCCGCCGCAGCGGTGGCACACCGCCTGCAGCTTGTCGACGAGCTCCGCGCGGCAGAGCAGCTCCGGCATCGCACCGAAGGGGAAGCCACGGAAGTCCTGGTCGAGCCCGCACGCGATGACGCGCAGGCCGTACTCGACGAGGCCGTCGAGGACGAGCACGACCTCCGGCCGGAAGAACTGGACCTCGTCCACGCCGACCACGTCGTAGCCCTCGACGAGGCCGGGGATGTCGGCGGGGTCGTCGACCGCGACTGCGCGCATGCGGGCGCCGGCGTGGCTGACGATGTGGCCGATGTCGTACCGGTCGTCGAGCTGCGGCTTGACGATCAGCACGCGCTGTCCGGCGATCTCCGCGCGGCGCAGGCGGCGGATGAGCTCCTCGCTCTTGCCGCTGAACATCGGCCCGCAGACGACCTCGAGCCAGCCGCCGCGGTTCGGGAAGAGCCGGATCACGCGGCCGACCCTAATGGGCCGGCTGGACGGACTCCTTCGAGTGCTCGAACTCGTACTGGGAGAGGCGGCGGAGGCTGACGATCCCGAGCAGCCGCCCGTCCTTCGTCACCGGCAGGTGGCGGAAGTTGCGCTCGAACATCATCTTCGCCGCGTCCTCGACGGTCGTCTCCGGCTCGATCGTGATCACGCCCTCGGTCATCCACTGCCGCACGCGCGCCTCGGCGGCTCGGGCCCGCTGCGCCACCGCGCGGAGGATGTCGCGCTCGGTGACGATGCCGACGAGCCGCACCATGTCCTCCATCACGACGACGGCGCCGACGCCCGCGTCCATCATCTTCTCGGCGGCCTCGCCGATGGAGGCCGTCGGGTCGACGGAGAGGACGTCCGAGTTCATGACTTCGGCGACCGTTGCCATGCCCGGAGCCTATCCGCTCTCAGCGCAGGAGACGAGAGAGCCGCCGGTCCTTGAGGACGCGGCCGCCGGTCTGGCAGGTGGGGCAGTAGTAGATCGTGTGCTCCTCGAAATCCACCTGAGCGAGCGGCGTGCCGCAGACGTGGCACGGCTCGCCGAGCCGGCGATGGACACGGTAGGTCTGCTCGTCGGAGGCGCCGCGCTCGCGGAGCTCGAGCCCGCGTTCGAGTTCCTCGTCGACGGCCGCTGCGAGGCGCGCGATCTCCTCGTCGTCGAGGTCGCTCGAGAGCGCGTAGGGCGACAGCTTCGCGGTGTGGAGGATCTCGTTGGCCCAGGCGCGGCCGATGCCCGCGACGAGGTGCTGGTTGCGGAGGAGCGCGTGCAGTCGCCGCGACTCGCCGTGGAGGATCTCGCCGAGGCGCTCGGGCCCGAGGCCGAGCGCTTCCGGGCCGAGGTGCGCGAGCTCTGCCTCCGCCGCCACCGGCGTGAGCAGCCAGACGCCGGCGCGCTTCTTCTTCCCGCTCTCGGTCAGGACCAGCTGCGCGCCGCCGGCGAACTCCAGCCGGAACGCGGGGGATTTCGGTGTCGTCCCGCCTGCCGGGACGAAGCGGAGCCGGCCCGCCGTCATGAGGTGGACGAGGAGCACGAGCTCGCCGTCGTCGGTGGGGAAGAGGAGACGCTTGCCGCGCCGCTCGGCGCCGCGGAGCCGGCGGCCGTCGAGCGCCGCGAGCGGTGGGTCGAACGTCTTGAGGGTGGCGATGTGCGCGGGGCCGGCCTTCGCCACCGGAAACGCGGCGACGGGCTCATCGAGTTGCCGCCGCCAAGCCTCCATCTCGGGGAGCTCCGGCATCGCCTCGAACGGTACCGCGGCTCGTGCGAACGGCCACCGGCCGTAGGCTCCGGGAGTGGCGGAGCCGATCGTCGTGGAGGTGCGCCGGGAAGGGGTCGTCGAGGCTGTGCACCGCCTCCACGGCGTCGCTGTTCGCGCCGGCGAGGTCGTTGCCGCTGCCGGCGACGCGTCGCAAGTGTGCTTCATGCGCTCCTCGTCGAAGCCGCTGCAGGCGCTTCCGCTCGTGCGGGCTCGCGACGACCTGCCCGACGACGAGCTCGCGATCGCCTGCGCATCCCACCGCGACACACCCGACCAGGTCGCGGCCGTGCGCGCGCTGCTCGCGCGGGCCGAGGCGACCGAGCAAGACCTCGAGCTCGGGCTGCAGGAGGGCCGGCCGCCGGAGAAGATCCACAACAACTGCTCCGGCAACCACGCCGGGATGCTCGCCCTCTGCCGCGCTCGCGGCTGGCCGACCGAGGGCTACCGCCTGCCCGAGCACCCCGTCCAGCGGGCCTGTCTCGAAGTGCACGCGGTAGCGGCCGAGGTCGAGCCGGACGCCCTCACCGCCGGAACCGACGGCTGCGGCATCGTCACCTTCGCGCTCACGCTCGAGCGGATGGCCCACGCGTTCTCGCGGCTCGAGTCGCTGCCGGGCGGCTCCCGGGTCGCGACGGCGATGCGCGCCCGCCCCGACCTCGTGGGCGGCCCCGACGGCGCGGACTGCCTCCTGATGCGCGGCGCGCCGGGTTGGCTCGCGAAAGGCGGCGCCGAGGGCCTCCTCTGCGCGGCGGGCCCGGACGGGATCGGCGTCGCCCTCAAGTCGGAGGACGGCACGAGCCGCGCGCACCCCTCGGCGCTCGCGGACTTCCTCGGGCCGCTCGGGGTCGACCTGCCCGACCTTGCAACCCGCCCGATCCTCAACACCCGCGGCGAGAGGGTTGGCGAGATCGTCACCCGGTCCTGACAACTTCTTTACGAATCGCCGGGCCGTGACTAGTATCCGCCTCGCGTTGAGGGAGGGACCGGGGAACCGGCGGGGAGCCGGTCGCGGTCGGTTGTGGCAGTGCCGTCGTGCAACCAACTAGGCCGGGAGGTACGGACGTGCTCACCGTCGACATCGCGCTTCCGGACGTCGAGGAGGTCCACAAGCTCGTCGCCGAAGGGAGGGAGAAAGGCTTTCTCTCCTACGACGAGATCGCGACCGGGCTCGAGGACGTCGAGCTCTCGAAGGAACAGGTCGAGGACTTCTACACGTACCTCGTGGAGCACGGCGTCGACCTGGTCGCGGGCGAGCAGCACAAGGCTCCGCCGCACGAGCAGCCGCCGCCCGAGGACGAGAAGGTCGCCGTCGCGCCGAAGCTCGACCTCACCGTCGAGCCGTCTCTCGACTCGCTCCGCCTCTACCTGCGCGAGATCGGCAAGGTGCCGCTCCTCACGGCCGACCAGGAGGTGACGCTCGCGAAGCGGATCGAGCGCGGCGACATGGGCGCGAAGACGGCGATGACCGAGGCCAACCTCCGACTCGTCGTCTCGATCGCGAAGGGCTACCTCGGCCGCGGCCTCTCCTTCCTCGACCTGATCCAGGAGGGATCGCTCGGCCTCATCCGCGCGGTGGAGAAGTTCGACTACCGCAAGGGCTACAAGTTCTCCACCTACGCGACGTGGTGGATCCGTCAGGCCGTGACGCGTGCGATCGCCGACAAGGCCCGCACGATCCGGATCCCCGTGCACATGGTCGAGAAGCTGAACAAGGTCGTGCACATCGAGCGCCAGCTCGTGCAGCGGCTGGGCCGCGAGCCGAGCCCGGAGGAGATCGGCGAGGAGCTCGAGATGACGACCGAGGAGGTGCGCGAGATCCTGCGGATGTCGCAGCTGCCGATCTCGCTCGAGAAGCCGATCGGCG
The DNA here is from genome assembly GCA_036490825.1 of Gaiellaceae bacterium. Lineage (GTDB taxonomy): Bacteria > Actinomycetota > Thermoleophilia > Gaiellales > Gaiellaceae > Palsa-739. Next base: position 8,826 of record DASXDE010000028.1, read on the forward strand.
AGGAGGAGGACTCCTCCCTCGGGGACTTCGTCGAGGACGAGGCGGCCGAGTCGCCGTTCGACACCGCTCAGCTACTGCTGCGGCGGGAGGACGTCACGAACGCGCTCAGCGCGCTGCCGAGGCGGGAGCGTGAGGTGATCGAGCTCCGCTACGGGCTGCTCGGCGGCGAGCCGCGCACGCTCGAGGAGGTCGGGCGCGCCTTCGGCGTGACCCGCGAGCGGATCCGCCAGATCGAGAACAACACGCTGAAGAAGCTCGAACACCTGCCGGAGGCGCAGGCGCTCCGGGACGCCGTCAGCTAGAGGCTTGATGTGAAATTGGCGCGCTGTCGGGGGCGTCGCAGGCCAAGCAGGGCGTCGCGGCCGGTCGCGGGCCGGTAGCAGCGCTACCGGTCGCGGTCG
>DASXDE010000029.1:0-20060 GCA_036490825.1 Gaiellaceae bacterium
GACCTGGTCGGGCGCGAACGCGCGCATCTGCGCCTCGAGGCCGGGGCCGCCGACGGTCTGCATCAGCTCCTCGTCGGAGTAGTCGCGCCCGAGTACCTCCCGGGTGGCGTGCCGCATCGAGGCGAGGATGATCGCGCCGGAGTCGACGACGGTGCCGTCGAGGTCGAAGAGGACGGTCTCGAAGCGCATGCGTCGATCGTATCGGCGCGGTCAGTAGGCTCCGGCCCGTGCCCGGGGTGTCCGATTTTCGCTTCCTCGTCGTGCCGCACACGCACTGGGATCGTGAGTGGTACCTGCCCTTCGAGCAGTTCCGGCTGAGGCTCGGAGCGGTCGTCGACGGCGTCCTGGACACGCTCGAACGCGACGAGTCCTTCACGTCGTTCACCCTCGACGGGCAGGCGATCGTGCTCGAGGACTACCTCGAGGTGCGCCCGGAGAACGAGCAACGGCTGCGCGCTCTGCTCGCCGCGGGACGGCTCGAGGTCGGGCCATCGTACGTCCTGCCTGACGAGATTCTGGTCGGCGGCGAGTCGCTCGTCCGCAATCTCCTGCTCGGGCGGCGCGTCTGCCGCCGGTTCGGCGTCGAGCCGAGCGGCGCGGGCTACATGCCCGACAGCTTCGGCCACCCCGCGCAGCTACCGCAGATCCTCGCCGGCTTCGGCATCGGCACGTTCCTGTTCTCACGCGGGCTGGGCGACGAGATCGAGGACGTCGGCGTCGTCTTCCGGTGGCGCGCCGGCCCGGCGGAGGTCGTGGCCTGCCAGATGCTCCCGCACTACGACAACTTCGCCCGCATGACCTGGTACCACGACGCCGAGGAGCGCGTGCGCAAGATCGTGGACTACTTCGGTGAGGACGTGCGCAGAGCCGGCCAGGACGAGATCGTGCTTGCGAACGGCTCCGACCACCTGCCGATCGAGCCGGAACTCCCGGAGATCCTCGCGGAGCTCGGGCGGACGTTCGGCGGGTCGTTCCGGATCGGCCGCTACGACGACTACGCGCCCGCGGCGGACGGGCTGCCTGAGTACGAGGGCGAGCTCGTCGGCGGCAGGCTGCAGAACATCCTGCGCGGCGTCAACTCGGCGCGGATCTACCTCAAGCAGGCGAACGAGCGCGCGGAGCGGCGGCTGCTCTCGATCGAGACGGCCGCGGCGCTGCGGGTGCTCGGCGAGGGCGCGCCGTATCCCGCGGCAGACCTCCGGCTCGCCTGGCGCGACCTGCTCCGCAACCACCCGCACGACTCGATCTGCGGCTGCTCGTGCGACGAGGTGCACCGGGACATGCTCGTCCGCTACGAGCAGCTCGACCGGACGCTCGACTTCGTGGAGCGCGAAGCCCTCGGGGTCGGCGGTGCCTTCGTCAACACGCTCCCGTTCCGCCGGCGCCGCGCCGTGGAGGGCGGCGTCTTCCAGCTCGACGGATTCAGCGGCCGCCGGACCGAGCCGCTCGCCGCGCTGGAGGCGCCCTTCGAGCTCGACGCGATCGCCGAGCTGCTCGTGTTCGAGGACGAGCCCGATGTCGGCGACCTGTACACGTTCTGTGCCGGCGGCGAGGCGCGGACGGCCGAGCTCGTGTCCTCACGCAGGGTGGAGGGAGCGCTCGTGCTCGAGCACGAGCTGCCGGGGATCGCGATCGAGACGACGATCCGGGTCTTCCCCGGGCTCGACCGCGTCGAGCTGACGAGCATCGTCGAGAACGAGGCGGAGGACCACCGGCTGCGCGTCCTCCTGCGCTCGGCGGCCGGGGCCGACGAGGTTCGCGCCGAGAGCCAGTTCGCCGTCGTCCGGCGACCGCTCGCACCGCCTCCGCCGCGGTCGAGGTGGGCGGAGCCGCCCGTGCCGACCGCGCACACCCTCGGCGCCGTCGCGCTCGGGCCGCTCGTCCTGCTGGCGAAGGGCCTGCCGGAGTACGAGGCCTTCCCGGACGGGCTGCGGCTGACGCTGCTGCGCTGCGTCGGCACGATCTCGCGACCGCCCGGCCTGCCGACGCGTCCCGTCGGCGCAGGACCCGACATCGCCACGCCCGAGGGCCAGTGCCCCGGCAGGCACGTCCTCGAGTACGCGCTCCGCTTCGACGGCGACGCACTCTCCGACGCGGCGCTCGTCCGCGCGAGCCAGGACTACCGCACCGACTTCCTGCGCGGCGACCCGTTCGAGCCGTCGCTCGAGCTCGCCGGCGACGTCGCCTTCTCCTGCCTCAAGCGGGCCGAGGACGGAGCCGGCCTCGTCCTGCGGGTCTTCAACCCGAACCCGCAACCGGAGGCGCTGAACCTGAGCCTGCCGGCACAGCGAATCCGCCTCGACGAGACGGAGCAGCTCGACGGCGGCCTCGAGCTCGCCCCCGGCGAGATCGCCACCTTCCTGATCGGCTCGTAACAGTCTGTTACTTGCCAATACGGGTACCGCACGGCCGGAGCCGAGCCGCTTTGCGAGACAGTTCGTAACAGACTGTTGCTTAGTAAGACACGGCCACGAGGTAGAGGCCCCAGGGCGGGGCCGTGGCTCCCGCTTCCGAGCGCTCCCGGCCGTCCAGGAGCTCCGGCACCACGCCGGGCGACTCGACCATCGTCCCCACCAGGCTCCGCACCATGTGCCGGAGGTAGCTGCCGGCCGTGATCTCGAAGTCGAGGTGGTCCCCGCGGCGGACCCACTCCGCCCGCTCGACGACGCGCACGAAGACCTCGTGCTGGGTCTGCGTCGGCGTGAAGGCGCGGAAGTCGTGCTCGCCCGACAGCGCTGCGGCGGCCGCGGCGAGGGCGTCCTCGTCCAGCGGGCGCGGCATCCACCAGCTGCGCCGGATCTCGAACGGGGACGCCGTCGCGCGGGTGAAGAGCCTGTACCGATAGCTGCGCGATCGCGCCGAGTGGCGGGCGTGGAACGTGTCCGGCGCGACGACGGCCGAGAGGACGGTGATCTCGTCGGGCAGGCGCGAGTTGAGCGCCGCAGCGGCGCGGTCCGGCGGCGGCCCGTCTCCGACGTCGACGGAGACGACCTGTCCGAGCGCGTGGACGCCCGTGTCGGTGCGGCCGGCGACAGCGAGATTCTCGACCGACGCGAACGTCTCGGCGAGCGCCGCCAGCAGAGCCGTCTCCACCGTCGGCAGGCCCGGCTGGGCGGCCCAGCCGTGGAACGGCGTGCCGTCGTACTCGAGCGTCAGGATGAGGCGCACGTCAGGGCTCCCTGACCTCGTTTGTCAGGTGTTCCTTATGCTCTATTGACTTGCATCTCAATTGATATACTCTACCTCGTGGCCGACGAGCACACCTTCCTCCTCCAGCGTGTCCAGCCGGCGATGGTCGGGCTCATCGACGGCTCGCTCTCGACACTGGCGCCGATCTTTGCAGTCGTGCTGGCCTCCCACGACACGCGGTATGCGTTCATCGCGGGCCTCGCGACGTCGCTCGGGGCCGCGATCAGCATGGGCTTCTCGGAAGCGCTGTCAGACACCGGAGAGCTGACGGGGCGCGGGAGCCCCTGGGTGCGCGGCACGATCACCGGCGGCGGCACCTTCCTCGGCGGCATCCTCCACTCGCTGCCCTTCCTGATCGCGAACTACCGCGTGGCGCTCTTCTTTGCGGTCGCCGTGGTCGCGTTCGAGCTCCTGATGCTCGCGTATTTCCGCTACCGCTTCTTCCAGGACACGTTCGTCCGCGCACTCGGCATCGTGACCTTCGCGGGCATCCTGATCGCGGCGATCAGCGCCGGCCTGGGCTCGGTTCTCGGGGCTCCCGTCGGAAGCTAGGCGCTACGGGCGCTACGGCTCGAAGTCGACGAGCTCGAGGTAGACCATCTCGGCGGCGTCGCCGGGACGGTGGCCGAGCTTGACGATCCGGGAGTACCCGCCGGGCCGCTCCGCCATCCGCGGCCCCACGTCGGCGAAGAGCTTGTGCACGACTTCCTGCGAGCGGAGCACCGAGAGCGCCTGCCGGCGCGCGTGGAGGTCGCCGCGCCGGCCCAGCGTGATCATCTGCTCGGCGAACGGCTTCACGGCCTTCGCCTTCGCCTCGGTCGTCCGGATCCGCCCGTGCTCGATGAGCGAGCACGTCAGGTTCGAGTACAGCGCCTTGCGGTGCGACGAGTCGCGGCCGAGCTTCTTGCCTGTCCGGGCGTGGCGCATCGCCGTTGCTTACTCGAAACCGCCGGAGCCGTTCTCGCCGCGGAGGTGCAGCCCGTGCTGCGCGAGCGTCTCGCGCACCTCCTCGATCGACTTCTTGCCGAAGTTCGGGATCGCGGCCAGCTCCTGCTCGGTCTTCATGACGAGGTCGCCGATCGTCTCGATCCCGACCCGCTTGAGACAGTTGTAGGAGCGGACGCCCAGCTCGAGCTCCTCGATCGGGAAGTTCTCCATCCCGTGCGCGAGGGCCGCCTCCGGCGTGACGCCGCCGTCGACGGGCGCGGCCTCGCCGAAGCCCTCGATCCGGTCGAGATCAGTGAAGATCGCGAGCTGCCGGATCAGGATCTCGGCCGCCTCGCCGAGCGCGTCCTTCGGCTCGACCGAGCCGTCGGTCGTGATGTCGAGCGTGAGCCTGTCGTAGTCCGTCCGCTGCCCGACGCGAGCCGCCTCGACCTGGTACGCGACGCGCCGCACCGGCGAGAAGATCGAGTCCATCGGGATGACGCCGATCGTGTGCTGCGGGCCCCGGTTCAGCTCGGCCGGCGAGTAGCCGCGGCCGCGGCCGATCGTCAGCGTGATCTCGAGCCGGCCCTTGTCGGACAGGTTCGCGATCTCGAGCTCCGGGTTCAGGATCTCGAGGTCGGCGGGCGCCTCGATGTCGGCCGCCGTGACCGAGCCCGGACCCTTCTTCGCGATGTGCACCTCGATCTCCGGAGACTCGCCGTGCAGACGCGCGATCAGGTTCTTGAGGTTGAGGATGATGTCGGTGACGTCCTCGCGGACGCCCGGCAGGGTCGTGAACTCGTGCGCCGTGCCCTCCACCTTGACCGAGGTGACGGCCGCGCCCTCCAGCGAGGAGAGCAGCACGCGGCGCAGTGAATTGCCGAAGGTGTGACCGAAGCCGCGGTCGAGCGGCTCGATTGCGAAGACCCCGCGGTGGTCGTCCACGTCCTCGTGGACGATCCTCGGGATCTGGAAGTCCATTTCTCTAGTCGCCAAAGAAGTTCCCTCTTTCCGTTACTTCGAGTAGAGCTCGACGATCAACTGCTCCTGCACGGGCGTATCGATCTCGTCACGCTCGGGCTGCTTGAGCATCTTTCCGGTGAGGCCGTCGTGGTCGGCCTGGAGCCAAGGCGCGACGGTCGAGACGAGGTCGGTCGCGTCGCGGATCACCTGCTGTGCGGACGAGCTCGCCGCGACGGTCACGACGTCGTTCGGCCGCACCTGGTAGCTCGGGATGTTCACCCGCCGCCCGTTGACCTGGAAGTGGCCGTGGCGGACGAGCTGGCGCGCCTGCGCCCGAGAGGCGGCGAAGCCGAGCCGGTAGACGACGTTGTCGAGCCGGGTCTCGAGCATCCGCAGCAGCTCCTCGCCCGTGACGCCGGAGCGCTTGGACGCCTTGTCGTAATAGGTGCGGAATTGCTTCTCGAGCAGGCCGTAGTAGCGACGCGCCTTCTGCTTCTCGCGCAGCTGCAGCAGGTACTCGCTCTGCTTGATGCGGCCGCGGCCGTGCTCGCCCGGCGGGTACGAGCGGCGCTCGATCGCGCACTTCTCCGTCAGGCAGCGCTCGCCCTTGAGGAAGAGCTTCATCCCCTCGCGGCGGCAGATGCGGCATTTCGGCCCCAGATCCCTCGCCACTAGACCCGCCTCCGTTTCCTCGGCCGGACTCCGTTGTGCGCCTGCGGCGTCACGTCCTTGACGGACAGGATCTCGAGGCCGGCCGCCTGCAGCGAGCGAATCGCGGTCTCGCGGCCCGAGCCGGGGCCCTTGACGAAGACCTCGACCTTCTGCAGGCCGTGCTCCATCCCCTTGCGCGCGGCGGCGTCGGCGGTCACCTGCGCGGCGAACGGCGTCGACTTGCGAGAGCCCTTGAAGCCGGCGGAGCCGGCCGACTCCCACGCGATGACGTTTCCCTCGCGGTCGGTCAGCGCGACGATCGTGTTGTTGAAGCTCGTCTTGATGTGAGCCTGGCCGATCGCGATGTTCTTGCGGACGCGGCGACGGGTGCGGCCGCGCGTGGCCGCGGCACGGCGAGGAGGCGCCACGCTACTTCGCCTTCTTTCCGCGTCCGACGGTCTTCTTCGCGCCCTTGCGGCTGCGCGCGTTCGTCTTGGTCCGCTGCCCGTTCACCGGCAGGCCGCGCCGGTGGCGGATGCCGCGGTAGGCGCCGATCTCGGAGAGGCGCTTGATCGCCTGCTGCCGGTCGCGCCGCAGGTCGCCCTCGACCTCGAGCTCCGAGTCGATGTAGGTGCGGAGCTTCGTGACCTCTTCGTCCGTCAGGTCCTTGACCTTCGTGTCCGGATTGAGGCCGAGCTCCGCGGCGACCTTGCGCGCCGTCGGCTGGCCGATCCCGTAGATGTAGGTCAGCCCGATCTCGAGGCGCTTCTGATTCGGGAGGTTGACTCCGGCGATGCGTGCCACTGGGCGCTATCCCTGCCTTTGCTTGTGACGGGGGTTGGTGCAGATGACCATGGTCGTGCCGTGCCGCTTGATCACGCGACAGCGTTCGCACATGGGCTTGACGGACGGACGGACTTTCATCAGTTCAGCGGTGCCGGTAGGTGATCCGGCCGCGATTGAGGTCGTAGGGGCTGAGCTCGACCTTGACCTTGTCGCCCGGGAGGATGCGGATGTAGTGCTTCCGCATCTTTCCGGAGATGGTCGCGAGCACGGTGTGGCCACCCCCGTCGAGCTGCACCCGGAACATCGTGCTCGGGAGCGCTTCGACGACCTCGCCTTCGACCTCGATCTTCTCTTCCTTGGTAGGCAAATTCCCTTCAGTGAATAGGCGTCTCAGACGTACACGCGCGCACGGCAGAGCCGTGCGCGGAAGGCGATCATCGTAGCAAAGCAGCTTCGGCGGTTGTCAGGACTCGTGGGCCGTCCTGAGTGACCGCGACGGTGTGCTCGAAATGGGCGGCGAGCGACTCGTCGACGGAGGAGATCGACCACTCGTCGGCGTGGACGTAGACGTCCGGCTCGCCGGCCGTGATCATCGGCTCGATCGCGAGCGTCATCCCCTCCTGCAGCAGCGGGCCTCGCCCCGGCGGCCCGTAGTTCGGGATCTGCGGGTCCTCGTGGTACGACCGTCCCACTCCGTGCCCGACGAGGCTCCGGACGACCGAGAAGCCCGCCTCCTCGACGACGACCTGGACGGCGTGCGAGATGTCGGAGAGCCTGTTGCCGACGCGGGCCTGCTCGATGCCGGCGCCGAGCGCCTCCCGACACACCTCGAGCAGCCGTTGCGCCTCCGCGGAGATCTCGCCGACCGGCAACGTGACGGCGCTGTCCGCAACGAGGCCGTCGAGCGTGACGCCGAGATCGACCGAGATCAGGTCGCCCTCGCGCGCGGCGTAGTCGTCGGGGATCCCGTGCACGACCATCGAGTTCGGCGAGATGCACAGCGCGGCGGGAAAGCCCTTGTAGCCCTTGGAGGTCGGATAGCCGCCCTTCGCCGCGATGTGCTCGTCGGCGATGCGGTCGAGCTCGCGCATCTCGACGCCGGGCTCGAGGTGCTCGGCGACGAGGGCCAGCGTCTCGGCGAGGAGCGCCCCGGCGCGCGCCATCCCGTCGATCTCGGCCTCGGACTTGCGGATGATCAGTGGAGCGCCGCCTTCCGGTGCCGCCGGGCCTCCTCGAGCGACTGCTCGATCTCGCGAAAGACCTCGTCGACGGTGCGATCCGCGTGCACGCCGACGACGTTGCCGCGGGTCGAGCGGTAGTACTCGACGAGCGGCGCCGTTTCCTTGTCGTAGAGCTCGAGGCGCCGCTGGATCGCCTCCGGCGTGTCGTCGGAGCGGCTCTCCTCCGCCGCGCGCCCGAGTAAGCGTTGGAGCAGCACCTCGCGGTCCGGCACCTGGAAGTCGAACACGACGTCGAGGTCGCGTCCGAGCTCGCGCAGGAGGTCGTCGAGCGCCTCGGCCTGCGGCATCGTGCGCGGGTAGCCGTCGAGGACGAAGCCGCCGACCGTGTCGCCGCGCGAGAGACGGTCGCGGATCAGCCGGATCATGAGCTCGTCCGAGACGAGGTCGCCGCGGTCGTAGACCTCTTTCACCTCGCGGCCGAGCTCCGTCATGAGCTCCATCTGCTGGCGGATGATGTCCCCGGTCGCGATGTGCGGGACCCCGTACATCGCCTTGATCCGCTGCGCCTGGGTGCCCTTGCCGGAGCCCTGCGGCCCGAGCACGAGAATGTTCATCTACCTGAGGAAGCCTTCGTAGTGGCGCATGACCATCTGCGACTCCATCTGCCGCATCGTCTGGAGCGCGACGCCGACCACGATCAGGACCGAGGTGCCGCCGAGAGCTCGGTAGGTCGCCTGCGAGAAGTTGAACTCCGCGATGAAGACGGACGGCGCCACGGCGACGGCCGCCAGGAAGAGCGCGCCCGGGAACGTGAGCCGGTTCAGGACCCGGTCGAAGTACGCCGCGGTGGGCGGCCCCGGCCGAATGCCCGGGATGTAGCCGTTGTACTTGCGCAGGTTGTCCGCCTGGTCGACCGGGTTGAAGACGACCGAGGTGTAGAAGTAGGTCATCATGAGGATCAGGAGCGCCTCGGCGAGCAGGTACTTCCAGCCCGTCGGGCTGAAGTTGCGCGTCAGCCACGTGCTCCACTGCGGCCGGAAGCTCCCGACGGTCTGCGGGACGGCCAGGATCGCAGCCGCGAAGATGATCGGGATGACGCCGGCCATGACGACGCTGAGCGGCATGTAGGTCGCGCCGCCGGTCGTCTGCCTGTTGCCGAGCTGGCGGCGCGCGTACTGGATCGGGATCCGGCGCTGCCCCTCCATCACGAACACGACCGCGACCACGATCCCGAGCGCGACGAGCGGGAAGAAGAGTCGAGCCGAGGTGCCGCCGTTGATCCAGCCGCTGATGCCCTGCGGCGCGTAGGCAAGGATCGAGGCGAAGATCAGGAGCGAGATCCCGTTGCCGATGCCGCGCTTGGTGATCTGCTCGCCCATCCACATGAGCAGCGTGGTGCCCGCAGTGAGCGTGAGGATGATGATGAGGAGCCGGCCCGTGTTCGTGTTCGGCAGGGCGCCGCCCTGCTTGAAGAGGAACGCGTACCCGGTCGCCTGGGCGGCGGCGAGCGCCACGGTGAGGTACCGCGTGTACTGCGTGATCTTGGCATAGCCCGCCTCGCCCTCCTTCTGCAGCCGCTCGAGCGACGGGATCACGATCGCGAGGACCTGGAAGATGATGGACGCGGTGACGTAGGGCATGATCCCGAGCGCGAAGAGCGAGAAGCGCGAGAGCGCGGAGCCCGAGAAGAGGTTCAGGAGGCCGAGGACGCCGTTGCCGGCCGTGCCTCCGAAGAACTGCTGCACCGCCTTCTGGTCGACCCCGGGGGCCGGCACCCACGAGCCGAAGCGGTAGACCGCGAGCACGGCGGCCGTGAAGAGGAGACGACGGCGGAGCTCGGGGACGCGCCACACGTTGGAGAGCCAGGTGAGCACGCTATTCCTCGGCCCCTTCCGTCTCGTCGGCCGCAGGCTCCTCGGCAGTCGCTTCCTCGGCCCCGCTCTCGGGCTGCTCCTCCGCCGCGCTCTCCGGCTCCTCGGCGGCGACGGGCTTGGCCTTGCGGTGACGCACCTTCTTCACCTTCGGCTCGCGCAGGAGCTCGACGGTGCCGCCGGCTCCCTCGATCTTCTCGCGCGCCGACGCCGAGATCGCGTGGACGCGCACGGTCAGCTTCTTCGTCACCTCGCCGGCGCCGAGCAGCTTCACGTCGGTGCGCGTGTTCTTGATCACGCGCTTTGAGACGAGCGTCTCGGGCGTCACCTCGTCGCCGGCGTCGAACCGGTCGAGGTCGCGGAGGTTGACGGGCTGCGTGTAGGTGCGGAACGGCCCGATCGGCATCGCGTCCTTGGACGTCGCGCCGCGCAGCTTGCCGAGCCGCATGTAGATCGGCGTCTGGCCGCCCTCGAAGCCGGCCCGCATCTTGTGCGAGCCCGACCGCGACTTCTGGCCCTTGATGCCGCGGCCGGAGTAGCGCCCCTTGCCGGAGCCCAGGCCGCGCCCAACGCGCTTGCGATCCTCGCGGGGCTGAGCGGGCGAGAGGTTGGAGAGATTGAGCTGCTTCTCGGGCATCGGGGCTAGACGTTCTCGACCTTGACGAGATGGCGGACCTTGCGGAGCATGCCGGCGAGCGTCGGGGACTCCTCATGCTCGGCGCTGCGGCCGATGCGACCGAGACCGAGTGCGCGCAGGGTACCGCGATGGCGCTCGGACTGCCCGATCTGGGACCGGACCTGCGTGATGAGGAGCTTGGCCATCTACGACTCGTCCTTCTTGCGGCGAAGCCCGCGGCGCTTGGGCTTCTCCTCGGCGGGCGCCTCGGCCGCGGGCTCCGCCGGAGCCTCGGGCTCGGCGGCCGGCTCTGCGGCTTCGGCGGCCGGCTCTTCGGCCGGCGTCTCCTCGACGGCCGGCTCCGCGGCGGGAGCCTCCTCGGGGGGAGCCTCCTCGGGGGGAGCTTCCTCGACCACCGCGGGCGCCTCTTCGACGACCGGGAGCGAAGGCGCGGCCTCCGCCACCGGCGCCTCAGCCTCTGCCACGGCTGCGGAGATCGCGGGCAGCGGGAGAACCTCGCTGATGCGCTTGCCGCGGATCCTTGCCACCTCCTCGGGCCGGCGCAGGTCCTGGAGCGCGGCGACGGTCGCCTTCGCCATGTTGATCGGGTTCGTGGTGCCGAGGCTCTTCGCGAGCACGTTGCGGACCCCGCCGAGCTCGAGCACCGCGCGCACGCCGCCGCCGGCGATGACGCCGGTTCCCTCCGAGGCCGGGCGCAGCAGCACCCGGGCGGCGTCGAACCTGCCGAGCACCTCGTGCGTGATCGTCGAGCCGTGCTTCGGAATGGTGAAGAGGTTCTTCTTCGCGTCCTCGACGGCCTTCGTGATCGCGAGCGGCACCTCGCGCGCCTTCCCGTAGCCGACCCCGACGCGGTCGACCTCGTCGCCCACAACGACGAGCGCCGTGAACGAGAAGCGCCGGCCGCCCTTGACGACCTTGGCGACGCGGTTGATCTCGACGACGCGCTCCTTGAGCTCGCGCGTCTCGGTGTATTCGATCGAGCTCAAAATGCAAGTCCTCCCTCGCGCGCGCCGTCGGCGAGCGCCTTCACACGTCCGTGGTAGAGATAGCCGCCGCGGTCGAAGACGCACGTCTCGACGCCGGCCTGCTTGGCCGCTGCCGCGAGCGCCTTCCCAACCGCCTCCGCCTGCGCCGTCTTGTCGCCCTTGAACGACTTCGCGAGCGCGAGATGGGACGCGGATGCGACCGTCCGGCCCGTGTCGTCGTCGACGAGCTGCGCCTCGATGCCGCGGTTGGAGCGGAAGACGACGAGCCTCGGCCGCTCGGCGGTGCCGCGCACCTTCGCGCGCACGCGCCGATGGCGCCGCAGCCGTGCGTCTCTGACAGTGAGGCTAGGCACGCTTGCCGACCTTTCTTCTCACGTATTCCCCTTCGTAGCGGATCCCCTTGCCCTTGTACGGCTCGGGCGGACGCACCTTGCGGATCTCGGCGGCCGTCTGGCCGACCATCTGCTTGTCCGTCCCCTTGACGACGACCTGAGTCGGCGCCGGCACCTCGAAGCTGATGCCGGTGCGCGGCTTGACCGTCACGGCGTGCGAGTAACCGACGCTCAGCTCGAGGTCGGTGCCCTTGAGGGCGGCGCGGTAGCCCACGCCCTGGATCTCGAGGCGCTTCTCGTAGCCCTGCGTGACCCCTTCCACCATGTTCGCGACGAGGGTGCGTGTGAGGCCGTGCAGCGCGCGGTCCTCCCCACGCTCGGTCGGCCGCGTGACGACGACCTCGCCGTCCCGCTGCTCGATCTTCATCCGGGCCGGGACCTGCTGCTGCAGCGTCCCGAGCGGCCCGGCGACCGCGACGCGGGCAGGCTCGATCGTGACGCTGACGCCGTCGGGGATCGGGATGGGTGCGTTGCCGATACGACTCATTCGCTTACCAGATGAAGGCCACCACTTCGCCGCCGATGCCGCGCTCCTGCGCGGTGCGGCTCGTGACGAGACCGGACGACGTCGAGAGGATCGCGACGCCCATCCCGCCGAGCACGCGCGGAAGGCGGTCCTTCCGGGCGTAGATCCTGCGGCCGGGCTTCGACACCCGCTTCAGGCCGGAGATCACCCGCTCGCGGTTGCGGCCGAACTTGAGGTCGACGACCAGGGTATCGAAGGACTCTCCCTTCTCCACGTGGTAGTCACGGATGTAGCCCTCCTCCTTGAGCAGGCGGGCGATCTCGACTTTCATCCTCGAGCTCGGCATCGTCGCGTGCTCGTGCAGCGCCTTGTTGGCGTTGCGGATGCGGGTGAGCATGTCTGCGATCGGATCGGTCAGCACCGTTCTCTCTCCTACCAGCTCGATTTCGTCATACCGGGAATCGCGCCCTGGTGCGCGAGCTCGCGCAGGCAGATCCGGCAGAGCCCGAACTTGCGGAAGACCGCGCGCGGCCGGCCGCACCGGTTGCACCGCGTGTAGTTCCGCACCTTGTACTTCTGGGGTCGCCGCTGCTTGACGACGAGCGACGTCTTCGCCATTACTCGCTCCTCCTGTCGCCGTCCGCGAAGGGCAGGCCGAGTGCCTGCAGCAGCGCGAGGGCGTGCTCGTCGGTCTGGGCGCTCGTCGTGATCGTCACGTCGAGGCCGCGGACCTGCTGGATGTCGTCGTAGTTGATCTCCGGGAAGATGAGCTGCTCGCGGATGCCGAGCGAGAAGTTGCCCCGGCCGTCGAGCGAGCGCGGGCTGAGCCCGCGGAAGTCGCGGATCCGCGGCAGCGCGATCGAGACGAGCCGGTCGAGGAACTCGTACATCCGCGCGCCGCGCAGGGTCACGCGCGCGCCGACGGGCATCCCCTCGCGCACCTTGAACTGCGCGATCGACTTGCGCGCCCGGCGCACTTGGGCGTGCTGCCCGGCGATCGTCGACAGCTCCTCGATCGCCGAATCCATGGCCTTCGACTCGGTCTTGGCCTCGCCGACGCCCATGTTGAGCGTGATCTTCTCGAGGCGCGGCGCCTGCATGATCGAGTCGAGCCCGAGCTCCTCCTTGAGGCGCGGCCGGATCTCGTTCTCGTACTGCTCCTTCAGGCGCGGCGTGTACGTGTCCACTGCGGTACTCATGAGCGGTCGATGTCCTCTCCGCAGTGCTTGCAGACGCGCACGCGCATCTTCTTGTCCTTGACGGTCTTCTCGACCGTCCCGACGCGGGTCGGCTTGCCGCAGGTCGGGCAGACGACCATCACGTTCGAGACGGGCAGGGGCGCCGGGAGCTCGACGATGCCACCCGGGATGATCTGCGCGCCGCCGAGCCCGGTGGTGTTCTGGATCGGGCGTGGGCGGCGGTGCCGCTTGACGACGTTGATGTTCTCGACGACGACCCGCCCCCGCTTCGGCAGCGATTCCACGACGCGGCCCTGCTTGCCGGCGTCCTTCCCGCGGAGGACGCGCACGACGTCGCCCTTCCGTATCTTCATTGTCTGGGCCACTGCTAGAGCACCTCCGGAGCCAGGCTGACGATCTTCATGAAGTTCTTCTCTCGCAATTCGCGCGCCACGGGGCCGAAGATGCGCGTGCCGCGCGGGTTGCGCTGCTGGTCGATGAGCACGGCCGCGTTCTCGTCGAAGGCGATCGTCGTGCCGTCGTTGCGGCCGAACGGCTTCTTCGTCCTCACCACGACCGCGCGCACGACCTCGCCCTTCTTGACGGCGCCCTGCGGGGTCGCCGTCTTGACGGTACCGACGATGATGTCGCCGACCCGCGCGTAGCGGCGGTGGTGACCGCCGACGACGCGGATACAGAGGATCTCGCGGGCGCCCGTGTTGTCGGCCACCCTGACGCGCGATTCCTGCTGGATCACGGAGCGTCTCCTCTCGCGCAATTCGTGCTCTGGGGCGGCGAAAACCGAGCAGCGCAAGGACGCAGGGAGCATTCGTAGCCGGTGGCTACGAATGCGACTGAGGACGCCGCGAGGCGATGGTTTGCAGCCGTATCCAGAGTGCGAAGGGTGCGGGAGGGGGCGCTCACTTAGCAGCCTCCACTACCTCGGCCAGGCGCCAGCGCTTCGTCTTCGACAGTGGGCGCGTCTCGACGATGCGCACGACGTCGCCGACGTTCGCGGCGTTCTGCTCGTCGTGAGCGTGGAACTTGACGCTCCGCCGGATGACCTTCTTGTAGCGCTGGTGCGAGCTGATCAGGTCGACCTTGACGACGATGGTCTTGTCCATCGCGCTCGAGACGACGACGCCGCGGCGCTCCTGACGCCGGCCGCGGTCGTGCTCGGGCTTGGGAGCGCGGACGATCGGCTTGCGCTCGCCGCTCGGCGCCGGAAGCGTGCGCGTCTTCTGGGGACGCAGCCGGCGCGGCAGGCGCTTGCGCTTCTTCTTCGGCTCGGACTGAGGAACGACGGCCGCTTCCTCGGCCGGCTCTTCGGCGGCAGGCGCTTCGGCGGCAGGCTCCGCCTCCGCTGCAGGCTCCTCCGCCGCAGGCTCCTCCGCCGCAGGCTCCTCGGCCGCAGGCTCAGGCTCCTCGGCCGCGGGCTCCTCGGCCGCAGGCTCCTCGGCGACAGGCTCCTCGGCCGCAGGCTCCTCCGCCGCGGGCTCTGCCTCCGCTGCGGGCTCCTCCTCAACGGGAGGCTCAGCCTCCGCTGCGGGCTCCTCGGCCAGAGGCTCCTCAGCCTCAGGCTCGGCTTCCGCCGCGGGCTCTTCGGCCGCCGGCTCCTCGGCGGGGGCCTCGGGCTCTACCGGGGCTTCCTCCACCGACTCCTCCGCAGCCGTGGTCTCCTCGATCTGATCTTCGGTGTTCTCTGTGTTCTCGGTCTCTTCAGCCATGTCTCTAACTTGCCTTCGCCTTCTCTGCTTCGCGTTCGTTCACAACCGTCAGGATCCGCGCGATCTCGCGCTTCGCGAGCTTCAGGCGCGCGGAGTTCTCGAGCGCACCCGTCACCGACTGAAAGCGTAGGTTGAACAACTCTTGCCGCCGCTCCGAAAGCCGATGCTCGAGCTCGTCGTCGGTCAGCTCACGCAGCTCCGATGCCCTGGTCAAAACAGCTCTTCCTCTCGCTTCACGACCTTCGTCTTCACCGCGAGCTTCTGGCCGGCGAGGCGGAGCGCCTCCTTCGCGAGCGGCTCCGGGACGCCGGCGAGCTCGAACATCACGCGGCCCGGCTTGATCACGCAGACCCAGCCCTCTGGCGAGCCCTTGCCGGAGCCCATCCGGGTCTCGGCGGGCTTCTTCGTGAAGCTCTTGTCGGGGAAGACGTTGATCCAGACCTTGCCGCCGCGCTTGATCTTGCGCGTCATCGCGATCCGGGCCGCCTCGATCTGGCGGTTCGTGATCCAGCCGGCGTCGAGGGCCTTGAGCCCGTAGTCGCCGTACTGGACGGCCGTCTGGCCGCTCGCAGCGCCGCGGCGACGGCCGCGATGCACCTTGCGGAACTTCGTCTTCTTCGGCATGAGCATCAGCTCTCACCGTCCTTGGGCGCTTCCGGCGCCTTCGTCTTGCGGGTGCCGCGCTTCGGCTTTTCCTGCGAGGGGTCGCCGGACTGCTCGAGCTTCGTCGGATCCTCGACCTGCTGGGTCGGGGTCGTCGTGTCAGGCGCCTGTGCGACCTCCTGCGGCGTGACCTCGACCTCCGGCTGGATCACCGGCTGCTCGCGCCCCTCGGCCGACGCGCCCTGCTCGTCGGTGCGAGGCCGTTCGGCCTGCTGGTCGCGCCTGGGACGCCCGCCGCCGGGGCCGCGCCGCTGGCCGGGCCGGCCGGGGCCACCGCCCTGACCGCGCCTGCGCTGCCGCACCGGGCCGAGGCCCTCGCGATCGGGGCCGCGGCCACGGCCGCTCTCGCGAGAGGCGCCGAGCCCCTCGAGCGCGCCACCGCGGCGACGCCGCGTGTCCTGGTCGCCGAGCCGCGTGTCGGTCTCGCCGAAGCCCTCCGGCATGATCTCGCCCTTGTTGATCCAGACCTTGACGCCGATCCGCCCGGCCGTCGTCTTCGCCTCGACGAAGCCGTAGTCGATGTCCGCGCGGATCGTGTGCAGCGGGACGCGCCCCTCGCTGTACATCTCGCGCCGGCTCATCTCGCCGCCGCCGAGGCGGCCCGAGCACTGGATCTTCACGCCGGCCGCGCCCGAGCGGATCGCCGAGGCGAGCGCGCGCTTCATCGCGCGCCGGAAGGCGACGCGGTTCGAGAGCTGCTCCGCGATCGACTGCGCGACGAGCTTCGCGTCGAGCTCCGGCCGCTTGATCTCGTTGATGTTGATGTGGACGTTCTTCTGCGTCAGCGCGTGCAGGTCGCGACGCAGGGCGTCGACCTCGACGCCGGACTTGCCGATCACGATCCCCGGCCGCGCCGTGTAGATGTCGACCGTGATCCGCTGCTTGTCCTTGCGGATCAGGATGTCCGACAGGCCCGCGTGCGCAAGCTTGTTGTAGATGTGCTCGCGGATCCGGACGTCCTCGAGGATGTAGGCCGCGAACTCCTTCTTGCCGGTGTACCAGTTGGACTTCCAGTCGTGGATGACGCCCACGCGGAGCCCGCCCGGATGGATCTTCTGGCCCATTACCTGTCACTCTCCTCGGGGGTCTCCGCCTCGGCGGGTTGCTCGGCCGATTCCTCTTCGGATGCCTCGGGCTCGACCGCCTCCGGCTCCTCGACAGCCTCTGACTCTTCGACCGCTTCCGGCTGCTCGACAGCCTCCGGCTCCTCGAGGGCCTCCGGCTCCTCGACGACCTCCGGCTCCGGCTCGGGGGCGGCCATCGCCGGCACGGACGGCAGGTCGGAGGCCTGCATCCCCTGTGCCAGCTCGATCGTGATGTGGCAGGTGCGCTTGCGGATGCGGGCGACGCGGCCACGCGCGCGGGCGCGCCAGCGCTTCAGCGTCGGCCCCTCGTCCGCGTAGGCCGCTGCGACGACGAGGTCGTCGCCCTGCCAGTGGAGATCGGGGCGCGACTCGGCGTTCGCCACGGCCGAGCGCAGCACCTTCTCCACGTCCTTCGCCACCGCGCGGGTCGAGAAGGCGAGGATCGTCCGCGCCTCCGGCACCGAGCGGCCGCGGATGAGGTCGGTGACGAGCCGCGCCTTGCGCGCGCTCGAGTGCACCCACTTCGCCTGGGCCCGCACGATCTCCCGCTCCTGCTCGACGACCGCCATCAGCGCTTCACCTTCGCCGTCCGGTCGCCCGCGTGCCCCCGGAACGTCCGGGTCGGAGCGAACTCGCCGAGCTTGTGGCCGACCATCTGCTCGGAGATGAAGACCGGCACGTGCTTGCGTCCGTCGTGGACCGCGATCGTGTGGCCCACCATCTCGGGGAAGATCGTCGAGGCGCGCGACCAGGTGCGGATCATGTTCTTCTGCCCGGACTCGTTCATCGCCTCGATCCGGCTCAACAACCGCTCTTCCACGAACGGCCCCTTCTTCGACGACCTACTCACTAGCGGCGACCCTCCTTGCCGCGGCGGCGGCCGCGGACGATCAGCTTGTCCGATTCCTTGTGCTTGCGCCGGGTGCGCTTGCCGAGCGTGGGCACGCCCCACGGCGTGACCGGGTGGCGGCCGCCCTTCGACTTGCCCTCGCCGCCGCCGTGCGGGTGGTCGACGGGGTTCATCGCAGAGCCGCGCACCGTCGGGCGCTTCCCGCGCCAGCGGCTGCGGCCGGCCTTGCCGCCCGTGATGTTCTGATGGTCGACGTTGCCGACCTGACCCACCGTCGCCCGGCAGGAGAGCTCCACGCGGCGCATCTCGCCGGACGGGAGACGCAGGACGGCGAAGCCGGCGTCCTTTGCGACGAGCTGGATGCCGGAGCCCGCCGAGCGCGCCATCTTCGCGCCCTGGCCCGGCTTGAGCTCGACGGCATGGACGAGCGTCCCCGTCGGGATGTTCTCGAGCGGGAGCGCGTTGCCGACGCGGATGTCCGCGGCCGGCCCCGACTCGACGGTCGCACCGACCCGCAGCTGTGCGGGCGCGAGGATGTAACTCTTCGCGCCGTCGGCGTAGTGGAGCAGCGCGATCCGCGCCGACCGGTTCGGGTCGTACTCGATCGCGGCCACCTTCGCCGGCACCCCGTCCTTGCGGCGCTTGAAGTCGATGACGCGGTAGCGGCGCTTGTGGCCGCCGCCCTGGTGGCGGGTCGTGATCCGGCCGTTGGCGTTGCGCCCGCCCTTCTTCGACAGCGGCGCGAGCAGGCTCTTCTCCGGCTCCGACTTCGTGACCTCCTCGAAGGTCGAGACGGACATGAAGCGGCGGCCCGCGCTCGTCGGCTTGTAGCGGCGAATCGGCATTACAGCTGTGCTCCTTCGAAGATCTCGATCTTGTCGCCGGGCCTGAGCTCGACGATCGCCTTCTTCCAGCCGGGGCGCGTGCCCTTGATCAACCCGCGCCGCTTCGGCTTCGCAGGCATCTTGATCACGTTCACCGCGACGACCTTGACCTCGAAAAGCTCCTCGACGGCCTGGCGGATCTGCGTCTTGTGCGCGTCCTTGTGCACCCTGAACGTGTAGCGGTTCTCCGTGATCTGGTGGTAGCTCTTCTCGCTCACCACGGGCCGGATCAGGACCTCTCCGGGATGGAGGCTCATGAGGCCCTCCCCTGCACGAGCGGCAGCGCCGCTTCGCTCACGACGAGCGAGCGCGCCCACACCACGTGCGCGACCTCGAGCTCGGCAGGCACCGTCACGAGCACCTTGTCGAGGTTGCGAAACGACTTGATGAGCGTCTCCTCGTCCTCGGCGGCCACGACGACGGTCGGAGTCTCCTGACCCCAGTCGCGCAGGACCTCGACGGCTCTCTTCGTGGACGGGTCCTCGAAGGAGTCGCCGGCGATCAGGCCGAGCGTGCCTGCGGCTGCGTGATCGCTCAGCGCGGCGCGAAGGGCTGCGCGCAGCGCCTTCTTGTTCACCTTGAGGGAGAAGTCGCGCGGCGTCGGCGGGAACGCCACGCCGCCGCCGGTGAACTGCGGCGCGCGGATCGTGCCCTGGCGGGCGCGGCCCGTGCCCTTCTGGCGCCACGGCTTGGCGCGGCCGCCGGCGACGAGGCCCCGGCTCTTGGCCGCCCGCGTGCCCTGCCGGCGCGCGTTCAGCTCGGCCCGGACGGCCTCGTGCACGAGGTGCGGCCTGATCTCGGCGCCGAAGATGGCCTCGTCGAGCGAGACCTCCTTCTTCGCGCCGCCCAGCACGGCTGCCTTGGGCGCAGCCATTATCTGACGTCCTCCCGGATCTCGACGAGGCCGTTCTTCGGCCCGGGCACGGCGCCCTTGACGAGCAGGAGGTTCCGTTCCGGGTCGACCGCGTGGACGGTGAGGCCGACTTGGGTGGCCCGCTTGCCGCCCATCCGGCCGGCCATCTTCATCCCTTTGAAGACGCGAGACGGCGTGGCCGACGCGCCGATCGAGCCGGGCTTGCGGATGTTGTGCGAGCCGTGCGTGACGGGGCCGCGAGCGAAGTTGTGACGCTTGATCGTGCCCTGGAAGCCCTTGCCGATGCCGATGCCCGAGACCTTCACCTTGTCGCCGGGCTGGAAGATCTCGACCGTCACGTTCTCGCCCTGGACGGCGTCGGCGAAGTGCCCGCGGAACTCGACGAGGTGCCGGTAGGCGCCCTCGATCCCGGCCTTCGTGAGGTGACCCTGCTCCGGCTTCGTGATCTTCCACTCCACGACCGGGTCCCAGGCGAGCTGGACAGCCTCGTAGCCGTCGGCGTCCGGCGTTCGCACCGCGACGACCGGGCACGGCCCCGCCTCGATCACGGTGACCGGAGTCACCGAGCCACTCTCCTCGTCGAAGAGCTGCGTCATCCCCAGCTTCTTTCCGAGCAAGCCTTTCACGTCAGAGCTTGATCTCGATGTCGACGCCGGCCGGGAGGTCGAGCCGCATCAGCGAGTCGACCGTCTTCGGGGTCGGCGAGTGGATGTCGATCAGGCGCTTGTGCGTGCGCACCTCGAAGTGCTC
>DASXDE010000030.1:0-21498 GCA_036490825.1 Gaiellaceae bacterium
TCTCGAGGCGGCCGCGTTCAGCCCGGACGGCAGCGAGATCGCGACCGCCTCGGACGACCGTCTCGCGCGCCTCTACTACAGCCAGGACGGCCGGCTGCTGGCGCCGCTCGCCGGACACGGCGGGCTGGTGACGAGCGCCGACTTCGACCCGAGCGGGCGCACGCTCGTGACGGGGGCGACCGACGGCACCGCCCGGCTCTGGGACGCCCTCCCGCCGGGGACGCTGCGCACCATCGACACCCGCCGGGCGCCGGTGCAGGCGCTCTTCGCGGGCCTCCACCCGGTGACCGTCGCGGGCCGGGAGGCCGAGATCCGCACCACTTCCGGGCGACTCCTCCGCCGGGTGACGATGCGCGCGCCGATCGAGTCGGCCGTGACCGCCGGCGACCTGGTCGCGGTGGCCGACCGCAGCGGCCGCCTCGCGATCCTGCGGCTGGACGGCAGCGGCGGCAGGTTCGACGGGCTCCACGTCACCGCGCTGGGCGCGAACGGCAGGACGCTGCTCGCCGGCACGGCGGATGGAAGCGTGGACGAGATCCTGGTCGGCAGCAGCGGAGTCGATGTGCCCCGCCCCGTCGTCCACGCCGGCGGGAAGGTGCTCGGGCTCTCGAGTCGCGGCGGGCACATCCTCGTCCGGCTGGCGGGCTTCGTTCGCGTCTACACGGACACGGGTGCGCTCCTGAGCACGATCCGAACGAGGGCGCTCCGTGCCGTGCTCTCGCCGGACGGCAGCACGGTCGCGACCACGAGGGGCAAGGACGCCCAGCTGTGGGACGCGTCCACCGGGAAGCTGCTCCACACGCTCGCAGGCCATCGCTCGCTCGTGACCGACGCCGAGTTCGCGCCGCGCGGAGACACGCTCGTGACCGTGAGCGACGACCACGACGGACGGATCTGGAGCGTCGCGAGCGGCCGTCTCCTCCACGTCCTGCGCGGCCACTTCTTCCCGGTGCGGACGGGGATCTACAGTCCCGACGGCCGTTGGATCGTGACCGCCAGCCAGTTCACGGCCGGCCTGTGGAACGCGGCCACGGGGCAGCTCGTGTTCTATCTCGGCCGGGACACCGCGCCTCTCACCGGGGCGCGCTTCGACCGCACCGGTGACTGGATCCTGACCGGCAGCCTGGACGCGACGGCTCGTATCTACCGCTGCGTGATCTGCCGGCCGCTACCGGGCCTCGAGGCGACTGCCGCTGCTCGGCTTCGCGCCCTGCGCTAGTCAGGCGGGGCGCAGCGCGGCTCGTGCCGGCCCGCGAGCGTGAGCAGGAGCGCGTGCAGTGTCTCCCGCTGCTCGGCGTCGAGGGGTGCGAGGAACTCGTCCTCCAGACGTGTGGCCAGCGCGCGGAGCCTTCCGAGCGTGCGCTTGCCCTCGGGGGTGAGGCGCACGATGTGGCGCCTGCGGTCGTCGGGGTCGCGGCGCCGCTCCACGAGCTTCCGCTCCTCGAGCTCGTCGAGCAGGCCGACGAGCGTGCCCCGGTCGTAGCCGAGCGCGTCCGCGATCGCCGCCTGCGTCTCGGGCATTCCCTCGGCGAGCAGCGTGAGAATCGCGTGGTGGTAGGGGCTGAGCCCGAACTGCTCGTACGCGTCGAGCGAGCGCTGCTTTGCGGCGAAGCCGAGCCGCTTGAGCAGGAAGAGGCTCGACGCGACCAGCTCGGCCGGAAGCCGGGCCTTCGTCTTCTGATCGATGTTCATCTCGATGCCCATTTCGTGGAATATGGTAGCGCGACCAAGCGTTCCCCTCCTGTATAGTTGGTAGTACCAACGATTGGAGGAACTGCTTGCTTCCCACGTTTCAGCCTGTTTCGTCGCGGCGGCGCTGGAGTGCCTTGGCTCTCATCGTCACCGCGCAGTTCATGGTCATCCTCGACGTGGCGATCGTCAACGTCGCCCTGCCTTCGATCAAGTCGGATCTCGGCTTCTCGCAGACGGGGCTCCAGTGGGTGATCACCGCGTACGCCATCCTCTTCGGTGGGGCGCTGCTGCTCGGCGGCCGCCTCGCCGACCTGCTCGGGCGTCGGCGCATGTTCGTCGCGGGCCTGGCGCTGTTCTCCATCAGCTCCCTGCTCTGCGGCTTCGCCTGGTCGTCGAGCTCGCTCGTCGGCTTCCGGGCGCTGCAGGGCCTCGGCGGCGCGCTGCTCGCTCCGGCTGCGCTCTCGCTGCTCATGACGACCTTCGCCGAGGGACGCGAGCGCAACCGCGCGCTCGGGATCTACGGCGCCGCTTCGGGTAGCGGCGCGGCCGCGGGCGTCCTGCTCGGCGGCGTCCTGACCTCGTATTTCGGCTGGTCGTGGATCTTCTTCCTCAACGTCCCGGTCGGCGCCGCTGCGATCGCGCTCACGCCGTTCCTGCTGCGTGAGAGCCGCGCGGATCTTGCCCACCGGCACTTCGACGTGGCCGGCGCCGCCTCCGTCACCAGCGGCCTGATGCTGCTCGTCTACGCGCTGACCCGCGCGGCGAGCGACGGTTGGGGCTCTCCCGTGACGCTCGGCCTGCTGGGCGGTGCAGCCGCGCTCGTCGCAGCGTTCATCGGGATCGAGCTGCGCTCCCGCTCGCCGCTCCTGCCGCTGCGGATCTTCCGCCTGCGCGCCCTGTCGGCGGCGAACGCGACGATGGCGATCGTCGGCGCGGTCACGTTCTCGGAGTTCTTCGTCCTCACGCTCTACGTGCAGGACGTCCTCCACTACTCGGCGGTGCAGAGCGGCGTGGCGTTCGTCGCCTTCGCGCTGACGGTGGTCGTCACCTCGAACATCGCGCAGGTGGTCGTGGGACGCATCGGCATCAGGGCGACGCTCACGGCCGGCCTCACGCTCGCGACGATCTCGGTTGCCCTCCTCACCCGGCTGCCGGTGGACGGCCACTACTTCTCGAACCTCTTCCCGGCCTTCGTGCTCGGCGGGGCGGGGATGGGCTTCTCCTTCGTGCCGGTCACGATCGCCAGCCTGACCGGGGTCGAGCGCTCCGACGCAGGCGTCGCCTCCGGGCTCGTGAACACGAGTCGCCAGATCGGCGGAGCGATCGGCCTCGCCGCGATCAGCACCATCGCCGCGAGCGCCACGTCGAGCTACGCACACGCGCACTCGCTGGCGGTCGGGAGCGGGGCGGCGACGGTCAGCGGCTTCCAGACCTCGTTCGACGTCCTCGGCGGGCTCCTCGTCGTCGCCCTCGTCGTGGCCGCCGTCTTCCTCCGCCCGGCCCGCGAGCACGCCGAGGAGGCCGAAGCGCCGCAGCTGCAGGAGGCAGCGTGAGCGCGCGGGACGACCGGCCGCAGCACCGGCGCCGCGTCGACGAGCTGTTGCGCGAGATCGACGCCCAGCGACGGCGGCAGCTGCTGCTCGAGGTTTCCGGCGTCTACTCGCCCGGCCTCGAGCGCGACGTCGAGCAGACGCGGCAGCAGCTCGCCGAACTAGTCGGCTAGACCCTTTTCTCGCAGCTCGGCAAGCGCCTCCTGGGACTTGCCGAGCTCGAGATCCATCCCCGCGAGCACGCGATCGGTCTTCGTGAACTGGATCTGGTCGTACTGGACGAGCTGGATGCGGTTGCCGCTCGGGTCGCGAATGTCGAAGAACGGCCCCGGCAGGATTTCGACGCCGGCTTCCTCGAGCGTCCGGCGCGCCGCCTCCCTGTCGTCGACGACGAGCCCGAAGTGCGCCTCCTCGGTGCGCGGGCCGCGCTCGAACAGAGCCAGGAACTGGTCGCCCAGGTCCAGGAACGCCGCGCCCGGCACGTTGCGGTTCACGGCCGTGGTTGGGAACAGGTCGGTGTAGAAGGCGACGGCCTCCTCGATGTCGTCCACCTGCAGCGCGACGTGGTTGATCCCGACGAGACGCGGCTTCATGCGCTTCGGCGTGCGGTGCCGACGATCATGGGCCGCTCGATCTTGGGCGCCTTCGGCACCTCGCCGTGCGCGACCGACTCGACGGCGAGCGGGGATGTCTCGATACCGGCCAGCGTGTCGCGGTTGGGATTGCAGCCGAGGAGCTTGCTGTACAACGGCCTGATCCGGTCCTGGCGCTTCGCCACCTTCGGGTCGGCGGAGCGGACGTGCTCGAGGAAGAGAAAGCGCCCGTCCGGCTTGAGGACACGGGCAATCTCCGCGAGCGCGGTCTGCTGGTCCGGGACGCTGCACAGGACGTAGGTCGCGACCGCGGTGTCGAACGTCGCGTCCGCGAAGGGCAGGTTCTCGGCCGAGGCCTCGACGATCTCTGCGGTGCGGCCGGCCGCTTCGAGCCGTCGGCCCAGGCGACGGCGCATGTGCCGATCGGGCTCGCTCAGTACGAGTCGGGTCACCGTCTCCGGATAGTGCTCGAGGTTGAGACCGGTGCCGGCGCCGATCTCGACCGTGGCGCCTTCGGCGCCGGCGAGGAGCTGCTTCCGCTCCTCCCGTATGCCGGCCTCCTCCGAACCCTTGCCCACGGTGTCGTACAGCGCCGCAAACAGCCTCCGCATCATCGGGCTGGAGACTGGCAGGTGCCGCGGAGCCCCGTCAAGCCCCGCCGACGCAGAGTGGGCGCACGTGGTTACGCTCGCCGGGTGGACGCGCCCTCCTGCACCCATCTCGAGGAGGTCTCCTTGCGAGAGCTTCCCGCCGAGGTCGAAGGCTGCGAGGACTGCCTCCGCACGGGCGGCGAGTGGCTGCACCTGCGGATCTGCCTGACCTGCGGCCACGTCGGCTGCTGCGACAGCTCGCCGAACCGGCACGCGACCGCTCACCATCGCGAGACGAGCCACCCGATCATCCGCTCGCTCGAGCCCGGCGAGGAATGGAGCTGGTGCTACGCCGACGAGGTCGCGCTGACGATCGAGGGGGTCGGCGGCGAGACGCGCATCCCGCCGTCCCCGCTCATGCGGTGAGCGGGCCGCCTTACACCGGGCACTGCCTGTGTGGGGGCGTGCGCTTCGAGGTGACGGAGGAGCCGCTCGGTGCCGGCTACTGCCACTGCACGCGCTGCCAGCGCCGCACCGGCGCGGCGGCCTCCGCGCAGGCGCGGCTCGGGCCGGGCGCCTTCCGCCTTCTCGCCGGCGAGGAGCTGATCCGGGAGTACGCGCCCGGTGACGGCTGGCCGAAGTGCTTCTGCTCGGTCTGCGGCAGCGCGCTCTGGAGCAAGTACCCGGACACGGGCGAGGTCGGGAGCGTCCGGCTCGGGCTCTTCGACCCCGGGCACGGGATCCGGCCCCAATGGCGCACGTTCGTGGACTACGCGTGCGAGTGGGAGCCGATCCCCGACGACGGCCTCGAGCGCTATCCGGAGGGCAAGCCGCGCTACTAGTTCGGAGGGGCGGCGTCGAGGTCGCGCTGGGCCGGGTGCGAGGGCCGGCCGAAGTAGAAGCCCTGCGCCTGCTGGCAGCCGAGCTTGCGAACGATCGTGTGCTGCTCCGAGGTCTCGATCCCCTCGGCGACGAGGTTGAGCTCCAGCGCATGGCCGAGGTCGATGATGCCCTTGAGGAGTATGAGGTCACTGTGCTCGCTGCTGACATTGGCCGTGAAGCTGCGGTCGATCTTCACGACGTCGATCGGGAATTGCCGCAGGTACGAGAGCGACGCGTAGCCGGTGCCGAAGTCGTCGAGCGCGATCACGACCCCCATCTCCTTGATCGTGCGCAGCGTTCTTGCGACGGACTCGTCCGACGCGAGCAGCGTGCTCTCCGTCAGCTCGAGCGTGAGCAGGCTCGGCAGCAGCGCCGACGAGTCGAGCGCCCGGTGGACGTGGCGGAGGAAGTCGGCATGGTGGAGCTGGCGGGCCGAGACGTTGACCGACATATGCATGGGACGGCCGTGCAGCTGGCTGAGGCGGGTCGCCTCCGTGCAGGCCTCCGTCAGCACCCACTCGCCCAGGCCGACGATGAGGCCCGTCTCCTCGGCCAGCGGGATGAACTCGCCCGGCGGCAGCTCGCCGGCAGTCGGATGCTCCCAGCGGACGAGCGCCTCGTAACCCGTGATCTGGTGCAGGTCGAGGTCGACGACCGCCTGGTAGTCGAGCCGGAACTCACCGCGAATGATGCCCTCTCGTAGCTCGGCGATCCGCTGCGACCGCTCGACGGCGACGCGGTCGAGCTGCGGATCGAAGAACGCGTAGCCGATCTCGGGGTGTCTCTTCGCCCGGTACATCGCGATGTCGGCCTCCCTCAGCAGCGTCTCGTCCTGATTGCCGAAGGCGATGCCGATGCTGGCGCTCGTGTAGAGCGGTCCCGAGCCGCTCTCCAGCGGCCGGGCGATCTCGGCGAGCAGCCGCTCGGCGACTCCCACCGCCTCCTCGGGCGTGACGGGCTCGGTCAGGACGATCGCGAACTCGTCGCCGCCCAGGCGCGCAGCCGTGTCGCCGGGACGCACCGAGTGCTCGATGCGCCGGCCGACCTCGTGCAGCACCTCGTCG
Organism: Gaiellaceae bacterium; assembly: GCA_036490825.1. Classification (GTDB taxonomy): domain Bacteria; phylum Actinomycetota; class Thermoleophilia; order Gaiellales; family Gaiellaceae; genus Palsa-739. The sequence goes on from DASXDE010000030.1 coordinate 6,372, forward strand.
CCGAGGTCATGGCCCCAGCGGTCGTTGATCCCCTTGAAGCCGTCGAGGTCGAGGTAGAGCAACCCGGTGCCGTGCTCCTCTTGGTGCCGGAGCATGACGGCGTGGCGGAGCCGCTCGTGGAAGAAGGCGCGGTTGGCGAGGCCGGTCAGCGGGTCGTAGAGGGCGAGCTGCCGCAGCTGCTGCTCCGCCTCCCGCTCGCGCGTGATGTCGAGGAGGTATCCCTGCATGTGCAGCGGCTGCCCCTGGTGGTCGACCACGACGACGCCCTCGTCGCGGAGCCAGACGACCCGCCCGTCACGGGCGATGAGCCGGTACTCGAGGCTGAGCGGCTCGTGGGTCTCCTGCGTCTGCGCGTGCGCGGCGAGCACACGCTCGCGGTCGTCGGGGTGGAGCAGGCGCGTGAAGAGGTCCGGCTCATTCGCCCATTCCTCGACGCTGTAGCCGAGGAGCGCCTCGATCTGCCGGCTCGTGAAGATGTTCGAGCTGATGGCGTCGAGGGCGTCCACGTAGACGACGAGCGGCAGCTGCTCGATCAGGGTGCGGTAGCGCTGAGCGACCTCGTCGACGGACGAGGGGTCGTCAGGCTCCCGGAAGGCGACCGGCACCGCAGACACCAACAAGGAATCGGCCGCTGCGGGGCTTCCAGCGTCCCCCGGACGGGGTATCGAACGCGCGGCGCCCGAAAAGAGCGCCGCCCGTTCGATGTGTCAGCTGGCGATCACCGAGCCGGCAACGACACCGGCGCGCGTCAGTACGCGTGCCCGGTGAAGGCCTTCGCGAGCTCGAAACAGATGACGGTCAGCACTGCTACGAGAACCACGATCGTCCCCAGCGCGACGGGAACCATCCGCCACGGGTGCTGGTCGAAACCCGGATGGACGTGCGGGTGCGGTAGGTGCGGGTGCAGCACGGCGAACACCTCCTCGTGCCGAACGACACGCTCCTACCGCGTTCCCGCGAATGTCAAACGAGCCGCTTCAGGCCCCGGCGGGCACCTTCGACGGGTCGGGGACGATCCGGATGTAGGGCTTCGGCTCCTCCCACTCCCCGAACAGCTCCTTCGCCTCGTCGTTCGAGACGGAGCCCGCGATGATCACGTCCTCGCCGGGCTGCCACTGCGCCGGCGTCGAGACCTTGTGCCCCGCGGTGAGCTGGAGCGAGTCGATCACGCGCAGCACCTCGTCGAAGTTCCGGCCAGTCGTCATCGGATAGACGAGGACCAGCTTGATCTTCTTGTCCGGGCCGATCACGAACACGTTACGCACGGTCTGGTTGTCGGCCGGCGTTCGCCCCTGCGCCTCGCCCTCGAGCCCCGCCGGGAGCATCCCGTAGAGCTTCGCCACCGTGAGGTGCGGGTCCCCGATGAGCGGGTAGTTCGGCGCGGTTCCCTGCGTCTCCTCGATGTCACGCGCCCACGCCTCGTGGTCCTCGGCCGCGTCGACCGAGAGGCCGATGATCTTCACGTTCCGTCGGTCGAACTCCGGCTTGATGCTCGCCATGTAGCCGAGCTCCGTCGTGCACACCGGCGTGAAGTCCTTCGGGTGCGAGAACAGCACGGCCCACGAGTCCCCGATCCAGTCGTGGAAGTGGATCGGCCCCTCGGTGGTCTGCGCCTCGAAGTCGGGCGCGGTGTCGCCAATCGTCAGTCCCATCTCTCCTCCTTTTCGAGCGACCCTAACGGCCGCAGTGCGGGCGTTGCAAACAGCGGCGAGCAAGGCGTAAAACGTCGGTAAGCCCGCAACCTTTCCCTTCCGTCGTGCTCACCCGGAGGGGCATGCTCCGGGCATGACCCCCGGCCGCCGCTCCCGCCTCTTCCGCGAGGTCAACGACCGGATCCACGAGCTGCTCGAGTCGGTCGAGCCCGACCTTCCGGGCGAGTTCTTCTGCGAGTGCGGCCGCGACTGCGGGCAGCGGGTCCTGCTCCTGCCCTCGGACTTCGCAGCGCTGCGACGCCGCGGCCGGCCGGTTCGAACTCCGGACTGCGAGGCGCCGAGGTCTCGTCGGCGCTCGTCCGTTCCGGCGGGGGCTCCCGCGCCGGGGTAGGCCGCGCCGCGCGTGGGATCGTGGCCTGATTCCTACCCGCGCATCCGGGTATCTCCGGCCGGTGCTTCCGACCGTTTCCCACGGCCTCCATTCACATCCAGCTCACATGAATTTCTCCCCCTGCCCCCGTAGGCTTTCTTCGTGAACGCGCTCCGGTTGCTCAAGCGGGGTCCCGAGTGGGCCCACGCGGAGGAGCTGCGTTCGCTCTTCGTCGTCTCCCTGCCGCGCTCGCTCTCGAGCCTGCTCTACGTCGCCGCCGCCCGCGCCGTCGGTCTGGCGGAGCCCGCGTGGACGAGCGACGGCGAGATTCTCAACCGCGACCGCGTGCCGAGGCGGCTGCACCGCCTCGCCCCCGAGGACAGGCGCTTCACCCTGCTCGGCTCGGCGCCCGACGAGTTCGCGAGCATGACGAGCTATCTCGACCGCGCGGCACAGCGGGAGGGCTTCGCCTACAAGGACGTCGTGCAGCCGTTCGTGATCGGCGGCTGGGAGGGGCTCGGCGAGTTCCGCGTCCTCAAGGTGCGCCGGAACGTCGCGGAGGTCGCGTACACGATGCTGAAGCGGCAATGGCTGTATCCCGCGCACGCGGCGAGCGTCTTCGACGCGCATCCGTGGGCGCTCGTTGAGGGCCTCGTCCGCGCTGAGGCCGTGCTGGAGGCGCTGCCGGGCGAGACCGTGGAGTACGCGGACGCCGTTCTCGACCACGACCCGCTCGAGGCGGCGCTCCGGCGGCTGTATCCCGAAGCGGCGGTGGCGCCGCCGCGCTACATCGACCGCGGCTTCGCCCGGACACGGCGGCGGCTCGAGGCGGAGCGGCGTGACTCGCTCGTCTTCCGCCGGCTCGAGTGGATCGTGTCGGCCGTGCGGGAGCGGCTGCGCTTCGACGACCCGCGCGAGGAGATCGCCGAGGCGCTGTCCTAGGCCTGGGAGGGCCGGAAGCGGAAGCCGAGCAGCGCGACCCCGCCGGCCACGAGCGTCGGGACGATGACGAGCGCGCGGAAGAGGAGCACCGCCGCCACGACGTGCGCGTGAGGTGCGCCGAAGCCGACGAGACTTCCGATCAGGCCGAGCTCCACGATCCCGATTCCTCCCGGCGTCAGCGGCAGCGAGCTGAGGACGCGTCCGATCGACCAGGCGAGGAACGCCTCGCTGGGCAGCACCTCGGCGAACGAGATCCCGACCGCGCGCAGCGAAAGCTCCAGCAGGACGTAGCCGGTCAGCTGGTTGGCGAGCGTCGCCGCCGTGAGCGCCGGCCAGCGGCGGCGGAGCTCGCCGAGCCGCTCTTCGCGCAACCGGACGAGGGCCTCGCCGCTCCAGGCGGGTGGGGTCCGGCGGACGAGTCGCGCGAGCCGGCCGGCGACGCGGCCGGCGAGGTCGCCGAGCCGCAGCGCGGCGGCCGGGCTGCGGAGGACGGCGAGCGCCAGGACGACGAGCACTGCGGCGGCGCCGCCGCTCGCCGCGGCGATCGCGAGAGAGGATCCGGAAAGGTCCCCGCTTCCGAGCACGAGCACGGCGCCCACCAGCGGGTAGAGGAAGATCATCACCTGGCTCCAGATGCCGGTCAGCGCAACCGCGAAGCCGGCCGCTCCGGCGCGCACCTGCAGCCGTCGCAGGAACGCGAAGGAGAAGGCCATCCCGAGCGGCGCGCCGCCCGGAAGGACGATCGTGAGGGCCGTCGAGGCCTGGGTGAAGCCGAGGGCGGCGGTCCACGGGAGCTGCGGCAGGAGAACCCGCCAGGGCAGGGCGGCGGTGAGGACGTCGAGGACGGCGGCCGCCGCGAGCCCGGCCGCCCACGGTGCGGACACGGTCGCGAGATGGTGCGCGACGCTCCCGTAGCTCGCGATACGCGGCAGGATCGCCGCAAAGACACCCACCACGAGGGCGATGCCGAGCGCGCTACGGAGGACGGCCCGGCGGCGCCGCATCCCGAAAGGTTACGCGGGCGGAGGAGCGTGTGGCTCCCCCGCCCGCCGGGTCGTCCCTCGGCTCCCTCGTTCCGGGGTTCCCGCCGATCGTCCGATCGAAACGGCTAGCCTCAGGCCCGATGCGCGTGCTCGTCACCGGCGGTGCCGGATTCATGGGCGCTCACGTCGCCCGCCATCTCGTCGCTGCAGGCCGAGACGTCGTCGTCCTCGACGATCTCAGCGGCGGCTACGAGAGGAACGTTCCCGCGGGAGCGACCTTCGTCGCCGGCTCGGTCACCGACCCCGAGCTCGTCGACGACCTGTTCCGCGAGCACGGCTTCTCCCACGTCTTCCACCTCGCCGCCTACGCCGCGGAGGGGCTCTCCCACTTCATCCGCCGCTTCAACTACACGAACAACGTGGTGGGCTCGGTCAACGTGCTCAACGCCGCCGTCCGTTCCGAGACGGTGGAGCGCTTCGTCTTCACGAGCTCGATCGCCGTCTACGGCCCCGCCCAGACGCCGATGTCGGAGGACGTCCTCCCCGCGCCGGAAGACCCGTACGGCGTCGCGAAGTACGCCGTGGAGCTCGACCTGGCGGCGGCGCAGCGGATGTTCGGCCTCGACTACACGGTCTTCCGTCCGCACAACGTGTACGGCGAGCTGCAGAACCTCGCCGACCCGTACCGGAACGTGATCGGGATCTTCATGAACCAGGTCATGAGCGGGAAGCCGATGTCGGTCTTCGGCGACGGCTCGCAGACGCGCGCCTTCACGCACATCGACGACGTCGCGCCCGCGATCGTGCGCTCGATCGACCTCCCGGAGGCGGCGAACGAGGTCTTCAACGTCGGCGCCGACACTCCGTACACGATCCTCGACCTCGCACAGGCGGTCGCGCGGGCGTTCGGCGTCGAGCCCGAGATCGACTTCCTGCCGGCCCGGAAGGAGGTCGTCCACGCCTTCTCCGACCACACGAAGCTGCACCGCGTCTTCGGTCGGGAGCAATCGGTGTCGCTCGAGGAGGGCCTACGTCGGATGGCCGACTGGGCCCGCGAGACGGGAGTACGCGAGCCGGTCCGCTTCGAGAGCGTCGAGGTGCTGCGGAACCTGCCGCCCTCCTGGGCGGCCGGTCTGACGCAGACCGTGTAGTGCCCGACGTCTCGGTCTCGCTCGTCAACACCAACTCGCGCGAGCTGTTGCTCGCCTGTCTCGAGTCGCTCCGCGGCACGACCGTGGAGATCGTCGTCCTCGACAACGCGTCCGAGGACGGCTCCGCTGCGGCCGTGCGCGAGGGATTCCCGACCGTCCGGGTCATCGAGCAGCGGCACCGGGCCGGTTTCGGCGCGAACCACAACACCGTCATCCAGGCCACGACCGGCCGCTACGTGTTCGTCCTCAACGAGGACACGACGAGCGAGGACTGGGGCTTCGAGCGGATGACCGCTCACCTCGACGCGAACCCGGACGTCGCCGCGCTCGGCCCGCGACTCGTCTACCCCGACGGACGGACCCAGGCCTCGGCCTGGCGGTTCCCGTCGCCCACAGCCGGCGCGCTCGGCCTCCTCACTCTCGGCCGCGCCGGCATCGTCCAGTCCCGCGGCGGCGAGGCGCGCGACGTCGACTGGGCGATGGCCGCCGCCCTCCTCCTCCGCCGTGAGGCGCTCGACGAGGTCGGCCTGTTCGACGAGGAGTTCTTCATCTACTCCGAGGAGACGGATCTCTCCCGCCGCCTGCGCGACGCCGGTTGGCGTACCCAGTACTTCCCGCAAGTGACCGTTGTGCACCACGAGTCGCAGTTCAGCGCCGGGATCCCCGAGCGGCGCATCAACGAGATGTGGCGTGGCCGCCATCGCTACTGGCGGAAGCACCATTCCGCCGCGGGGGCCGGCGCCGCCGCCGCCCTCACCGGGGCTCAGTATGCGGCGCGGGCGCTGATCGGGGCGCGCGACCGCGACTTCGCCGGGCGGATGCGACTGCACGCACGCGACGCGATCCGCGTGCGCGGTCCCGGGCTCCGCGAGCTCGCCGAGGAGTGGAATCGCGAGCACGCCGCGCCCTAGGAGCAAACCCTCCTAGCGCAGGCAGGCGGCTTCGGGCACACTGCGTTCAATAGACCGCGCCCCCGGGGGGAAGCTGTGACGGCTGTGCAGAGAACGAGGTCGAGCAGGCCCCACCGGTTTCGGTCGTCGCGCGTGCACCGGCCGGCGCATCTCACGTACGGCACCTGGCGCGGCCGCGTCCGGCGTCGGCCCGACCCGGGTGGCGGCCCCGGCGGCGGCAGGCCAACGGAGTCGGCGCCGCTCGTCCTGATCGTCGACGACGAGCGGGCGATTCGCACGATCTGCCGCGTCAACCTCGAAGCCGACGGTCTCGAGGCGCTCGAGGCCGCGGACGGCGCCGAGGCTCTCGAGGAGGTCAAGCGCCGGCGGCCGTCGCTCGTCCTGCTCGACGTGATGATGCCGGGGATCGACGGCTGGGGCGTCGCGGAGCGGCTCGCGGGGGACGCCGAGACGCGCGACATCCCGGTCGTCTTCCTGTCGGCCCGGGCGGCACCGGAGGATCGAGCGCGCGCGCAGGCGCTCGGGGCAGTGGGGTATGTCGTAAAGCCGTTCGACCCGCTTCAGCTCGCCGGGCTCGTGCGCCACGTGCTCGAGCGCATCGCCAGGGGAGAGCGCGAGCAGCTCAATCGCAATCTCCCGGACACGGGATGACCGAGGACGCACCGCCCGCGCCTCCGTCCGGCGCCCCGAGCCCGGTGGCTGCGGACTCGAGCCGCCAAGCGCTAGACATCGCGCTGCGCCTCCAGCGGGCCGCCGACGCTCTCATCTCGGCCCGGACGCCGGCGGAGGTCCTCGACGCCGTCCTCACCGAGGGCGTTCGCGCGGCCAATGCGCGCGCGGGGCTGATCGCCATGCTGAGCGCCGACGGCGAGTGGCTCGAGGTGACGGCCATGCGCGGCTACGACAGCAAGTACATCGACCCGTTTCGCCGCTTCCCGGTCGCCGGGGACTACCCGCTCTCGGAGGCCGTGCGTACCGGGGAGGGCGTCTTCCTGCGCTCGGAGCGTGAGCGGGACGAGCGCTATCCCGAGCTCGTCGGACGCTCGCAGGAGGGCCACGGGCTCGCCTGCCTGCCGCTGGTCGGCGAGCAGGGCCCGATCGGCGGTCTCGTCTTCTCGTTCTCGACCGACGAGGAGTTCCCGCCCGAGCGCCGCGCGCTCAAGCTCGCGCTCGCGCGTCAGGTCGCGCTCGCGCTCGAGCGGGCGCAGCTGGCGGAGGCCGAGCAGGCGCTGCGCGAGCGGCTCTCGTTCCTCGACGAGGCCACGGCGCTGCTCACGTCCTCGCTCGATCTCGAGCGGACGCTCGACCGCCTAGCGTCGCTGGCCGTGCGGGAGCTTGCCGACTGGTGCGCAATCGACGTCCTCGTCGAGGACACGGGCGAGATCGAGGGCCTCGTGGTGGCCCACCCGGATCCCGAGCGCAAGCGGTGGGCCGAGGAGGTGCGGCGGAGGACACGGCCGACCCGGATCGACGACGACTTCGATCTCACCGCCCGCGTCATGCGGACCGGCGAGGCGGAGTTCCTCCCGGTGGTGCCTCAGGAGCTGCTCGACGAAGCGGCGAGGCGCGATCCGGAGGCGGCCGCCGCGCTCGAGCACATCTCGATCCGCAGCGTGATCACGCTGCCGCTCCGGTCCGGCGACCGGACCTTCGGGGCGCTGACGTTGATCGCGGAACACCGGGAGTTCGACGCCGCCGACTTCGCTCTCGGCCAGCAGCTGAGCGCCCGCGCAGCGATCGCGGTCGAGAACGCGCGGCTCTACCGCGAGGCCGAGCGCCGAGCGGAGGCCGCGCTCGCCCTCGCCTACGTCGGCGACGGCGTCGTCCTGCTCGACCCCGACGGGCGCGTGCGCTTCTGGAACGCCGCTACGGCGGCGATCACCGGCGTCCCGGAGGCGGACGCCCTGGGGAGACGGCCGTCCGAGGTGCTGCCTGCGTGGGAGGAGATGACCCGGCCGGCGGAGCTCGCCGACGCGGAGACGCCGGAGCGTGCGCGCTCCGTGACCGTGCCGCTCGAGACCGCTGCGGGCGATCGCTGGGTCGCTGTCACCGGCGTCGCGTTCGACGAGGGGGTGGTGTACGCCCTGCGCGACGTGACGGACGAGCACGTGTTCGAGCGGGCGCGGAGCGACTTCGTCGCGACCGCGTCGCACGAGTTGCGCACGCCGCTCGCGGCCGTCTACGGCGCCGCCCGCACGCTCCTCCGCTCCGACATCGAGATCCCGGCCGAGCAGCGGAACCGGTTCCTGGACATCATCGTGAGCGAGACCGAGCGGCTGACGACGATCGTCTCCCAGATCCTGCTCGCCGGCCAGATCGAGGAGGGCCGAGTGGACGTGTCGACGGCGGCGACCGACCTGAGGCCGCTCGTGGAGAGCGTGCTCGACTCGACCCGCCTGCGGGCCCCCGACCAGATCGAGCTGCGGCTCGAGCAGAACGGCGACCGCGCCGTCGCGCTCGTCGACGAGGACAAGCTCCGCCAGGTGCTCGTCAACCTCCTCGACAACGCGATCAAGTACTCGCCGGACGGCGGCGACGTGGCGGTCGAGCTCGCCGGCGGCGCCGGCCGCGTGCGGCTGACCGTCCGGGACGGCGGGCTCGGCGTTCCGCCCGGCGAGCAGGAGCGGATCTTCGAGAAGTTCTACCGCCTCGATCCGGCGCTCACGCGCGGCGTCGGCGGCAGCGGGCTCGGCCTCTTCATCTCACGCGAGCTCGTCTCGCGGATGGGCGGCAGCCTCACGGTGCGCTCCCAGCCCGGCGAGGGGGCGGCGTTCGTCGTCGATCTGCCCGCGGCTTAACCGGATCTCACTTCCGAGGGCAAACTTAGACCGAAATGCTCGTACTAGTCGCCGACGACGACCGGGCGGTGCGCGAGGCGCTCGAGCGTGCGCTGCAGCTGCACGGCTACGAGGTCGCGCTCGCCTCGGACGGGGACACGGCTCTCAGCGCCGTCGACTCGCGGACGCCCGACGCGCTCGTGCTCGACGTCATGATGCCCGGGCTCGACGGGCTCGACGTGACGCGCCGCCTGCGCAGGCAGGGCAACCGGATCCCGATCCTTCTGCTCACCGCGCGCGACGCGGTCGGCGACCGGGTGGAGGGGCTCGACGCAGGCGCAGATGACTACCTGCCGAAGCCGTACGACCTCGAGGAGCTCCTCGCCCGCCTGCGCGCGCTGCTCCGCCGCTCGAAGCCGGAGGAGCCGGGAGCGGTCCTGCGCTTCGCCGACCTGACGCTCGACCTCGGCTCGATGGACGCGCGTCGCGGGTCCCGGCGCTTCGAGCTGACGACGACCGAGGCGCACCTGCTCGAGCTCTTCATGCGCAACCCGCGCCAAGTGCTGCCGCGTTCGCTCATCTACGAGCGCGTCTGGGGCTACGACTTCAGCCACTCCTCGAACGCGCTCGACGTCTACGTCGGCTATCTCCGGCGGAAGACGGAGGCCGAGGAGGAGGAGCGCCTGATCCACACCGTTCGCGGCACCGGCTACGTGCTGCGCGATCCATGACGCTACGTGCCCGCCTGACGCTCGTTGCGGCCGGCGTCGTCGCGGTCGTCGTCGCGCTCGCCTCGACCGCGACGTACTTCCTGATGCGGCACGAGCTCTTCTCGCAGGTCGACACCCAGCTTTCGGCTCACGCCGACGACTATCGCGCCGCCTTCTCGGACCTCAGCGCCTACAGCAGCGACGCCGTCGCGGTGATCACGTCGGAGGGAGGAGTGTCCAACCCGCACAACATCCCGCTCGACTCGCGGATCATCAAGGTCGCCGAGGGGAAGGGCCGTGGCTTCTTCCGAAACGTCGGGGTCCACGAGGCCCCGAAGGGCACGCCCGTGACCCTGCGGGAGCGAGTCCGGCCGCTCGACATCGGTGGCGCGGTCGTCGTCGCCCGGAACATCGACTACATCGGCCGTGATCTCGAACGGCTGCGCTTCATCCTCATCCTCGTCTCGCTCGGCGGAGTCGCCATCGCCGCCGCCGCCGGGCGGCTCCTTGCCGACACGACGCTCGCTCCCGTGCGGCGCCTCACCGCAGCCGCGGAGAAGATCGCCAAGACGGGCGAGCCGAGCGAACGCGTCCCCGAAGGAGGACGCGGCGAGCTGGCCCGGCTCCGCGCCTCCTTCAACACGATGCTCGGCGCGCTCGAGGAGTCGCTCGAGACGCAGCGGCGCTTCGTCGCCGACGCCTCCCACGAGCTGCGCACCCCCCTGACGAGCTTGCAGACGAACATCGACGTCCTTCGCGGCGACCTCGAGCTCCAGCCGGAGCAGCGGCGGAGGCTGCTCGACGACCTGCACCGCGAGTCGCAGGAGATGCGCTCGCTCATCGGCGGGCTGCTCGAGCTCGCCCGCAGCGGTGCGCCGGTGGAGAAGGAGCCGTTCCAGCTCGACGAGCTCGTGGAGGACGCGCTGGAGCGCGCGCGCGTCCGCTTCCCGGCGGTCGAGTGGGACGCCGACCGCCTCGAGCCGACGGTCGTCGACGGCTACCGGGAGCGGATGGAGCGCGCCGTCTGGAACCTGCTCGAGAACGCGGGCAAGTGGAGCGGTGAGGGCGGCTCGGTCGAGGTCTCGCTCGTCGGCGGCGAGCTGCGTGTGCGCGACCACGGCCCCGGCTTCTCGGACGAGGACCGGCCACTCGTCTTCGACCGCTTCTACCGCTCGGCCGCCGCCCGGGCGATGCCCGGTGCGGGGCTCGGCCTCGCGATCGTGCGCGAGGTGGCCGAGGCGCACGGCGGGACGGTCGACGCCGAGAACGCGCGAGACGGAGGCGCCGTGGTGCGCCTGAGCCTGAACGGCGCCGCCCGCCCGGGCAACACATCGGCTCTTAGCTGATTTTCATCATCTCGTGGTTCGATTCGGATCGCATCGAACCCCTCCCGGCTCGGCTGGTTCGGCGAGCCGCGGCCAGCCCGGTCCGGCGTCTTCCCGGATCCCCTGCGGTGAAGACGCCGGGCTGAGCGGCTTAGCTTCTAGGAGGGTTTGGCGGAACGGTGCTCGTCGCAGGGGTGCGATGGGCGTCGTGAGGCAAGGACGCAGGGAGCGTTCGTAGCCGAAGGCTACGGGCGCGACTGAGGACGCCGCAGCCGGCGTAGCCGGCCGACGAGCGAAGCGAGGAGTCGCGACGCTCAGCGTGGCCCTGCGGCACAGCCACTGTTTCGCCAAGCCCTCCTAGTTAGAGCGCCAGCCGTCGAGGATCGCGAGCGCGTCGTCCAGCGAGTCGACGACGGCGCCCCCGCCGGCCTCGATGCAGCCACGGACGAAGAGGTTCGTCGCGAACTCCCCGCGCCGCTCGCCGCGCAGGTCCGTGAGCAGGCCGATCACTCCCTTGCGCTCGGGATCCCGCTGCTTCAGCCCGTGGAACAGCCCGATCTCGCACGCCGTGCCATCGTCGATGGACGGCCCGTCGAGGACGGCGAGCACCGCGTCCGCGGACTCGACGCCGCCGGCGTCCACGGCGAACACCGCTTCGGCCGTGGCGTCGCGTCCGACCAACCCGTGCTCGTGAGGCACGAAGACGTCGAAGCCTTCGGCCCGCAGCCGACCGGCGCAGTCACCGAGGAACGTGCGCTCGTACGGCGTGAACATCGGCCCAGCGAGATAGACGCGCATCGGCTCAGTCTCGCCGAAGCAGGGTCAGGGAGTGGGGGTCGACGGCGACGAGCGCGCGGGCGCCGAGCGGGCCCTCCGGCGCGTCGCCGGTCGCGAGCTCGACCGCCCAGCGCGAGCCGAAGCGCCGCGCCGGCAGGGTGAAGACGACCGGCTCCGAGTGCGCGTTGAAGACGAGCAGGAACGACTCGCCGAAGATCGGCTCCCCGTGCGCCGTCCGCTCGCGGATCTCCCGCCCGTTGAGGAAGAGGCCGAGCGTCCGCGTCTCGGGGCTCGTCCAGTCGCGCTGCGTCATCCGCCGGCCGTCCGGCCGGAACCACCAGGCGTCGGGCAGCCCGCTCTCGCCCGCCTTCCCGCTCAGGAACGACGTGCGCCGGAAGACCGGGTGCTCGCGCCTCAGCACGATCAGCCGCCGCGTGAACTCGAGCAGCTCCGGATCCGCGGAGCCCCAGTCGAACCACGAGATCTCGTTGTCCTGGCACCAGGCGTTGTTGTTGCCGCCCTGCGTCCGGCCGAGCTCGTCGCCGCCCAGCAGCATCGGCACGCCCTGCGAGAGGAGCAGCGTCGCCAGGAAGTTCCGCTGTTGCCTGGCTCGCAAGGCAAGCACCGTCGGGTCGTCGGTCGGCCCCTCGGCGCCGAGGTTCCACGAGCGGTTGTCGTTCGTGCCGTCGCGGCCGTCCTCCCCGTTCGCCTCGTTGTGCTTCTCGTTGTACGAGACGAGGTCGCGCAGCGTGAAGCCGTCGTGGGCCGTGACGAAGTTGATCGAGGCGAACAGGTCGCGCCCGTTCTCCTCGTACAGGTCGGCGGAGCCGGTGAAGCGCTGCGCGAACTCGCCGACGTTGCCCTGGCCGCGCCAGAAGTCCCGCACGGAGTCGCGGTATTTCCCGTTCCACTCCGCCCAGAGCACCGGGAAGTTGCCGACCTGGTAGCCGCCCGGCCCGACGTCCCACGGCTCCGCGATCAGCTTCACCTGGGAGAGGACGGGGTCCTGGTGGATCGTGTCGAAGAAGGCCGAGAGCCGGTCGACGTCGTAGAACTCGCGGGCGAGCGCGGAGGCGAGGTCGAAGCGGAACCCGTCGACGTGGCACTCGAGCACCCAGTAGCGGAGCGAGTCCATGATCAGGCGCAGCACCGAGGGGTGGATGGGGTTGAGGGAGTTGCCCGTCCCGGTGAAGTCCATGTAGAAGCGCGGCTCGTCGGGCATGAGGCGGTAGTAGCTCCGGTTGTCCACCCCGCGGAAGGAGAGCATCGGCCCGAGGTGGTTCCCCTCCGCGGTGTGGTTGTAGACCACGTCGAGGATCACCTCGATCCCGGCGCGGTGCATGGCCTTGACCATCCCTTTGAACTCGCGGACCTGCTCCCCGCCGGTGCCCGTCGCGGAGTACAGCGCGTGCGGCGCGAGGTAGCCGATCGAGGAGTAGCCCCAGTAGTTCGTCAGCCCGCGGTCGTGGAGGAAGCCCTCATCCGCGATGTGGTGGACCGGGAGCAGCTCGACCGCCGTCACCCCGAGCCCGCGCAGGTACTCGAGCGCAGGCTCGGAGGCGAGCGCTGCATACGTGCCGCGCAGGTCGTCACGGATCTCCGGATGCTGCTTCGTGAACCCCTTCACGTGCACCTCGTAGATCACCGTGTCGCGCCAGGGCGTCTGCAGTTGGCGGTCGTCCTCCCAGTCGAAGCCGCGGTCGACGACAACGCTCTTCGGGACCGCGTCGGCGTCGTCCTCGTCGTCGAGCTCGAGATCGGCGTCCTCGCCGGCGCCCGGCACGTAGGGGAGGACGTTGGCGCGGTCCCACTCGACCGGCCCCTCGATCGCCTTCGCGTAGGGGTCGATGAGGAGCTTGTTGGGGTTGAAGCGGTGCCCGGTCTCGGGCGCGTAAGGGCCGTGGACGCGCCAGCCGTACCGCTGCCCGGGGCCGACGCCGGGGAGGTAGCAGTGCCAGTTGTGCGCGGTCACGTCGTGCAGCTCGACCCGCGTCTCGCGCTCCCCGTCGAACAGGCAGAGCTCGACACGCTCCGCATGCTCGGAGAAGAGCGTGAAATTCGTCCCGTCTCCGCCCCACGTCGCGCCAAGCGGGAACGGCCGCCCCGGCCACACCTCCACCCGCGGCTCCGTTACTCCGGCACGAGCCAGACGACGCCGAGCGGAGGCAGGGTGAGCGCGGCCGAGAAGGGCTGCTCGTGCCACGGCACGGCCTCCGCCTCGACGCCGCCGAGGTTGCCGACCCCGCTGCCGCCGTAGAAGGCCGAGTCGGTGTTCAGCACCTCCCGCCAGCGGCAGCACCGCGGCATCCCGACGCGGTAGCCGTGCCGCGGCACCGGCGAGAGGTTGAGGACGCACACCACCGGCGGCGCGTCACCGTCGCCGAGCCGCGCGAACGCGAGGACGTTGTTCGCGGTGTCGTTCGCCTCGAGCCAGCGGAAGCCGGCCGGGTCGAAGTCGAGCTCCCACAGCGCCGGCGTCTCGCGGTAGGCGCGGTTGAGGTCGCGCACCAGCGCCTGGATCCCCTCGTGCTCGGCGTACTCGAGCAGGTTCCAGTGCAGCGAGCCCTCGGCGTTCCACTCCTCCCACTCGCCGAGCTCGCCGCCCATGAAGAGGAGCTTCTTGCCGGGATGCGCCCACATGTAGGCGTACAGCGAGCGCAGGTTCGCGAACTTCTGCCACCGGTCGCCCGGCATCTTGTCGAGCAGGGAGCGCTTGCCGTGCACGACCTCGTCGTGGGAGAGCGGCAGCACGAAGTTCTCGCTGAAGGCGTACATGAGCGAGAAGGTGAGCGTGTGGTGGTGGAAGCGCCGGTAGACGGGGTCCGTCTGGAAGTAGCTGAGCGTGTCGTGCATCCAGCCCATGTTCCACTTGAAGCCGAAGCCGAGCCCGCCGAGGTAGGTGGGCCGTGAGACGCCGGGCCAGGCGGTCGACTCCTCGGCCGCCGAGATCACACCCGCGTCGCGCGCGTACAGGGTCTCGTTCATCTCCTTCAGGAACGAGACCGAGTCGAGGTCCTCGTTGCCGCCGAACGCGTTCGGCACCCACTCGCCCGCCTTTCGCGAGTAGTCGAGGTAGAGCATCGAGGCGACCGCGTCGACGCGGATCCCGTCGGCGTGATGCTCGCGCAGCCAGTAGAGCGCGTTCGCGAGCAGGAAGTTCCGCACCTCGGTCCGGCCGAGGTTGAAGACGAGCGTGCCCCAGTCGGGATGCGCCGCGCGCCGCGGGTCGGCGTGCTCGTAGAGGTGCGTCCCGTCGAAGGTGGCGAGCGCCCAGTCGTCGCGCGGAAAGTGGGCGGGCACCCAGTCGAGGATCACGCCGATTCCGCGCTGGTGGAGGCGGTCGACGAGGTGGCGGAAGTCGTCGGGCGTGCCGAAGCGGGACGTCGGTGCGTAGTAGCCGGTCACCTGGTAGCCCCACGAGCCGGAGAACGGGTGCTCCATCACCGGCAGCAGCTCGACGTGCGTGAAGCCGAGGTCGGAGACGTAGTCGGCCAGCTCGTCGGCGAGCTCGCGGTAGCCGAGCGGGCGG
>DASXDE010000031.1:0-9308 GCA_036490825.1 Gaiellaceae bacterium
CGACCGTTCGAGTCGTGGGAGGAGGTGGAGGCGGTCGCTGCCAAGCTCAGTAGCTATCGCTGGTCGCGTTCGCGGCCGCGACCGGGCTGTGGCCCGGCGAGTGGCTTGCGCTCGAGTGGCGGGACGTCGATCGTGACCAGCGGGTCGTGTACGTGCGCCGCAGTTATCGGAACGGGCGCGTCAAGTACCCGAAGACCGAGGCGAGCGTGCGTGCAGTCCCGCTGCAAGCGCGCGCTCTCGCTGCACTCGACGCTCTACCACTGGAACATGGCGAGCTTGTCTTTCCGGCCTCGGATGGCGGCCATTTCGATCTGCACAATTTCCGCAACCGGCACTGGCAGCCGGCCCAGGAGGCAGCCGGAATCGACCCGCGACGCCGGATCTACGATCTCCGCCACACCTTCGCCACGTTTGCGCTCCGTGCCGGGATTTCGACCTTCGACCTTTCCCGCTACATGGGCGCCAGCCTGACGATGATCGACCGCCACTACGGACACCTCGCCCGTGACGGGCAAGAGCACGCGATCAAGCTCCTCGACATCCACTCGAATCAGCGCCGACGTCCACGCCGTGGACGCTGGGTGGAGGTCAAAGACGCACATCGCCGTCAAGGACGGCAACAGAAACAGCGCCTAAGCAGGAGATAACTTCAAGCCCTCTGACGGACTCGAACCGTCGACCCCCTCCTTACCATGGAGGTGCTCTACCAACTGAGCTAAGAGGGCTGGACGCCGGATTGTAGCCCGGCCCAGGGCGAGCGCCCGCCGACGCGCTCCGTAGCCTCTCGCCGTGGACGTGCGCCGTGCGATTCCTGCTGCAGGGGAGCTCGGCGAGTCACCGCTCTGGCCCGCGGCCGCGATCGTCGGCGCCGCCGGGCTCTACGCCGACCTCCCGTCGCGCTTCATCGTGGGGTCTGGCGGGGGAGCCTTCGGGGTCGTGCGCTGGGTCGTGCCGGCGCTCACCCTTCTCGTCCTCTTCGCGCTCGGCATGATCCGCCCGGGCGGGCGCCTCGGCCGTGTACTCGACTGGCGCCCCGAGATCCTCAACCTCACGCGCCGCCGCCTCGCGCTCGGGACGATCGCGATCGTGAGCGCCGCGAACGCGGCCTCGATCATCCTGCTCGTCCACCTGCTGGTGAACGGCGCGGAGGCGAACGCCTCGCCCTTGTTGCGGGCGGCCGTCCACATGTGGGCCGTGAACGTGCTCCTGTTCGGGCTCTGGTACTGGCAGCTCGACGGCGGCGGGCCTCTCAGCCGCCCCACCACGCCCGCGACCGAGCGCGACTTCCTCTTCCCCCAGCAGACCGAGGCGGCGTTCGCCGAGTCCGGCTGGCGGCCGCTCTTCCTCGACTACCTCTACCTCTCGTTCACGAACGCGACGGCGTTCAGCCCAACGGACGCGATGCCGCTCAGCCGCTGGGCGAAGATGCTGATGCTCGTCCAGTCGGCGATCAGCCTTTCCCTCGCGGTGATGGTCGTGGCGAGGGCGGTCAACATCCTGCAGACAACGCCGTAGAAGGTCTGGCCCCGGGCCGGTCTCTACGATTCGGGGATGGAGCGCAAGGTCGCAACGGTGATCTTCGCCGATCTCGTCGACTCGACCGGGCTCGTGGCCAGCGCCGATCCCGAGGTCGTCCGTCAGCGGGTGAACCGCTACTTCGAGGTCGTCTCGGGGCGGATCCGGGCGCACGGCGGCACGGTCGAGAAGTTTGCGGGCGACGCGGTTATGGCGGCCTTCGGCGTGCCCGTCGCGCACGAGGACGACGCCGAGCGCGCGGTTCGGGCGGCGCTCGAAATCGTCCCGAGCGTGGAGCAGCTGGGCCTCTCGGTGCGGATCGGGGTCGAGTCGGGGGAGATCGTGATCGAGGACGGCGACGCGACGTTCGCGACCGGGGAGGCTGTGAATCTCGCGGCGCGCCTGCAGCAGGGGGCGCAGCCGGGCGAGATCCTGCTCGGTCCCGGCGCCCGCAACCTTGCGGCCGGCGCCTTCGAGGTCGACGACGCCGGGCCGCTCGACATCCGCGGACGCGCGGAGCCGCTGTCGACGTGGCGCGTGGTGTGCGCCCGCGACTCGAGACGCCTCGCCGCCACGCCGTTCGTCGGTCGCGAGCCGGAGCTGGCCGTGCTCGAGAACTCCCTCGCGCGCGCCGTCCGGGACCGGCGCGCGCAGCTCGTGAGCGTCTTCGGCGAGGCGGGCCTCGGCAAGACGCGGCTCGTGGCCGAGTTCACGGCGGGCGCCGAGCGCGTGACGACGCTCGCCGGGCGGACCCTTCCCTACGGCGAGGGCGTGACCTACTGGCCGATCGCCTCGATGATCAAGGCGAGCGCCGGGATCACCGACGACGACCCGGCGAACGAGGCGTTCGAGAAGCTGCGCCTCTCCTGCGAGAGCGAGGCCGTCGCCGACCTGCTGGCGGTCGCGCTCGGCGTGCTCGGAGCGGCGGAGGGAGAGCGGACCCCCGAGCAGCTGAACTGGGCGGCGCTCCGCTGGGCGGAGCAGCTCGCCGACGCGCAGCCGCTCGTCCTTGTCTTCGAGGACGTCCACTGGGCCGAGGAGCCCCTGCTCGACCTGATCGAGCATCTCGTCCGCTCCCTCCGAGACGCGCCGGTGCTGATCATCGCCCTGGCCCGACCCGAGCTGCTGGACGCACGACCCTCCTGGGGCGGCGGGATCCGCAGTGCGAGCGCCATCGACCTCGTCCCCCTCGGCGCGGAGGAGAGCGAGGAGCTCGCCGCCGCGCTCCTCGGTCTCGGCGAGGCGCCGCCGGAGCAGCGGGAGCTCGTGCTCGCCCGGGCGGAGGGCAATCCGCTCTTCCTCGAGGAGATCGCCCACGCGCTCCACGACGGGCGCGGCATGGACGGCATTCCGGACACCCTGCAGGCGCTGATCGCCGCCCGGATCGACGGGCTCAGCGCGGACGAGAAGCTGGTCCTGCAGAGCGCGGCGCTCGTCGGTCGTGTCTTCTGGCTCGGCGCGCTCGAGGCGCTCGCGCCCGAGCGGGACGTCCCGGGGCTGCTCGACCGGCTCCTGGACCGGGAGTTCGTCGTTCCCGAGGAGCGCTCCACCATCTCCGGCGATCGCGCCTACCGCTTCAAGCACGTTCTGATCCGCGACGTCGCGTACGCCGGGATGAGCAAGGCCCGGCGCGCGGAGGAGCACCGGTCCTTCGCGACCTGGGTCGGGCAGCGCGCCGGCGACGAGCTGGCCGAGATCAGGGCTCACCACCTCGATCACGCCGCCGCGTTGCTCGCCGAGCTCGAGGGGGCGGTCCCCGACGACCTCGCGCACTCGGCTGCGGACGCGCTCGAGGAGGCCGGCCGCCGTGCCCTGCGCCGCGGCGCGCTCCGGGCGGCCCGCCGCACCTTGCTACGCGCGATCGAGCTCGAGCCGAGCCCGGACCGGCGATACCTCGCAGCCCACGCCGCATCGGGCCTCGCGGACGTCCCGACGCTGGGCGAGGAGGCGGAGGAGGTGCTCGAGGAAGCGCGAGCCGCGGGCCGGCGAGACATCGAGGGTCGCGCGCTCGTGCTGCTCGCAGACCTGGCCCTACACGCCGACGGCGACGTCACCCGGGCGCACGAGCTCGTCGACGAGGCGCTCGCGATCCTGCCCGAGAACGAGCTGGCCGGCCTCTACGACGCCCACGCGCTGATCACGACGATCTACTGGTGGCTCGGCGACGGCGACGGGTCGACCCGCCACGCCGAGGCGATGCTCGACCTGGCGCACCGGGCCGGCCGGCCAGAGCTGGAGAGCCTCGCCCTCACGCAGCTTTCGGCCGTCGCCGGCGTGCGCGGCGATGCCGCCGGCGCCGTCGCGCTGCTCGAGCAGGCGGAGGCGCTCGCGGAGACGAGCGGGAGCCGGGAGGCGATGGGCTACGCGCTCGCCGTCCACGGGCGCCGCTTCGGCGAAGCCGAGTCCGACGAGGCGGAGCGGTACCTGCGGGAGGCGCTGGAGAGCTTCGACGAGACCGGCGCTGCCGGGCGCTACGGCTGGACGCTGTCCAACCTCGCCTTCGTCTACCGGCAGCGCGGCGACCTCCCGCTGGCCGAGAAGACCTTCCGCGAAGCCGTGCAACGGCTTCGGAGGACGCACGAGCAGGGATTCCTCGTCGAGGCGGAGCGCGGGCTGGCCGAAGTCCTGGTCGAGCTAGGCAAGGTCGACGAGGCGGACCGGCTCGTCGCCGAGGCCGAGCGCCGCGTAGGGCGCGGGGACGTCTGGACGCGTGCCTCACTGCTGCACGCGCGTGGTCTCGTCCTCGCCGCGCAAGCCCGCGACGACGAGGCCGAGGCCGCGTTCCGCGCCGCGCTGGAGATCATCGAGCCGACGATGTACGAGATCCTCGCCCGCGAGATCCGCCGCTCCCTGGACTCGCTCCAGGTCGCGTCACGCTAGTAGAAGTGGGGGCGGGAGGATTCGAACCTCCGTAGGCTGAGCCGACGGGTTTACAGCCCGTTCCCTTTGGCCGCTCGGGCACACCCCCGCGGAGCGCCATTGTAGCTTTGGGGTCGTGGCGGCTTACGACGTGGCGATCGTCGGCGCCGGGCCGGCGGGCTCGACCGCCGCGTACCGGCTCGCAGCCGCCGGGACGCGCGTCTTGCTCCTCGACAAGGCGACGTTCCCGCGGGACAAGCCGTGCGGCGGCGGCGTCACCGGCCGGGCCGCGCGGCTCTTGCCGTTCTCGATCGAGCCGGTCGTGGAGGACGTGACCGAGCGGCTCGAGTGCGGGCTTCGCTATCGCCACCGCTTCACGCGCCGCGCGCGCGGGCCGCTCGCGTACATGACGCAGCGGCGGCGGCTCGACCACTTCCTTCTCCAGAAGGCCGAGGAGGCCGGCGCCGAGGTGCGCGTGGGGGAGACGGCCGACGCGCGGGAGCTCGACGCGACGGTCGTGATCGGCGCCGACGGCTGCAACGGCTCGTCGGCGAAGCAGCTCGGGCTCGCCGACGGCGTCGTCCACGGCGTCGCGCTCGAGGCCAACTACCCGCACGAGCCGCGCTACGCGGGCGCGATGGTGCTCGAGATCGCCGTCATCCGCGGCGGCTACGGCTGGATCTTCCCCAAGGGCGACCACGTCAACGTCGGGGTCGGCGGCAACGGGGAGGAGGGGCCGCGCCTGCGCGCCGAGCTGCGGCGGATGTGCGAGGCGTACGGGATCGACCCGGAGGCGGCGCTGGAGACTCGCGGCTACCGGCTGCCGCTGCGGCTGCCCGGGACGCTGCTCGCGCGCGGGCGGACGGCGGTGATCGGTGACGCCGCCGGGCTCGTCGACCCGTTCTCGGGGGACGGGATGTATGAGGCGTTCCTCTCCGCCCAGCTCGTCGCGGAGGCCGCGCTCGACGTGCTCGCCGGCCGGGAGGACGACCTCGACGCATACCAAGCCGCGGTGGAACGGCGGATCACCCCGCTCACGCGCGCCGGCTGGGGGGCGAAGCGCGCCTTCGAGCGGTTCCCGCGCGCGACCTACGCCCTCGCGCGGCTGCCGGTCACGTTCCGTGCCCTCGAGAAGCTGCTGCAGGGAGAGCTGCCGGAGCCGGCCGCCGCCCGCGGCGTCGAGCGAGCCGCGATCCGTGCGATCTATGCCGTCTCGAGAGCCGCCGCGGTCAGCCGGAGTTGCCGATCAGCTGCATCATCTTGAACATCGGCAGGTACATCGCGATGATGATGACGCCGACCATCATCCCCACGCCGATCATCATGATGGGCTCGATGATCGAGGTCAGGTTCTGGATCGCGGCGTCGACCTCGTCCTCGTAGAAGTCGGCGATCTTGCTCAGCATCTTCTCGAGCTCGCCGGTTTCCTCGCCGATCTTGACCATCTGGCTGACCATGGGCGGGAAGAGGGGATCGTTCGTCAGCGGCTCTGCGATCGGGACGCCTTCCTGCACCTTGATCCGCGCCTCCGTCAACGCTTTCTCGACGAGCCAGTTGCCTGCCGTCGAGCCGGAGATCTCGAGCGCCTTGATGATGTCGACGCCCGCGGCGACGAGCGTCGCGAGCGTGCGCAGCAGGCGCGCCATCACGATCTTGAGGACGACCTCGCCGATCTTCAACGGCATCCGGAGCTTGATCTGGTCCCACTTCTGGCGGCCCGACTCCGTCTTCTTGTAGCGGAGCGCGCCCCAGACCGTGAACCCGACCAGCGGGAAGATGATGTACCACCGCTGGCGGAGCAGGTCGGAGGCGCTGACGACGACCCGAGTCAGGAACGGCAGCTGGCCGTGTAGCTCGGTGAAGATCTTCGCGAAGATGGGGACGATGAACATGAGCATCGCGACGAGCACGAGCGTCGCGAAGGTGAAGACGACGGTCGGGTAGATCATCGCGCCCTTGACGCGGCGCTTGAGCTTGGTCTCCTTCTCGATCTGGTCGGCGACGCGGTCGAGGACGTTGTCGAGCATTCCCGACGCCTCGCCGGCCTGCACCATCGAGACGTACAGCTCGTTGAACACCTTCGGGTGCCGCGCCATCGCCTGCGAGAGGAGGAGGCCTCCTTCGACGTCGGCGCGGAGCTCCGAGATGATCTCGGCGAGGTAGACGTCATCGGTCTGGTCCTCGAGGATCACGAGCGCGGCGACGATGTTCAGGCCCGCCTCGATCATCGTCGAGAACTGACGCGAGAAGATCTGCATCGAGCGAGGCTTGATCTTCTTGAAGGCCGTGCGCAGGCCCTCTTCGCCGCTGGCGGGAAGCTCGCGGAGCTCGTGGGCCAGCAGGCCGCGGATGCGGAGCTGCTCGCGTGCCGCGTCGAGGTCGGGGGCGTGGATCTCGCCGACGGTCTCGAGGCCTTCGATGCTGATTGCGGTGTAAGCGAATCCGGCCATGGCTAGTTTTGACAGGCGGTCGAGGCCTGGTCCGGCGTGGTTCCCAGGCCGGCCTGGGTGCAGCGCGAGAAGGTCGTCATGCTCTTCACGAGCAACGTCTTATTGGGGTCCGTGGCCGCGCCGTCGTAGACAGTCACGGTCGCTTCCTTCACAAACGCGCTGCCCTGATAGGTGACGCCGGTCACCTGCCTGCCGGGGGTAACGTCCACCTGGACGCTATAGGTCCGGCCGTCCGGGGTCTGCGCGGACGGCCATGTGAAGGCCGCCTGAGTCACTATGCCGGTGTCGTACTTCGCGTTGTGGAGCGCCTCGACTTCCTGGTCAGCGATCGCTGCCGCCGTCGAGATATGACTGGCGCGACGGATTGTCGTCGCCGCGGACGTGAACGCGCCGAGGGTCGCGAAGATGCCGACGTTCAGCACGAGGAGCGCGATCAGGAGCTCGATGAGCCCGATCCCGTCCTCGCCGCGGAGCTTCGCCGCGAGCCGGCTCGGGCGGACCCGCCGAAGGCCGATGTCCACAGCGGCGGTCACGGCGCGGAAACGAGCTCCAGCTTGTAGCGGATGCCGTCCGCCGTGTCGACGAGCGTCAGCGACCTGCCCGCGCCGAGCGAGACGGTCTGCGCGCCGCTTGCGTACGAGCCGCTCGC
Organism: Gaiellaceae bacterium; assembly: GCA_036490825.1. GTDB lineage: Bacteria > Actinomycetota > Thermoleophilia > Gaiellales > Gaiellaceae > Palsa-739. The sequence continues at coordinate 7,474 of DASXDE010000031.1, forward strand.
GATGCCGATCCGAGCGACGCCGTGGGCAATGGAGACGAGCGTGAAGAGCGGGTTCGAGCTCGGGAAGCTCGCGCCGATCCGGACAGTCTGGAGCTTGCCGTTGACCTGGATCATGGCGGCTCCCGTCCGGGCGAGCGTGCGGCTGTACGTCTGCGGCGCCGGCGCAGCGGCCGCGCCGCTGGCACCCGTGCCGCTCGACCCTGACGAGGCGCCCGTCGAGGGCGAGTTCGTGATGGACGCTGCCGTGACCTGCTGCACGAACGGGTCCTTGCCGGTGAAGTGGCTGAACGAGTAGAGCTGCGACTTCAGCCGCCTAGGCGCCAGGTCCGAGCTCGTCAGCTTCGTGCTCGACACCGGCACGGCGGCAGCAGCCCCGGTGCTCGGCGCGGTCGAGGGCGTAGGCGTGGCGGTGCCGCTGGTGTCCGTCGCGGTCGTCGTCGCAGCCGGAGGAGCCGAGCTGCTGCTGCCGCCGCTCTTCTTCAGGACGTGCGGCACCTCGAACGCCAGGACTGCTGCGAGCACCACGATTCCGCCGATGGCCAACCGCTTCGCCCGGCGGTCCTTCGCCAGCCGGATGTCCTGCATTCTGCTCTTGCGGCTCATGAAGTCCCTCCGCTCGTGCTCGGGGCAGCCGACGTCGGATTCGAGGTCGTGGTCGTCGTGCCCGTCGTGGTGGTCGACGTGGTGTCCGTGGCGCCCGGAGTCGTCGCCGTAGAGGCCGGCGTCTGGGGCACGAAGGCGCTGATGTTCAGTGTCGCCTGGACCTGCGGGAATCCCTTTTCGCCGGCAGCGAACGTGACGTCCGTCACGTCGAAGAGACGCCCCGCGGTGAACAGGTTCCCGTTCTCCACGCGGACGAGGTTGCGCAGCCGCTGGAGAAAGGCCAGCAGGTTGTAAAAGCTGCCGGTGAACTGGACCTGAATCGGCTCGGCGGCGAACGGATCCACCGTATCGGGCACGCTCGCGGACGCGCCGGCGGTTCCGGGCTGGATCTGGTCGAATGCGATGCCCGAGCTCTCAGCGAGCTGGTTCAGCTGCAGGATCACGTCGGGCGTGTCGAGCTGGCTCGGCATCGCTTCCGCGAGCTTGAAGACACTGGCTGCGCGCACAGCCGGCAGAGCCTGCGTGAAAGCGGTCGACTTGTTGCTGTCGATCTGCGCCTGCACCGCGGCCGTCTGCTTCTTCAGGTCGGCGGCCGTGGAGCGCTTGGGCGCGATGACGGCGAAGTAGCCGACGACGGCGACGAGGAGCAGCGCACCGGCGACGAGCGCGGCTTGAGCCCTCGGCGAGAGGCTTGCGAGGCGGGCGGTCACGAGGCTCCCCCTCCCTTGCGAATGTCAGAGACGATCACGAAGTTGATGACCCTCTGGGTTCCGATCGTCGTGGCCTGGCTGCTCTGGAGCTGCACGTTCTTGAGATCGGGGAGAACCTGGAGCCGCGCGAGGAGCCGGGCGACGCTGGCCTGGCTGTACGTGGTTCCCTCGATCGTGAGCGCGGTGGGAGCAGTCGGCAAGGCAGTCGAAGTCGTTGTCGCGGTTGCCGGCGCCACCGCAGGCTGGAGCGGCACGGACCCGGTCACCTTCGTGAGCCAGACATCGTCAGGCAGGACAAGCGTCATCCGGCGCAGGATGCGATCCCAGGCCACGCGCTTGCCGATCGCCGCGGCGAGGGCGAGCGTCCGCTGCTCTCGCTGACTGAGGATCGTCGAGCGGAACGCATTCGTCTGCGCCGAGACGTGGTGTGCCGGGGTCGCGGCGAGAACGGCCCGCGCGGTTGAAAGCGCCTGACGCTGCCGGTCCACGCTCCGGTTCGCGAGCAGGAAGCCTGCGACGAGG
>DASXDE010000032.1:0-30646 GCA_036490825.1 Gaiellaceae bacterium
GTTGCTGCTCTCGGCCTCCTCGGCTTCGCGCTTCTCGCCACGGCGGGGGCGTTCACGTTCGCGCGACCACACGCCCACGCCTCCGTCTTGCCGCCGCAACCGCACGAGCCGCTTCCCTACTCGAAGGTGACGTACACGGCGACGGACGCGGAGCAGGCCTTCCGTACGGTCGACATCGAGCTCGTCCGTCGCACACGCGAGCCGGTCCCTGTCGGCAATCCCCCGATTGTTGACCTCAGCACCAGCAGAGGGACCGTCGAAGTCGATGTTTTCGGCAATCCGCAGCGGGTCGCAGCGTCCGGGTTCAGCGACTACTTCATCGTGAAGAACGGCCGTTGGCTGAAGGCACCGAAGACGTGCTCGCCCGGCGCGCAGGTTGCCGAGCAGTGGCGCGGCAACGTTCGCGTCATCGTCTCCTGCGCGAAGGCTGGCGCTTCTGCCTCCAGGTGGCTTGCCAGCGTCGACCGCGCACTGGCCCGGCTTCGCTGAGCCGCGCGACTCCCGCGCGCCTCGAGTGAACATTCCCGAACCGTGAGTGTGTGAGCCGGGCGCGGCGCCGCGCCGCACGGGACAGGTCGGTCGCAGGCCCGCCGGTACGATGGCCTCGTGGCCGTCAAGACCGCAGTCAGGCTCGACGCGAAGGCGCTCCGCCGCGACTTCCCGATCTTCGAGCAGGAGATCAACGGCAAGCCGCTCGCCTATCTCGACTCCGCGAACACGTCGCAGAAACCTCGCCAGGTGCTCGACGGGATGACGAGGTTCTACGAGACGTCGTACGCGAACGTCCACCGGGCGGTGCATGTGCTCGCCGAGCGCGCGACGAGCGGGCTCGAAGGGGCGCGCGAGAAGGTGCGCGGCCTCCTCAACGCGACCGACTCGCGCGAGGTGATCTTCGTTCGCAACGCGACCGAGGGCCTCAACCTCGTCGCCTACGCCTGGGGCGGCAACAACCTCGGCCCCGGCGACGCGGTCGTGGTCACCGAGCTCGAGCACCACTCGAACTTCGTCCCGTGGCAGTACATCGCCAAGCGGCAGGGGTCGGAGTTCCTGATGCTCGAGATCGACGAGAACGGCGACCCCGATCTCGCGCAGCTCGACGCGATCGCCCGCGACCACAACGTGAAGGTCGTGGCGACCAACCTCGTCTCGAACTCGCTCGGGACGATCCACGACCTGTCGCCGCTCGTCGCCTGGGCACACGAGCAGGGCGCGATCTTCGTCTGCGACGCGGCCCAGGCGGCGCCGCACATGAAGGTGGACGTGCAGGCGCTCGGCGTCGACTTCCTGGCGATCTCGGGACACAAGATGTGCGGGCCGAGCGGCATCGGAGTGCTGTGGGGAAGAGCCGAGCTGCTCCACTCCATGGAGCCCTTCCTCCTCGGCGGTCACATGATCAACTCCGTCCGCATCGACAAGACGACGTGGGGCGAGCTGCCGCACAAGTTCGAGGCGGGCACCTCTCCGATCGCGGAGGCGTACGGCTTCGGGCTCGCGATCGACTATCTGCAGGAGGTCGGCCTGGACGCGATCGAGGCACACGAGCACGAGCTCGCGGCCTACGCGCTCGGGCGGCTGGCGGAGGTGCCGGGGATCACGCTCTACGGTCCGCCCGCCGACCGCCGCGCCGGGGTCGTGTCGTTCAACATGGAGGGGATCCACCCCCACGATGTCGCGCAGATCCTCGACCTGCAGGGCGTCGCGATCCGCGCCGGGCACCACTGCTGCCAGCCGCTGATGCAGAAGCTCGGGGTCGCCGCGACGAACCGGGCGAGCTTCTACCTCTACACCATTCCCGAGGAGATCGACCAGTTCGTCGACGGTCTCCACGCCGTCCGTAAGGTGTTCGCATGAGCGACCCGGCCCTCGAGAGCCTGTACCGCGAGGTCATCCTCGACCACTACAAGAACCCGCGCGGACACGGCGTGATCGAGGGCGCCGACGCGGAGGCCGAGGGCCAGAACCCGCTCTGCGGCGACGAGGTCTCGATCTACGTCGCCTTCGGCGAGGACGGCGAGACGATCGACGACGTGAGGTTCTCGGGCCGCGGCTGCGCGATCTCGCAGGCGGCGACCTCGATGCTGATGGAGATGACGAAGGGTCGCACCGCCCGGCAGGTCGCCGAGCTCGACAAGGAGGAGCTGCTCGCCGAGATAGGCGTCCCGCTCACGCCGGTGCGCCTCAAGTGCGCGATGCTCGGGCTGACCACGCTGAAGGTCGCGCTCCACAAAGCGAAGGGGACGCCGCTCCCCGAGGGGCTCGCCGGCTTCGACGAGCTCGATCTCGCTTAGGGCGCGATGCCGGAGATCGTGGTCGCCGCGGCCGCCGAGTTCCCGCCCGGCTCGTCGAAGATCGTTCGCCAGGGGAGCCTCTTCGTCGGCGTCTACAACTGCGGCGGCGCGCTGTACGCGATCGAGGACCGGTGTTCGCACGACGACGGGCCGCTCTGCGAGGGCGACTGGGACGAGGAGCGCTGCTGCGTGGTCTGCCCGCGGCACGGGTCGATGTTCCAGCTCTCGACCGGACAGCCCATCAGTCTCCCCGCGACGGAGCCCGTCGACACGTACCCGGTGCGCGTGGCCGACGGCTCGATCGTGGTCGAATTGCCCTAGGAGGAGCGCTGCAGCGCCGCCTCCTTGGTGCTCGCCCGTGCCTCCCGCTCGGCTGCGGTGGGAGCGTCGGCGTCCGACGACTCCTCGAGGAGCCGGCGCAGGCGAGGGAGCATGAGGAACGAGAGCGGCTGCGGTAGCCAGACCGCGAAGAAGCGGTAGCTGAAGGTTCCCAGGACGGCGGCGGTCCAGGGTGCGCCGCAGTACCAGAGCGTCGCTGCGAGGGCCGCGCAGAGGATCCCGGCGCCGCCGAGCGGGCCGGTGCGGCGCGTGACGATCATCGCGGTTCCGAACGCGACCATCGTCGTGGCTGCGTTCATGCGGAGGCCGAAGGCGGCAATCGCCATCCAGAGCCCCCACATGTCGCCGAGCCAGTAGAGGAGCATCCCGGAGATCGCCGCCGCGTGGCGAACCGGACGGCGGAACATCGCGCCCACGAGATGCGTCGCGTCGAACGTGATCGAGAGCTTCTGGCGCCAGCCGCCCCGGCGGCGCAGACGAGCGCGGTAGCGCTCGGCCGCCCAGTAGGCGACGCCGAAGCCGACCCAGGGCCCCACTGCCCACGGAATCGTGAAGTCGAGCGGCGGCTTCCTCACGCCCTCGACGAGGAGCACGATCGCCGCCGCGCTGCACGGAATGGCGAGGATCCCGTGCTCGAGGCCGCCGAGCAGCGTCACGCGCACCTTCGCCTCGCGGGCGGACCCTCCCGCGGCTCGCATGACTGCACGGTCGATCCCGGTGCCGCCGTGGGCGAAGAAGCCGCCGAAGCCGGCGGCGACGACACCGAGCCGTTCGGCGTGGCTCAGGTCGTCCGGCCCGTCCTCGACGCTCCCGACGCCGCAGTAGCCGAAGTAGTAGCCGACGAAGGCGAGCGCGACCCCTCCGAGCGAGGCGGCGAGCCACTGCCACTGCGGGTGCTGTGCCGCGCGCCACACGTCGCCGAAGCCGGCGACGTCCGCCAGCCCCAGGCCCGCAGCCAGGTAGAGCACTGCGGCCAGCACGGTCAGGAGCAGAAGCCGGTGCGACCGGGCGCCGACGTGACTGTGCGAGAGGATTCCCATCCGCCTCCCGCTCTCCGGCGGCGCGATTCCGAAAACTCAGGCAGCGGCCGGCCGGGGGCCGCGGCCCGCGATCTCGGTCCGGTTCCGGCCGTTCGCCTTCGCCTGATACAGCGCGTGGTCCGCCGCGCCGAGCAGCGCTTCGACCGTGTCCTCCGGAAGCATGGTCGCGACCCCGCAGCTCGCGCTGGTGCGCATCTCGCCGACGGAGTGCGCCTCGATCGTGCGCCGCAGACGCTCCGCGAGGCGTTGGGCGCCCGCCAGGTCGGTCTCGGGCAGGACGACGACGAACTCCTCGCCGCCCCAGCGCGCGACCGAGTCTCCCTGGCGCGCGAGCGAGGTGAGCAGCCGGCTGACGGCGCGCAGCATCACGTCCCCCGCGCCGTGCCCGAAGGAGTCGTTGATCTCCTTGAAGCGGTCGAGGTCGATCACGACGACCGAGAGCTGGTGCGCGAAGCGCTGGGCGCGGGAGATCTCGGCGGCGAGGATCTCCTCGAGAGCGCGCCGGTTCGCGAGCCCCGTGAGCGCGTCGATGCGGGCCTCGCTCGCCTGCTCCTCCGTCCAGCGGAACGTGCGCAGGAGCGGACGGGCGAGGAAGAGCGTGAGAAGCATCAGCGCCACCAGTGCCAGTAGGCCCGCCTCCGCGACCCGGACGTAGGCAGCGTTCTTGCGGTGCGACTCGAGCCGCCGGGGGAGGTAGGCGCGGACGCCGGTCTTGTTCGCCAGAGGCGCCGTCACCCCGCGTCCGGGTTTCGCGGGCGCGCGGCCGGGGCCGGTGAAGGCGAGCTGGACCCCGTCCGGCGCGCCCGCCGCCAGTTGCCGGAGCGTGACCACGTCGAGAGGCAGCTGGGCGACCACCGAGCCGAGCCCCTTGCCGTGCGTCACGAGCTGCACCGGAGCCGTGACCGCGTGGGGGAGACGCCGCCCGTACGTGCGCCCGCGGACCTGGAGCAGCAACTCGTGGCGCCGGGCGTACCGTTCGAGGCCGGCGTTGTCGTGGCGGCCGACCAAGGCCTGCAGCCGCGGGGACGACGCCGCCGCAACGGCGTGCAGCTGGCGCCCGTCGAGGAGCCGGCTGAACCGAGCCTGCGCCGCCAGCGCGGCGCTCTGCACGTCGAAATCGATCGAGCGGGTGACGTTGCGAACCTCGTCCCGGACGACGACGTAGGAGACGCCGGCGATGGGGAGGACGGCAACCGCCGTCAAGGTGAGCATCAGCCGTAGTCGGAGCCCCAGCCCGAGTGGAGAGGCGCGGCGCGGCACGAACTTCAGTGGCCGTGGCCCTTTCCGGGCGGGGAGGGCCCCTTGCCGGCATCGCCGTGGTCATGGCCGGGCTTGGGCGTGGGAGGGTCTTCCTTGCGAGCCTGTCCCGGCGACCCGTGGTGCTTGGAGCCTGGCGACGGCGGGCCCTGCGAGCCGTGCCCGGGGGGCGGACCGTGGTGGTCGTGGCCGAGAGGCGGGCCGTGGCCGGGCGGTGGGCCGTGGCCGGGCGGTGGGCCGTGGCCGGGAGGCGGGCCGTGATGGGACGGCGGCGGTGGGCCGGACGGGCCCTCGTGCTCGGGCTCCTTCTCGTGCTCCGGCTCCTTCTCGGGCTTTGCCTTCAGGGGCTTCGACTTCTTCTCGAGGAGGCCCGGCGGCAGGTGCTTCTCGTGCTTGAGCTTCTCGTGCCCGAGCGCCAGTCCTCGAGGAGGTCCGGCCGGCGACGGCTTCTCCTCCGCCTGGGGCGTGACGGCCGGCGCAGGCGTCGCGATCGTCGGCGTGGGCGCCGCGGGGGTTGTCGTCTCCGGCGGGCTCGTGGACGAGGGCAGCGTCACAGCGGGGTTCGACTGCGGCTGAGCGGACGTGGTCGGGTTCGCGGCAGCCCTCACGGGGGTGCCCGTCGACCCGCCGACGGGGGACGGCTGCGCGACGAGCGGCGTCGGCGTGACGTGCCGGCGAGGCGTCGTCTTGCGCTGCCCCGGCGACGCGACGGAGACCTTCTCCGCCGGCGACCCGCCCGAGCCGAGGGTGATCGACGGGAGGCGCACCGAGCCGGAGTCTAGGATCAGGGCCATCGCCGCGGCGCCGAGAAGGAGCGCCAGCGCCGGCACCGCAACGCGGCGTGCGATTGCCCAGATTGCGCGACCCTTGCCGCGTTCATTGGCCGACAACGGCCTCTATTCCCCTTTCCGCATGGCCATCCCCCGGCCTCGACGCAGAGATACAAGAAACGCGCATGCAGATCAACCCGGTACCGGGCCGACCTTCGCTGTTTCCGGCCGAAACATTTCCGACACCTGGCCTTGCGAAGGGTTGGATGAGGCTCGACACTCCGCCCGTGGTCCCGGAAGTCCGCTACGCCCGCTCCGGCGACGTCTCGATCGCCTACTCGGTGCTCGGCGACGGGCCGTTCGACCTCGTCTGGACGCCGGGCGCCCTCTCGCATCTCGACCTCACGTGGGAGGACGAGGACAAGTCCCGCTTCCTGCGGGCCCTCGCGTCCTTCTCGCGCCTGATCCTGTTCGACAAGCGCGGCACCGGGCTGTCGGACCGGGTGGCGCAGATCGCCGACCTCGAGACGCGGATGGACGACATCCGAGCGGTGATGGACGCAGCGGGCAGCGAGTCGGCCGCGGTCTGCGGGGTCTCCGAAGGCGGGCCGATGGCACTGCTCTTCGCTGCGACGTACCCGGAGCGCGTTCGCGCGCTCGTCGTCTACGGCTCCTTGCCTCGCTTCGTGCGCGGGCCGAACTTTCCGTGGGGAGAGCCGAAGCACGAGTACCTCTCCGACTGGGAGGCCGAGGCGCAAAGGTGGGGGAGCGAGGAGAGCGCGCGCGAGTGGCTCGAGAGCCAGGGACGGCAGGCGACGCCTGAGGCGATCCGCGAGCGGGCTCGGGGCGACCGGATGCGCATCAGCCCCGGCGCGTTGCTGCAGCTCGCCCGCATGAACGCCGAGATCGACGTGCGGCCGGTGCTGCCCACGATCCGCGTGCCGACGGTCGTCGCGCACCGCGCGGAGGACCACATCCCCATCGAGGGCGCCCGCTGGATGGCCGAGCAGATCCCCGGCGCGCGCTTCGTCGAGCTGCCGGGCGGCCCGCACATGCCGTACTACGGCGACTGGGAGTCGGTGGTCTTCGCGATCCGGGACTTCGTCGAGCCGGTCTGCCTCGACTCGGCTCAGCCGTACGAGAGCGTGCTCGCGACGGTGCTCTTCACCGACCTCGTCGGGTCGACCGCGAAGGCGGTCGAGCTCGGCGATCGCCGCTGGAGAGAGCTGCTCGAGCAGCACCACGCCCGCACCCGGGCTCAGCTCTCGCGCTTCCGCGGCGTCGAGCTCGACACGGCAGGCGACGGATTCTTCGCGCGCTTCGACGGGCCTGCGCGCGCGATCCGTTGCGCGTGCGCCGTGCGCGACGCCGTGACCGAGCTGGGGCTCGAGGTGCGCGCCGGCCTCCACACCGGGGAGTGCGAGGTCCTGGACGGTAAGGTCGCCGGCGTCGCCGTCTCGATCGGGGCGCGCGTCGCGGCCAAGGCCGGGCCGGGCGAGGTGCTCGTCTCCCAGACGGTGAAGGATCTCGTGGCCGGCTCGGGGATCGAGTTCCAGGATCGAGGCGGCGCCGAGCTCAAGGGCGTTCCGGGCGAGTGGAGGCTCTACGCGGTGGCAGGAGCAGCGTGACCGAACCCATCCGCTGCTGGACGACAACCGACCCCGCCTACAACTCCTATCACGACGAGGAGTGGGGGCGGCCGGTCCGCGACGAGCGCGGCCTCTACGAGCGGCTCTGCCTGGAGGGATTCCAGTCGGGCCTCGCCTGGATCACGATCCTGCGCAAGCGCGAGGCGTTCCGCCGCGCCTTCGCGGGCTTCGACCCGGAGCGCGTCGCGCGCTTCGGCGAACGCGACGTCGAGCGGCTGCTCGGCGACGCGGGAATCGTCCGGCACCGCGGCAAGATCGAGGCTGCGGTAGCGAACGCGCGGGCGACGCTCGGGCTGCGCGAGGCGGGCACACCGCTCGCCGAGCTCCTGTGGGAGTACCGCGACCACGCGGACGGGAAGGAGCTCTCGCGGCGGCTGAAGGCGGCCGGTTTCCGGTTCGTCGGCCCGACGACCGTCTACTCCTCGATGGAGGCCTGCGGCATCGTCAACGGCCACATCGCCGAGTGCTGGGTGCGGGATGCGGTCGAGGCAGAACGCGCAAGGCTCTAGCTCTCGAGGATCTGCTTCAGGCGCTCGAAGTCCTTGCGGAACTGCTTCTCGGCGCGGCGCGCGAGCAGCCCCGCGGCGAACCCGGGTACGTCGCCCTCGGCCGTGACGGTGAGCCGCGTTCCGCCGCCGGCCGGTTCGAGCTCGTGGCGCACGCTGAACGGCACCGGGCTGTCGAGCGCGCGCAGCGTGAAGACACGCGGCGCCTCCCGCTCGACGATCTCGAGCGACGTGTGGAGCTCCTTCCCGAACAGGGAGCGCGACTCCTCGACCCGGCCGTCGCGCAGCGTCGCACTCTTCACTCCGGCCTGCCACGCCGGCAGGTTCGAGACTTCGGTGAGGTAGGCGAAGACCTCCTCGGGCGTCCGCGCGATCTCGATCGTCAGCTCGGCGCGCACGCGTCTCACGATAGGGCTTGCGGTAGCCGCGCTCTCCGCTATCGTGCGGCTACCGCGGAAAGGAGGTGGTCCGGCAGTGATTTCAGACAGTACGGGCAGTGGAGGTACCAGCGGGTAGAGGCGCTGTCCCCGGGACCACCGGGAAAACGCCTAGCCAGCGTAGGGGACGACGCGTTCCGCGCCGCCCGGTCTCCATGGAGGCCGGAGCAGGAAGGCGCCTCTGCCACTACGCGCTGGTAACCGGAGAAGGGGCCGCTTTCGCGGCCCCTTCTTTTTGCTCAGGCAGCGACTCGGCCGGGAGCCGCGACGGCTTCCGACGCGAGGGTGGTCAGGTGCAGCCGGAGCTGTTCGAAGATCTCTCCGTCGAGGAGGCGACCCTCGGCGTCGATGTGCTCGTGCGCGCGCCCGACGGGGATCTCCGTCCCCACCACGCGGGCGCCGGCGATGCCGAGGATGCGCTTCAGATCCTGCTGGGCCCAGAGCGCGCCGAACTGGCCGCTGCTCGCGCCGATCACGGCGACCGGCTTGTTGCGGAGCACCGCCTCGAGCTTCGGCCGCGAGGCCCAGTCGATCGCGTTCTTGAGGCCGCCGGGGACGGAGCCGTTGTACTCGGGCGTCGAGAAGAGGATCGCGTCCGCCTCCGCCCAGTCCTCGCGCAGGCGGCGCACCGACTCCGGCTCGTCGCCCTCCAGATCCTCGTCGTACAGCGGTAGGTTTGCAATGCCCTCCCAGAGCTCGAGCTCGACGCCCTCGGGCGCGGCCTCGAGCGCGGCCCGCAGGAGGCTCGTGTTGAACGAGCCCGCCCGCAGGCTGCCGGAGACGGCGAGGATCCGCATCGTCAGCTCTCCTGCCTGACGAGCGCCAGGTCGGCCTTGATCGTGACGTCGTCGCCGAGGTAGTTGCCCCCGCCCTGGTTGGGCGCGTTCCAGCTGACGCCGAACGCGTTGCGGTCGACCGTGGCCTCGAGCGCGATGCCGACGCGCTCGCGGCCGAAGGGGTCGACGTTCGGCTCCGAGACGGTGGCCGAGATCGCGACGGGGCGCGTGACGCCCTTGATCGTGAGCTCGCCGTGCTCGAGGTCGCCGGTGCGGAAGGAGATCTCCGGGAAGCGCTCGGCGTCGAAGAAGTCGGGGGTGAGGAGGTGGCCGTTCAGCTGCTCGTCCTTGACGTCGACGCTGGCGACCTGGGCCGAGCCTTCGAGGACGCCGTCGTGCAGCGTGGCGGCATACTCGCGAAAGCCGCCGCGGAAGGTGTTCGTGCCCGCGTACGCGACCTCGAACGAGACGTGCGAGTGGACCGGGTCGGCGCTCCATGTGCCGGCCGGTGCAGACTTGAAAGTGACAGTGGACATCGGATACAGGCTCCTTTATACTTGAGAACGCAAGGATCATAGCGGAGAGATATTGTCTAGTCAAGTATTGAGCACACAAGAAGTTGTCCGCGCTCCGGGCCTCCCCGATACCGCCTGGGTGCGCTTCCTGCGCGCGCACGCGGCCCTGACGCGGGAGCTCTCCTCGCGCCTCGAGGCGGTGCATGAGCTGACCCTGAGCGACTTCGACGTGCTCGTGCAGCTCTATTACGCCGAGGGACGGCGGATGCGTCGGATCGACCTCGCGCGCTCGGTCCTCCTGACGGCGTCCGGGATCACGCGCCTGCTCGACGGGCTCGAGTCCTGTGGGCTCGTGGGGAAGGAGCGCTGCGACTCGGACGCCCGCGTGACCTACGCGGTGCTCACGAAGGCCGGCGTGAGGAAGATCGAGGAGGCGCGAGAGTCGCACCTCGCCGACATCGAGGAGCTCTTCGGGTCTCGGTTCTCGCCCGACGAGCGCGAGCAGCTCGCCGAGCTGCTCGGGCGCCTGCCGCTCGCGCACACGGCCGAGGCGTGCTCCGAGTGAGTCACGCGTTCTCCTCGCTCGACGAGCTCGGCGACGGCCCGGGCTTCCGCAAGATCCGTGGCGAGCTCGGGGTGACGGCGTTCGGCGTCAACGCGATCGTGATGCCGCCCGGCCACGAGGGCTTCCTCCACTGGCACGACACGCAGGACGAGCTCTACTTCGTCCACCGCGGCCGGGTCGAGGTCGAGGTGGAGGGTGAGACGCGCGTCCTCGGCGAGGGCGGGCTCTTCCACGCCGAGTCGACGACGCCGCGCAAGGTGTCGAACCCGTTCGACGAGGACGCGGTCCTGCTCGCGATCGGCGGCAAGGACGGCTACGTCGAGCGCGACGGCCACATGGTGGACGAGGCGGACATTGCCCGCCGCGCGTCCTTCGGCAAGCCCTCCTAGCCTCCTAGAGCAGAGCGATCGTGCGGAGCTCGCCGCTCTCGCCGATGTGCGGGAGGCGTTCCGGCACCTCGTCGAGCGAGATCGTGCTCGTCACGAAGCGTGCGAGGTCGATCCGGCCGTCGAGCGAGGCCCGCGCGAGGAACGGGAAGTCCTCCTGGGGGATCGTGTCGCCGCCGTGCGTGACCGCGATCGTGACCTTCGGGCCGAAGAGGTCCGCGTCAAGGTCGACGCCGAGCGTCGAGCCAGGCTGCGGCAGGCCGACGAGGGTGGCCGTCCCGGCGTAGGCGCACATCCGGATCGCCTGGTCGAGGCCGCTCGCCCCGGCGATCGCGGTGAACGCGAACTCCACCCCCCGGCCGCCGGTCAGCTCGCGGGCGGCCTCGACCGCGTCGCCGGCGGTCGCGTCCACGACGTCGGTCGCCCCGAGCGCGCGGGCGTGCTCGAGCTTCTCCGGCGCCACGTCGACCGCGACGATCTGCCCGGCGCCGGCGAGCAGCGCTCCCTGCACGACGGCGAGCCCGACGCCGCCGCACCCGATCACGGCGACCGACGAGCCCTCGCGCACCGGCGTCGCCCAGAGGGCGGCGCCCGCGCCGGTCGAGAAGCCGCACGCGAGCAGCGCCGCCTGCTCGGTCGGCAGCTCCTCCGGCACCTTCACGGCGCAGGCCTCGTGCACGACGGCCTGGTCGGCGAACGTCCCGCAGCGGAGCACCGGCGTGAGGAGCGCGCCGTCGACCGCTCGGCGCAGCCGCCGCCGCGCGCGGAGCTGGGACGAGCAGCGGCGCGGGTCGCCGCGCCTGCACTGCGGGCACTCGCCGCACGGCGCGCGCCACGCGACGACGACGCGGTCGCCGGGCGCGACCAGGGTGACCTCGCTCCCCACCTCCTCGACCACGCCCGCACCCTCATGACCGAGCAGGATCGGGAACTTCATCCCCCAGCCGTTCGTCTCGACGATATGGAGGTCGGAGTGGCAGAGCCCGCAGGCGTGGACACGCACGAGCACCTCGCGCGGCCCGGGCGGGTCGACCGTCAGCTCCTCCACCGCGACCGGCCCGCCCGGCTCCGCATAGACGACGCCGCGCGTCACGCTTCCGTCACGGTGTCCGACACCGTCTCGGCGGTGTCACGTCGCGCGCCGCAGCTGCTCGTCGAGCGCGACGAGCGGCAGCTGGAACGTCTCGACCGCGCTCGGGTCGGTGACCACGTTGTCGCCGAGCTCGAGCATCGTGAGCTGGTCGCGCGTCACCGGCGCGCCGGGCAGCCGCTCCGTGAGCGTCGCCTGCAGGCGCATCGCGCCGAAGGGGACGTGCACGGACGGCCGCCGCGAGCCGAGCACCCGCTTCAACCGCTCCCAGAACTCGTTCCACGTCACGGCGTCCGGGCCGCCGAGCTCGAACGTGCGGTTGGCGGCCGCCCGCTCGGTGAGCGCGTGCGTGTAGTACTCGGCGAGATCCTCGATCCAGATCGGCTGCAGCCGCTGCGTCCCGGGCCCGACGATCGGCGTGACGGGCGCGAAGCGGGCGAGCCGGATGAAGGTGGGCAGGATGCCGCCGTCGCGGCCGAAGACGAAGCTCGGCCGGAAGATCACGTGCTCGAGTCCGGACTCCTGCACGGCTCGTTCCATCTCCCACTTCGCGGCGAAGTACGGCACGGCGTCCTTCGAGCGCTCGTCGAGGCCGAGCGCGCTCGCGAGCACGAACCGCCGCACGCCCGCCTCGTGCGCCGCCGCGACGACGTTCCGCGTCCCCTGCGCCATCACGCGCTCGAACTCGGCCGGCCGGCCCTTGATGATCGCGACGAGGTGGACGACCTCGTCCACTTCGGCGCACGCCGCGCGGAGCGAGGCCGGATCGGTCACGTCGCCGACGGCCAGCTCCACGCCCCAGGCGGCGAGGCGCGTGCCGCGGGACGGGTCGCGCACGAGCGCGCGCACCTGCGTGTCCCGCGCGCGCAGCGCGTGCACGACGTGCGGGCCGACGAAGCCCGTGCCGCCGGTGACGAGGACCGTCACGTGCGCTCGAAGTTCTGCCAGTAGCGGCTCGCGGTCGGCCCGCGCTGGCCCTTGTACTTCGAGCCGATCGAGTCCGAGCCGTACGGCGTCGCGGCCGGCTCCGTCATCTGCATGAAGGAGATCTGCCCGATCTTCATGCCCGGGTAGATCGTGATCGGGAGGTTGGCGACGTTGGAGAGCTCGAGCGTGACGTGCCCGTCCCAGCCGGGGTCGATGAAGCCGGCCGTCGAGTGGATGAGCAGGCCGAGGCGCCCCAGCGAGCTCTTGCCGTCGAGTCGAGCCACCAGGTCGTCCGGCAGCTTGATCCGCTCGAGCGTCGATCCCAGCACGAACTCGCCGGGGTGGAGGATGAACGCCCTGTCCTCGACCTCGACGAGCTCGGTCAGCTCCGCCTGCTCGACCTTCACGTCGATGAACGCGTAGCGGTTGTTGTGGAAGACACGGAAGAGCCGGTCGACCCGCACGTCTACGCTGGAGGGCTGCAGGAGCGCGTCGTCGTAGGGGTCGATCTCGATCCTCCCCTCGGCGAGGAGTCGGCCGATCGTCGCGTCGGAGAGCACCATCCACGCGATTCTTACTGCGATTCCCCGTCGGGCGCAGTGGCTAAGGTGGCCGTATGGCCGTGACCCGCGCCATCGAGCTTCGCACGGAGATCCCAGGCCCCCGCTCCCGCGAGATCACGGAGCGGAAGGAGCGCGTCGTCGCCGACCCGCTCGGCCTCTACCTGCCGATCGTGATCGCGGACGGCCGCGGCGCGACGGTCACCGATGTCGACGGCAACGGCTTCGTCGACTTCACGGGCGGCGTCGGCTGCCTCAACGTCGGTCACGCCCACCCGCGCGTGGTGGCGGCCGTGCAGGAGCAGGCCGCGCGGTTCTTCCACACCGACTTCACGATCGTCCCCTACGAGATCTACGTCGAGTACGCCGAGCGGCTGACCGCCGTCGCGCCGTTCTCGGGCCCGGTGAAGGCCGCGTTCTTCAACGCCGGCACCGAGGCCGTCGAGAACGCCGTCAAGTTCGCGCGCGGCTACACGCGCCGGCCGGCCGTGATCGGCTTCGAGGGCGGCTTCCACGGCCGCACGCTCCTTTCGCTCACGCTCACCTCGAAGACGCACCCGTACAAGGCGGGCCTGGGGCCGTTCGCGCCGGAGGTCTACCGCGTCCCGTTCCCGGACGAGTACCGCGGGATCACGGCGGGCGACGCGCTCGGCGCGCTCGAGCGCGCGCTCTCGACGCAGGTGGCCGCCGAGACTGTCGCCGCGATCGTGGTCGAGCCGATTCAGGGCGAGGGCGGCTTCATCCCCGCGCCGCCGGAGTTCCTGCAGGGGCTGCGCGCGCTCTGCGACCGCGAGGGCATCCTGCTCGTCGTCGACGAGGTGCAGACCGGCTTCGGCCGCAGCGGCCGCATGTGGGCCGTCGAGCACTACGGGATCGAGCCGGACCTGCTGACGGTGGCCAAGTCCATGGCGGCCGGGCTGCCGCTGTCCGGCGTGGTTGGCAAGGCGGAGATCATGGACGCACTCTGGGACAACGCCGTCGGCGGCACCTACGTCGGCAACCCTGTCGCGCTCGCGGCGGCGGTCGCCGTCCTCGACGTGTTCGAGGAGGAGGCGCTCGTCGAGCGGGCGCAGCGGATCGGCGACACGATCCGGGCCCGCATGCTCGCCTGGCAGGAGCGCTTCGCGGCGATCGGCGACGTCCGCGGGCTCGGGGCGATGCTCGCCGTCGAGTACGTCGAGGACCGCACGACGAAGGAGCCCGCGCCGGGCATCGCGACCCGGGTTGCCGAGGAGGCCGCCGCCCGGGGCCTGCTCCTCCTCAAGGCGGGCATCCACTCGAACTGCAACCGCGTGCTGTGCCCGCTCGTGATCACGGACGCCGAGCTCGAGGAAGGGCTCTCGGCGTGGGAGGAGGCGCTCGAAGCGGTCCTGGCGTAGCTGCCCGCGCCGCTGGTGCGTTCTAGCGATGTGCCGGGACCGAGGTCGACAACCCGCGCCGTGTCGAAACCCCCGCAAAGCGGCGACCTGATCGCCGACCGCTACGAGCTCGAGGAGCTCGTGGGGACCGGCGGGATGTCGACCGTGTTTCGCGCCCGCGACGTCCAGCTCGACCGTCGGGTCGCGATCAAGATCCTCCACGAGCACTACGCCGCCGACCCGGAGTATCTCGAGCGGTTCCGCCGCGAGGCGCGCGCGGTCGCTCGTCTCTCGCACCCGAACATCGTCATCGTCATCGACCGTGGCGACGCCGACGGCCGGCAGTTCATCGTCTTCGAGTACATCGAGGGTGAGAACGTCAAGGAGCTCGTCCAGCGCACGGGCCGGCTGCCGGTTCGCGGCGCCCTCGAGCTCGCCCTCGCCGTCGCCGACGGGCTCGCGTTCGCGCACGAGCACGGGCTCGTGCATCGCGACGTGAAGCCGCAGAACGTCCTCGTCAGCCGGGAGGGCGAGGTGAAGGTGACCGACTTCGGCATCGCGCGCTCGCTCCACGTCGAGCACGGCGTCACGCAGACCGGCACGGTGCTCGGCACGGGCGAGTACCTCGCGCCCGAGCAGGCCAGCGGCAAGCCGGTCTCGCCGGCGACCGACGTCTACTCGCTGGGCGTCGTGCTCTGGGAGCTGCTGGCCGGGGACGTGCCCTTCGTGGGCGAGAACTTCGTCGCCGTCGCGCTGCGCCACCTGAACGAGCCGCCGCCGGACCTGCGCGAGCGCCGGCCGGACGTCTCGCCCAGGCTCGCCGCCGCAGTCGAGCACGCGCTCGCGAAGGATCCCGCGCGCCGCTTTCCCTCGATGGCGGCGCTGGCCAAGGAGTTGCGCGCGTGTCTCGCCGAGGCCGACGGAAAGCCGGCACCGCCTCCTCCGGCGCCGGACGACGCCGAGCTGACGCTCGTCACGCGGCCGGCCCCGCCGGCGCGTGTCCGTCCGCGGCGCGCTGGGCGCTCCCGCCGGCGTCCTGTCGCGTACGGCTTGCTCGCGCTCGCTGCCGCCGGTGCGGCGTTCGCGGCGGTGGTGCTCCTCGGTGGCTCCGGCAACCACCACGGCGGCGCGGGCGGCGGCGGCGGCGGCTCGTCCGGTTCGACCGTCCACCTCCGCGGTGTCGGTGACTATTACTCCAGCCCAGGCCACCCTGATTCGCACGCGAGTACCGCCGTTTGGGCAACGGACGGCTCCCCGTCGACCTCTTGGCAGACCCAGACGTACGGCGACCAGACGTTCGGCGGGCTCCTGACCGGCCTCGGGCTGGTCGTCGACGCGGGCAGCTCCGTGAAGCTCGCCCACCTCACGGTGACGACGCCCACGCCGGGCTTCACGGCCGAGATCCAGGCAGGCGACTCTGCGACCGGCGGCTTCACCGCCGATTCGTCCAGTCAGCCGGTCTCGGGCACGACGACGTTCGCGCTCGACGGGAAGACGGCGCAGTACTACGTGGTGTGGATCACCGAGCTCCCGCCGGGCAACCGGGCCGAGATCTCGCAAGTGACCGGGACGAGCTAGTACACGAGCTTCGAGCGGCGCTCGTGCCGCTCGAGCGCGAGCTCGATCAGCCGGTCGAGCGCCTCCGCGTAACCGAGCCCCGACGCCTCGAACAGGCGCGCCCAGACGCTCGTCGCGGTGAAGCCGGGCATCGTGTTGAGCTCGTTGAGCACGACCTCGCCGTCCGAGTCGCGGACGAAGAAGTCCACGCGCGCGAGCCCCTCGCACTCGCTCGCGACGAACGACTCGACCGCGCGCCGCTGCAGCAGCTCTACCGTCTCCTCCGGGAGGCCCGGCGGCGGGACGATGAGATCCATCCCGTCCTCGTCGTACTTCGACGCGTAGTCGTACCACTCGTGCTCGAGCGTGTCGATCTGGCCGGGCAGCGAGGCGATCGGCGGCGGGACGCGGTTGCCCAGCACGCCGACCTCGACCTCCGTCCCCACCACGAACTCCTCGACGAGCACCTTCTCGTCGTGGCGGCGGGCGAGCTCGACTGCCGGCTCGAGCTCGTCCTCGCCGTGCACCTTGGTGATGCCGACGGAGGAGCCGAGCCGCGCGGGCTTGACGAAGACCGGGTAGCCGAAGGGGTTCTCGATCGCGTCGCCGAGCCTGATCGCGTGATGCGCCGCGACGGGGATCCCGCTGTCCCGCATCACCTTCTTGAACAGGTCCTTGTCCATCGCGAGCGCGGAGGCCGCGACGCCGGCGCCGACGTAGGGGACGTCTGCGAGCTCGAGCAGGCCTTGCACCGTTCCGTCCTCGCCGAACGGGCCGTGCAGGATCGGCAGGACGACGTCCACGACGCCGAGCGCCTCGAGGGTCCCGGACTCGGCCGGAACGGGCAGCGTCTCCGCGGGGCCACGGCCGAGCTCACGTGGCGGATCGCCCGCTTCCAGGGCCCAGCGCCCGTCGCGGCCGATCGCGACCTCGGCGATCTCGTACCGCTCCGGGTCGAGCGCCGACACCACGGAGCGCGCCGAGGCCAGGGAGATCTCGTGCTCGCTCGACCGGCCGCCCGCGAGCACGGCCACGCGGAGACGGCGAGCCGAGCTCACCCGGTCGTCGTCGGCGGCGGGCCCGCCGGCGAGAGCTGGCCGATCGTGATCGTCACGGTCGAGCCCTTCGTCGCCTTGAAACCGCCGTCCGGGCTCTGCGACTGGACGATCCCGTCCTGGCTCGGGTCGGTGACGGACACGAACTGCTGGGTGACCTGGAAGCCGGCCGCCTCGAGGTCGCTGACCGCCTGCTGGGTCGTCTCGCCCACCACCGGCGGGACGCTGACCTGCGGCGGCCCGTTCGAGACCTGGAGGTCGATGGTCGATCCCTTCGGCTCCGACGAGCCGGGCGCCGGGTTCTGGTGGATGACCTGGTTCTGTGGCGCCGTGCTGTCCACGTAGGTCGGGTTGACGTTGAAGCCGTCGTTGTGGAGAGCCGCGGTCGCCTCCGCGAGGGTCTGGCCGACCACGCTCGGGACTCCCACCTGCTGAGGGCCGCTCATGACGTTGACGCGCACCTTCGATCCCTTGGGGACGGACTTGCCGGCCGGCGGATCGGTCGCCGTCACCTGGCCCTTCGTATTGCCGGGGACGATGTGCTCCACCGGAACGAGGCCGGCGTCCGTCAGCTCCTGCTGCGCATCCGGCCACTGCTTGCCCTTGACGTCCGGCACGGACACGGGCGGTGGCCCCGTGGAGACGGTGATCGTGACGGTGCCGCCCTTGTCCACCTTCGAGCCCGGCGACGGATCCTGCTTGAACACGACCCCCTTCTTGTACCTCTCACTCGAGCCGTGCTGGACGGACGGGACGAGGTGCGCGGCCCGGATCTGCCGCTCGGCCTGCGCCTGCTTTTCGCCCTGGTAGAGCCCCACCGGCTCCTTCACGGGCGAGCCGGACAGCTCGTGCCAGACGAAGAAGCCCGCGATCGCAGCCGCGATCACGAACGCGGCGGCGACGAGCCACGGCCAGAGCGGTCGCTCGGGCCCTCCGGGCTCGGCGTACGCCTCCTCCTCGACGACCGGCGGCGGGACGTCGCGGGCGCGGGTGGGCGGCGGCGGCGCGATCATCGTGGCTGCGGTCGAGTCCGCGGCCGCGGCGGCCGGGACGCGCAGCACCTGCGTCGCCGCCGTGGCGGCCGAGACCGGGGCGCCGCGGGCGACTCGGTCGAGGTCGGCCTCCATCTCGTCGGCGCTCTGGTAGCGGTCGTCCGGGCTCTTGGCGAGGGCGCGCAGCACGACCTTGTCCAGCTCGGGCGGGACCTCCGGCCGCAGCTTGGAGGGCGGCTTCGGCGCGGTCGAGAGGTGCTTCATCGCGATCTCGACCGGCGTCTCGCCGTCGAAGGGCGTCTTCCCGGTCAGCAGCTCGTACAGCACGACACCGAGCGAGTAGAGGTCGGAGCGCGGGTCGACCTCGCCGCCGCGCGCCTGCTCGGGCGAGAGGTACTGCGCCGTGCCGACGATCGAGCCCGTCTCGGTCATCTGGCTCGTCCCGGCGCGCGCGATCCCGAAGTCCGTCACCTTCACGCGGCCCTCGCCGTCGACGAGCACGTTGTGCGGCTTGATGTCGCGGTGCACGATCCCGTGTCGGTGCGCGAAGCGGAGCGCGGAGAGGATCTGGCGCGCGTACTCGATCGCGACGTTGATCGGAGCGGCGCCGCGCCCGACGATCAGCTCCTTGAGGGAGCGCCCGTCGAGGAACTCCATCGCGATGTAGTACGTGTCCTCGGCCTCGCCGCGGTCGTAGATCGAGACGATGTTCGGGTGGTTCAGCGCGGCGGCGTTCTTGGCCTCGCGGCGGAACCGCTCGATGAACTGGTCGTCGTTCCCGTGCCGGCTGTTGAGGATCTTGATCGCGACGCGGCGGCCGAGCTCCTGGTCCTCGGCGAGGTACACGTCCGCCATCCCGCCTGCGCCGAGCTTGCGCATGATCCGGTACCGCCCGTCGAAGAGCGTGTCGATGAGGGAGTCGCTTACCGCCACGGCCGCCTAAAGGGTAGAGACATGCTCAGCGGCCCAGCAGTTTTTCGAGGATTGCCTTGGCAATCGGGGCGGACACGGTGGCCCCGAAGCCGTTCAGCTGCTTCTCGACCTGGACGGCGACGACGTAGCGCGGGTCGTTTGCCGGCGCGAAGCAGACGAACCACGCGTCGTAGACGCCCGCGAGCCCGGTCTCGGCGGTGCCGGTCTTGCCGGCCACCGCCACGCCGGGGATCTGGGCCGTCGTCCCGGTGCCGCCCTGGACGACGAGCTGCATCATCTGGTTCAGCTCGGCCGCCGTCTGCGGCTTGATCGGCCGGCCGAGCGTGTGCGGGGTCGTCCGGCTGACGATGCTGCCGTCGGGCGCGACGATGCGATCGACGAGGTACGGCTGCGCCTCCTCGCCGCCGTTCGCGATCGTCTGCCCCACCATCGCCATCTGCAGCGGCGTGGCGAGCATGCTGAACTGCCCGAACGCGAGCCGGCCCGGGTCGATCTGCGACTCGCTCTTGGGGTCGAAGAGCTTCCCGTTCTTGTACAGACCGGACGCCAGGCTCGCGCTCGGCGGCGTGTCGAGCGGCGGCACCGAGTAGAAGCCGAACCGCTTCGCGTACTTGAGGATCTCCTCGCCGCCGATGTGCTTGCCGACGTTGCAGAAGACCGAGTTGATCGAGTGCTCGAAGCCCTGCGCGAGCGTGACGTTGCCGAAGCTCTCCGGCCCGTTCTGGTCCGGGTTGCCGGCGTTCGAGACATGCTGGCCGTACTCGATGCAGTAGCCGGGGTCGAAGAACGTCGAGGTCGGCGTGTAGGCGCCCGAGTCGAGCGCGGCCGCGGCGGTCACCATCTTGAACGTCGAGCCCGGCGGGTAGAGACCCGCCGTCGCGTTGTTGACGAGAGCCGAGGCGTCGCCGCAGGATCCCTTGACCTTGACGATCTTCTCGAAGCCGTTCGGCTGCTCGATCAGGTTCGCGTTGTACGTCGGCGACGAAGCCATCGCGTAGATCGCACCGGTCTTCGCGTTGAGCGCGACGACCGCGCCGCAGCGACCCGCGAGCTGCTGCAGCGCGAGCGCCTGCAGGGCGGGCCGCAGCGTCAGGATCACGTTGTCTCCCTTCACCGTCTGCCCGCCGAGCTTGTCGAGCTCCTCCGTGAACGTGTTGCTGAGGTTCGTGTTCGCGCCGGTCAGGTAGTCGTCGAGCGACTCCTCGAGACCCGTCGTGGTGCCGGCCGCCGTCGCGTAGCCGATCACCTGCGGCGCGAGATCTCCCGACGGGTAGCGGCGCGTGAAGATCGTCAGGCCGTGCTTACGCTGCTTGCGGTTCGCTGCGAGCACGGTGCCCCCGGCGCCGAGGATCTTGCCGCGGTTCACCGTGAGCCGCGCGACGCGCGCGACCGCGTTGTCCTGCCGGTCCGCGAGGCCGGCGACGGCCCAGGTCTGCCAGTACGTCGTCGAGACGATGAGAACGGCGAGCAGCACGAGCGCGACCACGGAGATGTGGAGGAGCTGCTTGTTCACGCTCCGGCCTCCTGCCTGTTCGCCCGATGCGAGATCAGGAGCAGCCCCGCGACGAGCAGGAAGTTGGCGACGACGCTCGACCCGCCGTAGGAGACGAAGGGGAGCGTGATGCCCGTGAGCGGGATGACCCGCGTGATGCCGCCGACGATCACGAACGTCTGGAACGCGAAGCCGAAGCTGAGACCGGCGGCGAGAAGCTTCGAGAAGCCGTCGCTCGCCGTGAGCGCGATGCGGAAGCCGCGCAGGACGAAGGCCATGTAGAGGAGCAGCAGGGCGGCCACGCCGATCAGTCCGAGCTCCTGGGCCAGAGCCGAGTAGATGAAGTCGGTGTTCAGGTCGGGGATCACCTGCTGTCCGCTCGTGGAGGTGAAGATCCCGTGGCCCAGTCCGGTGCCGCCGAAACCGCCGTGGCCGAGCGAGTAGAGCGACTGGACGAGCTGGTAGCTCTGGCAGTCCTGGCGCAGCGCCGGGCGGCCGCTGAGCGGGCAGTAGATCGTGTGCGTCGACCAGGGGGAGAGCCAGTTCGTCACGCGCTCGTGGACATGAGGCCTCAGGTACGCGATCCCGAATGCGCCGACGACGAAGAGGCCGAGTGCGCCGGCGACGAACGAGATCCGCGCCGTTGCGACGTAGAGCAGCGCGAGGAAGATCCCGTAGTAGAGGAGGGCGCTCCCGAGATCGTTGGTGACGAAGAGGAGCAGCATCGCGCCGCCCCAGATCACGAGCAGCGGGCCCCAGTCCTTCAGCCTCCCCTGGGCCAGCACCTCGCGCTTCTCGCGCAGATAGGCCGCGAGGAAGACAATGAGGGCGATCTTGCCGAGCTCGCCCGGCTGGATCTGGAACGAGCCGACGTGGATCCAGAGCCGGGAGCCGTTGATCGTCTCGCCGATGACGGGCAGGCGCGGCAGGAAGAGCAGGCCGAGCGCCGTGACGCCGAAGACGTACTTGTAGCGTTCGAGCGCCCGGTAGTCGGAGCGCAGCCAGAAGAGCGTCGCCGAGAACGCGACGACGCCGAACACGATCCAGAGCCCCTGCCGGAACGCGTTGCTCGGCGGGCCGAGCCGGTAGATCTCCGTCACCCCGATCGCCGTGAGCAGGGCGGCCATCGGCAGCAGGTACGGGTCGGCCAGCGGCACGGTCCGGCGCGCGACCACGTGCGCCACGAGGTAGAGGCCGAAGAAGAAGACGGCGTAGCCGAGCGAGCCGCCCGAGATCTGGGACTTGAGCGCGATGTAGACGGTGGCGAAGCCGATCGTCGTCAGGACGCCGACCGTGAGCAATGCGGCGAGCTCCCGGTTGCGCAGACTCAGCGCAACAGCCCCCAGGCGACCAGCGCCGCCGCCAGCGCCAGCACGAGGAGCCCGATCAGGACGAGCCGCACGCGGCGCGCGTCGGCGGCGGGCAGCGGCGCGGCGAGCTCCGCGGGGACCTCACCGGGCGCGACGACCATCGTGTCGGCCCGCGGATCGCCCTGCACGTCGGCGTACTCGCGCGTCTGCTCGTCGGGCTCGGTCTCGTCCCCGCTGAGCGCCGGCATCGCCACGGTGTCCTCCGTGCTAGGCGCCGCCTCGGCGGAGATCCGGAACGCGACCGCGGTGATGTTGTCGTCGCCGCCGCCGCGGTTCGCCGCCGCGACGAGGGCCTGCACCGCCTTGTCGAGGTCGTCGCGGTGCCGGTGCACGAGCTCGAGGATCTCGACGTCCTCGACCATGTCCGTCAGCCCGTCGGAGCAGATGAGGAAGACGTCGCCCTCCTCGCCCTCGATCGTGAAGGCGTCGACGTCGACGTCCGGATCCGTGCCCACCGCGCGCGTGATCACGCTGCGCTGGGGGTGCGCGTGCGCCTCCTCCTCCGAGAGCTTCCCGCTCTTGAGGAGCTCGTTGACGAGGGAGTGATCCTCGGTGAGCTGCTCCATCGTCTCCCCCCGGACGAGGTAAGCGCGCGAGTCGCCGACGTGCCCGATGGCGACGGTCATCCCCTCGACGAGCGCGACCGTCATTGTGGTGCCCATGCCCGAGGCCGAGGGATCGGTCGAGGCGCGGTCGTAGATGCGGCGGTTCGCCTTCTGGATGAGGGCGTCGAGGCGCTCGAGCCCGTCGAGGCCGCCGGAGCCCTCTCCCTCGAGGGCGGAGGCGGCGAGCCGCGAGGCGACCTCGCCGGCCTGCGCTCCGCCCATCCCGTCGGCGACGGCGAAGAGCGGCGGCGCGACGACGTAGTTGTCCTCGTTGCGGAGGCGCCTGCGCCCCGTGTCGCTCGCGACTGCGTAGGCGGCGACCGGCACCTAGCTCTCCTCGACCAGCAGGTCGGTCTCGCCGACGCGCAGGACGTCGCCGGCGTCGAGTCGCTGCGCGCCCGCGACACGCGCGCCGTTGACGAAGGTGCCGTTCGTCGAGTCGAGGTCCTGCACCCAGGCTCCGTCGCCGCGCAGCTCGATGCGCGCGTGTCGCGCCGACGCGAACTCGTCGCCGGTGAGCACGAGGTCGTTCTGCCCGCCGCGGCCGACCGTGACGGGGGCCGAGTTGAGCGGGAACTCGCTTCCTTCCTCGAGGCTCGGGCTGCGGCGGACGACGAGGCGCACCGATCTGCGCGTCGGGGAGGCCCGGCCGAGCCCTGCGGCCGAGGCGGCGGAGGGCGTCAGGATCATGCTGTCCTGGCTCGGCGCCTGCCGCTCGCGGCCCGCCGAGCGGATGACGCGCACCACGAAGAGGTAGAGGAGGACGAGGAACGCGATCTTGAGCGCGAGCAGGGCCTCCGCGACCGAGGTAGAGGCGACGATCGCCACGAAAGCCCCTATTCCCGCTCGGTCGAGAAGGTGACCGTCGTCTCGCCGATTGTGAAGCGCGAGCCGTCGTCGAGCCGCGCGCGCTGGACACGGCGGCCGTCCACCTCGGTGCCGTTCGTCGAGCCGAGGTCGACGAGCCAGTACGCCGAGCCCTCCTGCACGATCTCTGCGTGGCGGCGCGACACGTTCGGGTCCTCGATCTGGACGTCGGCGTCCCGCGAGCGCCCGAGCACCGAGCGGCGCTCGTCGAGCACGTGCCGCCCGCCGCTCCAGCTCAGCACGGCCACCTCGCGCTCGACCCCGAGCTCCGTGAGGGAGGCCGCTTCGGTCGGCTGGGTGCGCGGCTTGTAGACCATCGTCGCGCCCGGAGCCGGGATCTCGGCCGGCTGCTCCTCGTCGCCGCGGCGGCCGTACTGCGCCATGCGGGTCGCGATCCCGAACTCGCCGACCCCGAGGTCGTCGTCGGTCTCGAACACGACCCGCGGCGGCGTGAGGAGCGCGTAGTGCTCGCGCGAGGCGTGCTCGGAGAGGTACTCCTCGAGCTCCCCCACGAGCGAGTTCTCGTAGCCCTCGAACTGCTCGCGGTCGCCGGGCGAGAGATAGACGGTGTATTCGTTCGGGACGTAAACGCGCGTCACCGAGGTCGAGCGGTGCTCGTCCATCTCCTTCGCGAGCTTGCGCGCGAGCTCGACCGGCTGGACGTTGGTGCGGAAGGCGCGGCCGAAGACGCCCTCGAAGATCTGCTCCAACCTCTGCTCGATTCCCCGCAGCACCATCAGTTCGCGGGTGAGGGTACCCCCAGCGCAGGAGCGCGAAGCGCCGTGAACGCTGCGATCGCCCACGACGACAGGAGGAGCGGGACGGCTGCGGCGCTCGGGACGGCCGCGACGGTGAGGACGATCATCCCCGCGCCGATGCCGGCCGCCGCCCAGCGGCCCCGGGCCCGCGCCTGCGGAAGGGCGACGGCGACGAGGGCGAGCGCGCACGCCTCGACGAGCAGCGAGGGCTGTGCGGCGGCCGCGCGGGCCAGCGAGCCGGCGACGTCGAAGGGGTCGCGGGCGCCGGCAACGCCCAGCCCGAGCGGCGCTGCGCCGCCGACGAGCGGCAGGGCGACGTGGCGGATCCCGGCGGCGAGCGCGGCCGTGAGCACGCCGAGGAGGATGGCGAGCGCGCGCAGCGGCGCAGAGCGCACGCGTGCGGTCGCGATGGGCAGGAGGCCGAGCGCTGCGACGGGCGCAAGCAGCGGCCCGAGCACGAACAGCAGCCCTGCGCGCGGCTCCCGCCAGGTCACGAGCAGCCAGCCGCCGGCGAGGGCGGCGTAGAGAAGCGCGAGTCCGAGCGAGATGTTCCCGAGTGGGAGCACCGGCACGGCGAGCGCGAGCGCGATTCCCGCACGTTCTCGCAACAGCGTCGCCGCGGCGGCGAGCACGGCGAGCCCGAACGGCCAGGCGTGCGGGTAGAAGGGCAGCGCGGCCGCTGTCCAGCCCGCGAGGATCGCTGCGAGCACGGCGGTGACGACGTGGCCGGCGTCGACGCGGGTGGGGAGCTGAAGCGCAGGGCGCCGCGGAACGGAGGTGGACGAGACCGCGCCGCGGAGGGCGTCCGCGAGCTCCCGCGCGCGGGGCCGTCTCGCGGGATTCGTCGAGAGGGCGCTGTCGACGAGCCGCAGGAGCCGCTTCGGCAGATCCGGCCGGAGCTCGCCCAGCGGCCGCGCTCCGAACTCGATCGCGCGCGCCGTCTCGAGCATCGAGCCGCGCCAGAACGGATGCCGCCCCGTCAGGGCCTCCCACAGCATCACGCCCACCGCCCAGACGTCCGCGGCCGGTGTCGCCTCGCCGCCCGCGAGCCGCTCGGGCGAGATGTAGGCGAGCGTCCCGGGGACGTCTCCGGCCTCGGTCAGCGTCTCGGCCTCCGCCATCTGCGCGAGCCCGAAGTCGAGCACGCGCGCCGAGATGTCGTCGCCGTCCGTGAGGAGGACGTTGGAGGGCTTGATGTCCCGGTGCAGGATCCCGGCCGCGTGCGCGTGGGCGAGGCCGTCGCACACCTGCGCGCAGGCCTCGATCGCGATCTCGTCGGTCAGCTCGCCGGCGCGCAGCGCCTCGCGGAAAGTGCGGCCGGGGACGAACTCGTACGCGATGTAGACGTGCCGCGCGTCGCGCGCGAAGCCGTACGCGCGCAGGCAGGCGGGATGCCGGAGATGCGCTGCCGCGGCTGCCTCTCGTTCGGCCCGTGCCGCCGCCTTGCCCTCGCGGGCGATGATCTTGAGCGCGACGTCGAGACCCGTCCGCTCGTCGCGGGCGAGCCACACCGAGCCGGAGCCTCCGCTGCCGAGAGGCCGCAGTGGCCGGTAGCGATCGAGCACGAGCTCGGGGCGGGTGAGCGCTGGGGCGGCGGTCTGTCCCATGCCTAGCGGAGATTGGCGACCGCATCGGACTGTCCTTCCCGGACACGGTTAGGCTTGCCTCCCGAGTGAGCACGTACGACGACGACACGCAGGTCGAGTTCTTCGAGGAGCCGGAGACGCTCGAGGCGCCCGGCAGGCAGCGCCGGCGGATGAGACCGCAGCGGCCGAGCGGCCCGCGCCGGCCGTCCCCGCCGCCTCCCGGCGCCGTCGCGCTGGCGAGGCTCGCGGGCTTCGTCGCGCTCGCGATCGCCGTCGTCGTCGGCCTCGTCTTCTGGGTCGGCTCGTGCCAGGGCAAGAGCAAGCACGACGAGTACGCGTCCTACATGAACGACCTGCGCCCGCTCGCGCAGAGCTCGGCCGACGCGGGCGCCTCGTTCGTCAGCGCGCTCAGCTCGGCGAAGCTGACGCTTGTCGGGCTGCAGGCGAAGCTGCAGCTGTGGTCGCGGCAGGAACAGCAGGACTACGACGCCGCGGTGCGCCTGCGGCCGCCCGGCCCGCTCCAGGCGGCGCATCAGGAAGCGCTCGCCACGTTCCAGCTGCGCGCGATCGGGCTGGCCGGCCTCGCCGACACCCTCGCCGGGGCGGGATCGAAGTCCGACACCGACGTGGCGAACGCGCTCGCCGCGCAGGCTCAGACCCTGAGCGCGAGCGACATCGTCTGGGCCAACCTCTTCCACCTGCCCGCAACGGCGGCGCTGACGAGCGTCGGCGTGAAGGGCGTGATCGCGCCTCCGTCCCAGATCGTGACGAACGCCGAGGTGATCAGCGCCAGCTCCTTCGGGATCGTCTACCAGCGCCTGAAGGCCGCGAACACCGGGGGCAAGCCGCCGAGCGGCCTGCACGGGAGCATGCTCGTGAGCACCGAGGCGGTCGCGGGCACGAGCACGAAGCAGCTCTCCACCTCGGCTCCGACCACGGTGGACGTGTCGCCGAACCTCGTCTTCAAGGTCACGTTCACCGATTCGGGCAATTTCCAGGAGGTCAAGATCCCGGTCCTGCTCACGGTGAGCGTCTTCGGCAAGACGGTCCTGAAGAAGACGCAGACCGTGCAGTCCGTCCTCGCGCACCAGACCACGACGGTCTCGTTCGGGAACCTCCAGTTGCCCACCACCGCGTTCGGGGCGAACGCGCGGGTGCACGTCGAGATCGCGAAGGTGCCCGGGGAGACGCACCTCGAGAACAACAGCGCCTCGTATCCGGTCTTCTTCAGCCTTCCCTCGGGCGGGTAGCCGTTGAGCTCGTCGGTGGCGGGAGTGATCGCGATCGCGGCTGCGGCCGTCGCGGTCCTCGGTGTCGCGATCGCCCTCGCGCTGCACTTGCGGTTGCGCCGCGTGCGGGCTGCGCAGCTCACGCTGATCGGAAGCGGGGGCGGCGACCTCGTGGACTTCGCCGTCTCGCTCCAGGGGCGGATCGACGGGGTCCACCGGGCGCTCGACGACCTGGCGGCGACGCTCGCCCGGCTGGAGCGGCGGGTCGACTCGACGGTGTCGGGGCTCGCCGTCGTGCGCTACGACGCCTACGAGAACACCGGCGGGCACCAGTCCGCGTCGGTCGCGTTGCTCGACGCGTCGCGCAGCGGCGTCGTCCTGAGCGCGATCCAGGGACGGGACTACGCGCGCATCTACGTCAAGGAGCTCGACGACGGGCGGGCCGCGGTCTCCCTCTCGCCGGAGGAGGAGCAGGCGGTCGAGCGCGCCATGAAGTCGCAGCAGTAGCGACTTCGCACACTGCTACTTTTCCCCCAGGTTGCAGCACGTTCTTGTTTTGAACGCGAGTTACGAGCCGCTCAACGTTTGCACGGTGCGGCGTGCCCACGTGCTCGTGTACAAGGGCAAGGCCGAGGTCATCGAGCGGCTCGACAAGCCGCTGCGGTCCTCGACGGGAAGCTTCATCTGGCCGCACGTGATCCGGCTGATCCACTACGTGCACGTACCGCGCGCGATCCAGCGCAAGATCTCGCGCCGCGCGCTCTTCGCCCGTGACGGCTGGCGGTGCGCCTACTGCGGCACGACGAACGGGCGGCTCACGCTCGACCACATCGTCCCGCGTTCGAAAGGCGGCGAGTCGATCTGGGAGAACGTCGTCACCGCCTGCGCGCCCTGCAACCTGCGCAAGGGCGACCGGACACTGGAGCAGTCTGGGATGGTGCTCCGCACCTCGCCCCGCGCCCCGACGCCGACGCTGTTCATCAAGCTCGCGGCGCCGAGGATCCCGTCGGGCTGGACGCCGTACCTGCCCGCCACCGCGTAAGCACCGACGTGTGACGCGCGGCGCCGCGGCGCCGTATGTCGCACATGAACCGACTCCGCACGATCTTCCTCCTCGCCGGCCTGCTGCTCGTCGCAGCCGCGATCGCCGGCGTCGCGCAACCTCACCTTGGGCGCAGCGCGACGCCGGCGACCGGCACGACGATCACCGTGACCGGCAACGGCACGGTCGACGCGACGCCCGACCAGGCGTCGTTCGACTTCGGCGTGACGACGAACGGGGCCACGGCCGCAGAGGCCCTGAGCCGCAACTCCAGCCAGGCGCAGGCGATCGTGGACGCGCTAGAGAAGTCCGGCCTCGACGCCTCGGACATCCAGACGACGCAGGTCTCGCTGTGGCCCCAGACCTCGACTGACGGCCGCGAGATCACGGGCTACCAGGCGTCGAACTCCGTCCAGGTCACGGCCGCGCTCGGCAAGTCCGGCGCCCTGGTGGACGCCGCGGTCGCGGCCGGAGCGAACAACGTCGACGGCCCGAACCTCGACACGGCGGACAAGTCCTCGCTGTACGACCAGGCGCTGAAGCAGGCGCTCGGCGACGCAAAGGACAAGGCGCAGGCCATCGCCGCCGGGGCAGGGCTGACACTCAACTCGATGGTCACCGTGCGCGAGGGCGGCGACGTGTCGCAGCCACTGCCGATGTTCGACACGGCCACGGCCGCGAAGGCCGTCCCGATCGAGGCGGGAACCCAGCACATCCAGGCGTCGGTGACGGTGACCTACGGCGCGAGCTAGAGCTGTCCGGCGCCGTGCCGGGAGGCGATGCACTCGAGCGCCCAGCCGTTCGCGGCCATGACGATCCGCTGCGCGAGGACGTCCGGCTTCGGGCCGGCCTTCTCCCGCGGCACCTCGATGACGACCTGGTGGACGGCCGCTTCGACGTCGCCGCCGAACTCGTGCCGCTCTTCCGCCACGATCGCGAACGATGG
This sequence comes from Gaiellaceae bacterium, assembly GCA_036490825.1. Classification (GTDB taxonomy): domain Bacteria; phylum Actinomycetota; class Thermoleophilia; order Gaiellales; family Gaiellaceae; genus Palsa-739. Next base: position 28,896 of record DASXDE010000032.1, read on the forward strand.
CGCCAGATCCCTCAGCGAGGCCGCGAGCTGGTCGACCTCGGCCGGGGTCGCGTGCCTGCCGGCGAAGACGCCGAAGTTGACGCGGACCTCGATGCCTGGCTCCTCGTGCTCACGCACCAGGAGCGAGATGGCGGGCTCGTCGAGCAGCGGGCTCATGCTCCAACTCCTATCCGCCGCTCCGATTGCCTAACGCTCGCGCGGCTCCCAGCGGAACTTGAAGACCGTGAAGACGAGGCCCGCGGCTCCCCAGGCGGCGAGCACCGCGAGCGCGCCCGGCTGCGTCCAGAAGCCGTGCCCGTGCAGGTAGACGGCGTTCACGAGCTTGATGAAGTACTTGAGCGGCAACACGTCGCCGACTGCGCGAAGGAAGGCCGGATAATGGTGCGTCGGCCCGAACGAGCCGGTCAGAAAGGCCATCGGTAGGAGGATGAAGTTGACGACCGCGGACGAGCCCTCGGCGGAGCGGATCACCGAGGCGGTCGCGGTGCCGAGCGCGGCGAAGGCGGCGGCGCCGATCACGATCGTGGCGACGAACGAGCCCGCGTCGGACGGGAACGGCGTCCCGTAGAGCGTGCGGCCGAGCAGGAAGAGCGCGACGGTCTGGAGCGCGAACACGATCAGCGTCGAGACGAGCAGGGAGCCGACGTACGTCGCCGGCGGCAGCGGCGTCGAGCGGAGCCGCTTGAGGATCCCGTTCTCGCGCCGGATCACGAGCTGGATCGCCAGCCCGGCGAACGCAGTGTTCGCGCAGCCGTAGCCGACGAGCCCGGCGAGCAGGGCTTCCGGCGCCGGCACGCCGTAGATCGGCCCCGAGTAGACCGAGCCGAGCAGCACGTAGAGGAGCAGCGGGAAGAGGAAGATGAAGAAGGCGGCCTCGCGGCTGCGCCAGAAGACGAGCTGCTCCGAGCGGAGCTGGTGGACGGCGAGCCGGCGGGCCGGGCGACGCACGCTGACGCGGATCGCCTCTGCGCTCACGACTCGACCTCGGCTTCTTCCTCTTCGGCCGTGAGCGCGAGGTAGACCTCCTCGAGCGACGGGCGCCGCACCTGCAGCCCCTCGAGCTCCTCGCCGCGGGCCACGGCGGCGGAGGTCAGCTCGGCGAGCACACGCGTCGGCTCGTCCGTCCGGACGAGCACCTCCTCGCTGTCCCGCCGGTAGCGGATCTCGGTCTGCAGGTCCGTGGTCGTCAGCTCGGCCGGCGTCCCGACGCGCACGATCTGCCCCTCCCGCATCACGGCGACCCGGTCGGAGAGCTGCTCCGCCTCGTCGAGGTAGTGGGTCGTGAGGAGGACGGTCTTGCCGAGCGAGCGCAGCGAGCGGATCATCTCCCACGCCGCGCGCCGCGCCGCCGGGTCGAAGCCGGTGGTGGGCTCGTCGAGGAAGACGAGGTCGGGGTCGCCCACCAGTGCGATGCCGAGGTCGAGGCGCCGCTTCTGACCGCCCGACAGCGACTTGACGCGCGCCTGCGCCTTCTGCTGGAGGCCGACGAGCGCGATCACCTCGTCGACGTCGCGCGGCGCGCGGTAGTAGCCGGCGAAGATCGCGTGCGTCTCGCGCACGGTGAGGTTCGGCCAGAGCTCGGACTGCTGCAGGACGACGCCGATCCGCTCCCGGAAGTCCGGCCCCGGCCGGTCGGGATCGTGGCCGAGGACGCGCACCTCTCCGGCGTCCCGCTTCCGGTAGCCCTCGAGGATCTCGACGGTCGTCGTCTTGCCGGCACCGTTCGGCCCGAGCAGCCCGAAGACCTCGCC
>DASXDE010000033.1:0-12051 GCA_036490825.1 Gaiellaceae bacterium
CCCGCGCGGATGTAGCCGAGGTGCACCTCGAGCACGCTCTCGGGCGCGCGCAGGTTCGCCTCCTCGGGGCAGCGCAGGCCGGGCACGGCGCTCGAGAGCAACGCGCCCATGCCGCCGTCCGCGACGATCGGCGCCTCCTGCGCCAGCCGTTCGAGGAGGCGGCTCATGCCTCGTGCACGGTGCGGCCTTCCATCCCGCCGGCGACGGTTACGAGCTCGCCGGTGACGTGGCCGGAAAGCTCGTCGGAGGCGAGGACGACCACGGCACGCGCGATGTCCTCGGCCTGGGCGACCTTGCGCAGCGCCATGGTGCGGCTGATCCGGGTCACGAGCTCCGGGTCGAGCTCGCCGCGCGTCATCGGGGAGTACGTCCAGCCCGGCGCGACGGCGTTCACGCGTCCGCCGGGAGCGATCCGGACGATCTCGTTCTTGAGGCTCAGGAGCAGCCCGACCTGGATCGCCGCCTTCGCGGCCGCGTAGTCCGCGTGGCCGGCCTCGCCGAAGCGCCCGGCGGTCGAGCCGACCAGCACCAGGTTGCCGTGCCCGCTGCGCTCGACGACGCGCAGGAAGGCGCGCGCCGTGAGGAAGGTCGCGGTCAGGTTGCTGCGCAGCGTCGCCTCCCAGCGTTCGAGCGGCAGCTTCCAGACGGCCTCGTCCTCCCGCGGCCAGAAGCCTGCGACGGCTGCGCAGACGTCGACGTCACCTGCCTGCGCGAACAGCTCGTCCACCTGCGCCTCGTCGGTGAGGTCTGCCTGCAGCGCAACGCCGCCCGTCTCGCGCGCGAGCTCCTCGGCGCGGTCGCGGCTCGTGCGGTAGTGGATCGCCACCCGCGCGCCCTCGGCCGCGAACGCGCGCACGCACGCCGAGCCGATCCCGCCCGCGCCGCCGGTCACGAGCACGCCCTTCCCCGCCAGTCCCGTCTCCATGGCGCCTGACGTTATCGTCCGGCCGGTGCGCGTCCACATCATCAGCGACATGGAAGGCGTCGCCGGGATCGTCAAGTGGCAGCAGGTCGCCGGCGGCGAGAAGCTGTACGAGGAGGGTCGCGTCCTCTACACCGAGGAGATCAACGCGGCGGTGCGCGGGGCGAAGGCGGCCGGCGCGACCGAGATCGTCGTCATGGACAACCACGGCGCCGGCGGCGAGTACAGCTTCAACTCGCTCCTCCCCGAGCTCCTCGATCCCGCCTGCGAGTACGTCGTGCAGCAGGAGTGGACGGAGTACACGGGATTCCTCGAGGCCGGGTGCGACGCCGCGCTGCTCGTCGGCATGCACGCGATGGCGGGCACGGCCGACGGCGTGCTCTCCCACACCGTCTCGGGGCAGGCGTGGCACAACCTCCGCTTCAACGGCACGCTCGTGGGAGAGACCGGGATCAACGCCGCGATCTGCGGCCACTGGGGAGTGCCGGTCGTGCTCGTGACCGGCGACCGCGCGGTCTGCCGCGAGGGGCGGGGGCTGCTGGGCGACGGGCTGACGACGGTCGAGGTGAAGGAGGGGATCGGCCGCTTCAGCGCGCGGATGAAGACGCCGCGCGAGGCGCGCGAGCGGATCGAGGAGGGCGCGAAGAAGGCGTTGTCCGACCTCTCGGCGGTCGCGCCCTACGACCCCGGTCGGCCGTGCGAGATCGCGATCGAGTTCACCACGCCGGACCGACTGCAGGAGTACGCCAACCGCAAGGGCGTGGAGGTGACCGGTGCGACCTCGCTCGTCGTCCGCGGCGACGACTGGTGGTCAGCGTGGTCGTCGTTCTTCTTCTAGCTCGCGGGCCGGCTCGACGATCCCGAGCCCTTCGACGAGCGTGAAGAAGGCGCGGGCGAACGGGGAGGCCTCGCTGCGGGCGCGCACCTCGTCCCAGTCGATCTGCTCGCGCAGCGCGCGCGCGTAGCTCAGGAGCTGACCGAAGTTCGGCTCCTGCTCCGTGAGCGCGAGCAGCTTCGTCGTCATCACGTCCTCGAGCGTGAATACGTGCACGCGGAGCGCCGCCACCTCGAGCATCGGCGCCCGCTCGATCGTCTCGTCGGTGATCGGGCCCCCGGACGGCGCGAAGATGATGTCGACGAGTGTGCCGTTCTCGTGCCAGGCCTTGTAGAGCCAGCCCTCGGGCGGGCGCTCGGTGCGCAGGCCCGCCTCCGCCATCGCGTCGAGCGCGGCGTCGGCGTCCTCGGGCTTGACGATGAAGTCCACGTCGTGCTCGCTCTTCGGCCCGCCGCGCGCCCAGGCCGCGAGCCCGCCCGCCAGCACGAACGGGATCTCGTGCCGCTGCAGGCCGCCGGCGGCAACCTTCATCGCATCCAGCATCTCTTCGAAGGTGGGCTCGGGCATCGCCGGGTCGTTTCCGTTTTGCCCGATCGCGCAACATGAGGCAGCGGTGGTGAGGATCGCCGCAGCCGCCGACATCCACGCCTCGGACGTGAGTGCCCAGCGCGTCGAGCGCGCGTTTGCCGATCTCGCCGGGGAGGCGGACGTCGTCCTGCTCGCCGGCGACCTGACGACGAGCGGCGAGCCGGAGCAGGCCGAGGTGCTCGCCGCGGCGTGCCGGCTGCTCGACGTACCGATCTTCGCCGTGCTCGGCAACCACGACCACCACGCCCAGCGCATCGACGAGCTCGAGGAGGTACTGGGCGACGCCGGCGTTCGCCTCCTCGATCGCGAGTGCGCGACGTGCGAGGTGGAGGAGCTCGAGCTCGGCATCGTGGGGACGAAGGGCTTCGTCGGCGGCTTCCCCGGCTCGGCGCTGCCCGACTTCGGGGAGCCGCTGCTGCGGCGGGTGTACGCGGAGACGTCGGCCGAGGCGGAGGCGATCGCGCACGGCTTGCAGGCGATCGTCCACTGCGACCTGCGGATCGTGCTTCTCCACTACGCGCCGGTCGTCGACACGCTCGAAGGCGAGCCGCCCGGCATCCAGACGTACCTCGGCTCCGAGCGGCTCGCGACCCCGATCGCCGAGAACGGCGCCGACCTCGTCCTGCACGGACACGCCCACGCGGGCGCGTTCGAGGGCTGCATCGGCGACATCCCGGTCTACAACGTCGCCGTGCACGTGACGGGCCGCAACTTCTGGATCTTCGAGCTCGACGGCGGCGGCGTCCGGCGCGGCGGAGAAGTCGTGGAGGTGCGCGAGCCGCCTCAGTAGATAGGTTGGCGGCATGGAGGGCCTGGTCGAACGCATCTCCATCGCGCCCGTGAAGTCCCTGCACGTCGTCAATCCCGACGAGGTCGAGCTCGGGCGCGCCGGCGTCGCGGGCGACCGCCGCTTCTGGCTCGTCGACGCGAACCGGCGGCTCTTCAACGGGAAGAGCGGTCCCGAGCTCATGCGCGTGCACCCCGACTGGGACGAGGCCTCGCGCAGGCTCGCGCTCAGGTTCCCGGACGGGTCGGTCGTCGAGGGCGAGGTCGAGCCGGGCGAGCCGTTCGCGGCCGAGCTGTACGGGACGCCTCATCCCTCGCGGGCCGTGCCCGGACCCTGGCAGGAGGCTCTTTCCGAGCTCGTGGGCGAGCCGCTGACCCTGCTCTGGTCGGAAGCCGGCGCGCAGGACCGCGGTAACGACCGCGGCGGCTGGGCGTCGGTGATCTCGCGTGGCTCGCTCGAGCGTCTCCGGCAGGAGGCCGGTGCAGCGGATCCCGTCGACGGCCGACGCTTCCGGATGCTGTTCGAGATCGACGGCGTCGCGGCGCACGAGGAGGACAGCTGGCTCGGACGCGAGGTCGCGATCGGCGAGGCGGTGATCGTCCCGCTCGGCGACGTCGGCCGCTGCGCGGTCACGACGTGCGATCCGGACACCGCGGTCTCCGACCTCGACACGCTCAAGCTCCTCGCCGGCTACCGCCGGGAGGGCGTGACCGAGCCGCTGCCGTTCGGCGTCTACTGCGACGTCGCGGTGCCGGGGCGCGTGCGCGTCGGCGATCCGGTGCGCCTCGTGGTGCCCGACGCGGTCCGGGCATAGCATTACGGCGATGGCCGCGAAATCACGCGTCGAGGAGAAGGGGCCGGTCGAGCGGCTCCACGAGCGGATCGTCGCGGGCGACCGCGGCTGGTTCTTCGCCCAGATCGCCGAGCGCGTCGCCGAGCAGCGCGCGGCGAAGGGCCTCTCCCAGCGCGAGCTCGCGGAGCTTTGCGGCACGACGCAGTCCGCGATCGCCCGGCTCGAGCGAGGCGGTCGCCCGCCCCGGATCGACACGCTGCTCCGCATCGCCGACGCGCTCGACTGCGAGCTCGTCGTCGAGCTCGAGCCGCGCACGCACTAGGCGATGCCCGAGGCGGTCGTCGCGGTCGCGGGCGACTCGATCTCGGCGGGCTCGCCGCTCTGGGATCCCGACCCGGCAGTTCGCGCCGGGATCGGGGCGCCGGACGAGCGGAGCCAGTGGCAGTGGTGGGCCTCCGAGGCCGACCCCCGGCTCGAGTTCCGCACGACGGCGGTCTACGGCGAGCGCACCGACCAGATCGCCCGCCGGCTCGACCTCGTCCTGCCCGGCGCACACGTCCTCGTCGTCCAGGGCGGGATCAACGACGTCGTGCAACGGCGCCCGATCGAGGAAGCCGTCGGGAGCCTGGAGGCGATGCTGGCCCGCGGGCGCGCGGCCGGGCTCCGGCTCGCCGTCGCCGACGTGCTCCCGTGGAACAACGGGGACGGGCGGGCGGCGACCGACATCGAGCGCCTCAACGTCCTGATCCGCGAGCTCGCCCGGACCGCGGGCGCGACGCTCCTCCCGTTCCACGACACGCTCGCCGACCCGGCCGAGCCGCGCCGCCTGGGGAAGGGGCTGACCGACGACGGCGACCACCCGTCGATCGAGGGCCACCGGCTGCTCGGCGAGCGGGCTTTTCGCCTAGACGATTGACAGTGACGCCCCCGACAAGCACGCCACTTTGGAATCAATCGTCTAGACGTCTAGCTCGAGCCCGTCGTACGCGCGCTCGATGCCGTCGGGGAGCGGGAGCTCGTCCGGGCGGTGGATGACAACGAACCTCCTGGCGCCCGCCGAGGCGTGCGCGTCGAGTGCCTCGTCGGCTGTGAGGTGGCCGCGGATGCCCTGCTCGGGCTGCGCCAGAGTCGCCTCGCAAAGGAAGAGGTCGGCGTCGCGCGCGAGCTCGACGAGCCCGTCGCACGGCGCCGAGTCGGCGCTGTACGCGAGCGTCCGGTCCCCGTCCATCACGCGCAGCCCGTAGCTCTCGAGCGCGTAGTGGAGCATGCGATACGCGACGACGTCGAAGCCGGCGGCGACGAAGGGCGTCTCCTCCTCGTATTCGTGCACCGGGAAGAGCTCGAGGATGGCGTTCGCGTACAGGACCGGATCGAGCCCGCGCAGCGTCTCGCGGCCGCCATGGGGGAGCCACAGCTCGGGCGGCTCCACCTCCCGGCCGGCGCCGAAGAGGCCGCCGAACGCCCACGGGACGACGTCGCCCCAGTGGTCGAGGTGGAAGTGGGTGATCACGATCGCGTCCACGCGCGGCCACGGCTCGAACCGGCGCAGGCGGGGCAGCACGCCGGGGCCGCAGTCGAGCAGGAGGCGCCGGCCGTCCTCCTCGACGAGATAGCCGGACTGGGCGCCGCCCGGGTTGGGCCAGGCGGGCGAGCAGCCGACGACGTGGACGTGCATCCGCCTATCCTCGCTGCAACCGCCCCGTGCTCGCACGGAGAAGCGCAGCTGTGTATAACTGCGCCGTGGCCACCGTCCCGGTCGAGACGCTGAAGAAAGTGCCCCTCTTCGCGGGCCTCGACAACAAGGAGCTCGAGGCGATCGCGAGCAGCATGCGGGAGCGCCGCTACAGCGCGGGCGACGTGGTGACGAAGGAAGGATCCGGCGGCGTCGGCTTCTTCGTCGTCGAGGAGGGCGAAGCCGAGGTGAGCGTCGCGGGCGAGACGAAGCCCTGGACGGTCGGCCCTGGCGACTACTTCGGCGAGATCGCGCTCATCAACGAGTCGCCGCGCACCGCCACGCTCACGGCCCGCACCGACATGGTCTGCTACGGCATGACGCCGTGGGACTTCCGCCCGCTCGTCGAGACGAACTCGGAGATCGCGTGGAAGCTCCTCACCGCCATGGCCGAAAAGATGAAGTAGGCCTGCGCAGCGCTAGCTGCGGAACCGGCGCGCGCCGTAGTAGCCGTAGTCGTTCATCGTCGAGATCCGGACGACGGATCCGCTGTGCGGTGCGTCGATGAAGCGGCCGCGGCCGACGTAGATACCGACGTGGCTGGCGCCGTAGAAAAAGACGAGGTCGCCGGGCCGTAGCCACCGGCGCGCGACGCGGTGACCGCGCATCAGGTCGCCGAAGCTCGAGTGCGGGAGCCCGATCCCGAAGTGGCCGTAGACGAAGCGGACGAGCCCCGAGCAGTCGAAGCCGCTGCGCGGAGTCGTGCCGCCCCAGCTGTAGTGCACGCCGAGGAAGTGCCGGGCGTACGAGACGACGCGCCGGCCGAACTGCCTGCCTTCCTCGGCCGGGGAGAGCGCGGTCGGGCGCCGGCGCAGCACCGGCGGCATGAACACCGGCGGCAAGAGCTTCACGTGGTGGGCCTTCGGCCGCTTCGCCGGGCGGACAGCCCGTCCCTGCAGCGGCCGCACCAGCGCCAGCACGAGCGCAAGGGCGATGGCGAGCAGCAGTATGAGGAGGCGGATCGGCCGCAGAGGAATCGAGAGCTCCCGTCGATGGGCGCGGCCGTCGCAGAAAGGTGCGGCCGCTCGCTTTCGGCGTGACCGGCAGTGGACCACATCCGGGAATGCCTCGTATCACCCATTCGGGTGGGGCCTTCAAGAACTCCTTACAGCGTTCCCCGCTCCCTCTCAGCGCTGTCTCAAGATCGTGCGGCTTGATGGAGACATGCCGGGACGGACGAGAGTCGAAGCGGGACGCAGGCGCGCGAACGCTGCGAAGCGGGCGGTCGCCCTCACCGCCGCGGCCGGCTTCGCCGCCGCCTTCGGCCTCGCCCGGCAGGGGCACCCCGCGACCGGCACGTCGTCGACTCGCACCGTGTCGCACTCCACGGGGAGCTCTTCCTCCTCGGTCCGGCAGGGCTCCACGCTCGGCAGCGGCGGCTCCCTCGCGCCGTCGTCGGGCGGGAGCCCTTCTGTCGCGAGCCACACGTCGTGAACGCGGTGGAGTGGGACGCCGCGCGCGCCGCCGGCGTGGTCGCCTATGCGCTGCTCACGGGCGGCGTGCTGCTCGGCGTCCTGCTCGCGGGCCGTGCGCGGCTGCCGCGCTGGCCGGCCTTCGCGGTCACGGACGTCCACCGCTTCGTCGCGCTCCTGACGGGCGCGTTCGTCGTCCTCCACGTCTACGCGCTGCTGCTCGACCGCTACGTCCACACCTCGCTCGTCGCGGTGGTCCTGCCGGGCGCCTCTGCGTACCGGCCCTTCTGGGTCGCGCTCGGCACGGTCGCCCTGGAGCTCCTCGCCGCGGTCGGGCTCTCGAACCTGCTCCGGAAGCGGCTCGGCCACACGCGCTGGCGGCGGATCCACTACCTCACGTTCGCCGTCTGGGCGGCCGCCACCGCGCACGGGATCGGGGCCGGCACGGATGCGGGCGCCGGCTGGCTCCGCCTCCTGTACGTGGTCGCGGTCGCAAGCGTCGTGGCCGCCGTCGCGTGGCGCAGGGTCAGGACTGCGTCTTCGCCCGCGCGAGCGCGGCGTGCACCTTCGTGAGGAGCTGCGGCAGCGTCGGCCAGCCCTTCACAGCGAGGTCCTCGTAGAAGAGGAAGCGGCCCGAGCCGGAGACGAGCGTGAGCCACGGGGAGTCCTGCACGCGGTAGCCGTCCGCGACGCGTCCGTTCTCGTCGACGGCGACCGGGAACGAGAGCGGCTTCGGCAGGCTGTGCAGGAACTGCGGCAGTGCCTCCGGCGACCGCTCGACGCCTCCCTCGTCTACGGCGACGAGGGGTGGCAGCCCGTCGCGAGCCGCCCTCGCCTGGTACCGGTCGAGCGCCTCGATGTCCCCGCTGAGGTTGGTGACCTCGGAGGCCCAGGTGTCGAAGAACAGCATGAGGTGCGGGCCCGAGCCGGGGCCTAGCCGGACGTTGGCGCCCCCGCCGGAACGCGGCAGCGTCACGTGCTTGCCGGGGCCGAGCAGGCTGATTGCCGACAGCGACTGCGTGCCGTGCAGGCGCGGGCGTCCGGGGAGGAGCGCGGCGATGCTCTTCGCCAGCTCGTACCCGAGCTGGTCGACGCTCGAGTAGGTCATCTGCGTCAGGTAGAGCCGGGAGAAGCGCCCGCGCGAGTCGATCACGTACGTCGCCGGAGTGTGGTCGATGAGGCCCTTCACGACTGCCGCCTCGATGCCGTAGGCGCGCCAGACGCGCTCGAGCTCGGGGAGCGAGCCCGTCAGAAAGCGCCACTTGTGCATCATCCCGTGCGCCTGCGAGTACGCCCGGACCCACTTGACCTCCGTCGCTTCGGGGTTGGCCCCGATGCCGAGCAGCTCGACCTGCGAGGCCGCCGGTCCGAGCAGCGCCTTCGCGTGCAGCAGCGCGGTCGTCGTGAGCGGACAGATGGTCGTGCACTCCGGGTCGTTGAACGCGAGGACGACGACCTTGCCGCGCTGCGAGCGCAGCGAGACGCGCTTGCCGAACTGGTCGGTCAGCGTGAAGCCCGGGGCGGCTCCTTTGAGCGGTGCGCCCGGATCGAGCATCGGATTCACGATCTGGCGGCTCCCGAACGACACCGGGCTCGCCGGCGCGCCGGAGGAGCGGACGATCGAGATCGCGGCGCCGGCGCCGATGCCGAGGGCGAGCGCGATCCCCAGGACGATCCACTGCAGCCGACGGGACACCGCTTTCAAGTATGGCAGCGGCGTCGAGGGCGAGATACGCTCTCCGGCCGTGGCTGTCAGCAGCTCCCTCAGCGCGAGCGGGATTCGCTGGGATCTGACCGATCTCGAGCCGGACGCGGAACGGGCCCGCCTGGACTGGGACGAGCTAATGTCGCGCGCCCGCGATTTCGCGGAGCGGCGGCGCGGCACGGTCGGGTCCGCCGGACCCGAGGGTCTACGCGACCTGCTCGACGAGCTCGACGAGCTGACGCAGGACATCTCCCGCGTCCACTTCTACGCGACGGCCCGCGAGCACACCGAGGCGGCGGATCCGGAGACGAACGACCTGGTGACGCTGGCCCGCGACCGCGCCGCCGATCTCGAGAGCCTCCTCCTCTTCGTCGAGCTCGAGTGGCTCGCGCTCGACGACGCCGAGGCGAACGCGCTGCTCGCGGCGGCCGAGCTCGAGCCCTACGCGCACCGGCTGCGGGTGGCGCGTGAGGAGAAGCCCTACGTCCTGGCCGAGGGAGAGGAGCAGGCGCTCAACGCACGCCGCCCGGCGATCTCGGCCTGGGAGTCGCTGCACGGCCGTGAGCTGGCAACGCTGACCGTGGAGTTCGACGGGGGCGACGGGCCGGAGCCGCACACGATCGACCGCCTGCTCTCCTACGTCCACCATCCGGACCGTGAGCTGCGGGTCGCGGCTCTCGACGTCCTCTACGGAGCGCTCGAAAGCGTCGCGGACGTGCAGGCGGCCTGCTACGACGCGCTCGTCGGCGACCGGTTGTCGCTGGACAGGCTGCGCGGGATCCCCGACACGATGTGGCCGACGAACCAGCGCAACGAGCTCGACCGGGGAGTCGTCGAGGCGATGATGGTCGCCGTCGAGGAGCACTACCCGCTCGGCCGCCGCTGGTTCGTCCGCAAAGCCGAGGTGCTCGGGCTCGACCGGCTCCAGCTCGCCGACCAGTACGCGCCGGTCGGCAGCGACCGCCGCGTCGAGTGGCTGGAGGCGGTCGGGATGGTCGACGACTCGCTGCGCTCCTTCGCTCCGCGCCTCGGCGAGATCTTCCGCACCTGCCTCGACCGCGGGCACGTGGACGCGGAGCCACGACCCGGCAAGGTCGGCGGGGCGTACTGCAGCTCGATCTCGAAGACCGTCCTCCCGTACGTCCTGCTCAACTACACCGACCAGCTGCGCGACGTCGTCACGCTCGCACACGAGTTCGGTCACGCGGTCCACGGGGCGCTCGCCCTCGAGCGGCAGACGTACCGCTCGTACCACACGGGCCTCGCGATCGCCGAGGTGCCCTCCACCTTCGCGCAGCTGCTCGCGGTCGAGCGGCTGATCGAGCAGGAGGAGGATCCGGCGACGCGCGTGATGCTCCTCGCCGACCGCGCCGAGGGCGCGATGGCGTCGATCTTCCGGCAGACGATGATGGCGCGGTTCGAGGTCCGGGCCTACGGCGCTCGGGGTGAGGGGAAGGCGCTGAACCGCGATCGGCTCGCGGAGATGTGGATCGAGGAGAACGAGGCCTACTACGGCGACTCGCTCGAGCTGCCCGAGGGCTACCGCCTCGGCTGGTCGTACATCCCGCACTTCATCCACGTCCGCTTCTACACGTACGCCTACGCCTTCGCGCACCTCGTCGCGTTCTCGCTCCTCGCTCGCTACCGCGAGGATCCGCAGCGCTTCACGCCGGCGTACCTCGAGTTCCTCGCGAGCGGCGCCTCGCGCTCGCCGCAAGACCTCCTCGAGCCACTCGGCGTCGACCTCCGCGACCCGCAGACGTGGGCCCTCGCCTTCGCCGAGTTCGACCGCTGCGTGACCGAGGCGGAAGAGGGAGTGGCCGCCCTCTAGGCGGCGGAGTAGCCCTCCCGGCGGAGTAGCTCGCGGGCGCGGGCGGCGTTGTCGGCGCCCGCGACGAGGATCACGAGCACGCCGCCGTACTCCGGTGAGACGTGCCGCATCTCGAAGTCCTCGAGGTTGATCTGGGCCGCGCCGAGGATCTGCGTGATCCGCGCCAGCACGCCCGGCCGGTCGGGGATGCGGACGCGGATCCGGTTGAGCTGCGCGGGTGCGGTGCGATAGGCGAACGACTCCAGCCGCTCGCGGGCGGCCGCGGCCGCGGCGATCGTCTCTTCGATCCGTTCGCGGTTGCCCGCGCGCAGCGCTTGCTCGAGCTCGTCGAGCGACGCGCGGAGACCGGCCAGCGCCGCCGCGATCTCGTCGGCGTTGCCGAGGAAGATGTCGCTCCAGACGGCGGCGTTCGCGCCGGCCAGCCGCGTCATCTCTCGTAGCGAGGCGCCCGCGAACGCGAGCGGCGCCTCGTCCACGGCGGCCGCCTCCGCGACGCGGAGCATCAGCACGTTCGCGAGTGCGTGGGGGAGGTGGCTCGTCAGCGCAAGCAGGCGGTCGTGCGCCTCCGCGTTCGTGCGTACGGCGCGCGCGCCGAGCGAGGCGACGAACCGCTCGACGGTCGCGACGCTCTCGGGCGACGACGTCTCGGTCGGGGTGAGGAACCATGTCGCCGCGTCGAAGAGGTCCGCCGCGGCGCGGCCGGGACCGCCCGTGGAGCCGCCCGCGACGGGATGGCCCGGCACGAAGCGCGGATCGGCGAGCGACGCGAGCGGGCGCTTCGTCGAGGCCACGTCCGTGACCACGACGCCGGGACCCGCGGCGTCGAGCGCCTCCTGCACGACGGCGGGAGCGACGCCGACCGGGACGGCGACGACGACGAGCTCCGCGTCCGCGACCGCCTCGGAGAGCGACGGCGCCGGTTGGAGGCCTCCGCGCGCGGCAGCGCGCCCGAGCACGCCGGGATCGGTGTCGAAGCCCCGGCAGCGCGTGCCCGCGCGGCCGGCGGCGAGCGCGACCGATGTCCCCACGAGGCCGGTGCCGACGACGGCAAGACGTTCGACGGCGCGCGGCCGCTCGGCCGTGACCGCCGGCGCCCGCCGGTCGGCCGCCACCTCCTGCTTCAGCACGTCGAGCACGGCCGAGAAGATCGACGTGACGCCTCGCTCTGAGAGCGGGCCGGGGTTCGCGACGACCAACGCCTGCAACAGCTCGGCCTCGCGCTCGGGATCGATCCACCGCTCGCCCGCGGCGTCCTTGAAGTCGCGAACCGACGCGACGAGCTCGAGCCGGCGGTTCACGAGCTCGAGCAGCTGCCGGTCGAGCTCCGAGATCTCGCGGCGGAGCTCGTCGAGCTCGCTCACGAGACGTGCCGCTCCCCCGCGCTCACCGCGACGGGGAGCCGGTTCGCGGGCGGGGCCAGCGGACAGACCCAGCCCGGGTCGTACG
>DASXDE010000034.1:0-10755 GCA_036490825.1 Gaiellaceae bacterium
CGGTAAACCTGGAACACCTCGGCGTACTCGCGGTTCACGTTCACCCCGTGCATGCGGGCGAGGTTGCGGACGTACTCCGCGTTCGCGTAGCGCCTGTGCTGCTGGGAGGCGTACTTCTCGAGCGCGGCGACCTTCCGCTCCACGTGCCCCTGCTCGAGCGCGACGTACCACTGGTACTCGAAGTCGAAGTTGTTCCATGGGATCTCGTAGCCGAGGATCGTGGTGCGCTTGAAAGCGCGCAGACCCTCCTCGGCGACGGTGCGGTGGTCCTGGTGGACGTCGTGGAGGCTCGGCTGGAAGACGACGTCCGGCTCCCACTCCTCCCACAGCGCGACGAGCAGCTCGAGGATGTCCTGCCGCCGCTCCGGGAAGGTGCGGACGTCGAAGTCGTGCACCGTCAGCGACCCCTCGGGGATCCCGAGCTCGGCGGTCGCCTCCGCGACCTCTCGCGCGAGCGTGTCGGGCGGGAAGCCCGGCGGCAATGAGCGGGTCGCGATCGAGAAGGCGACGTAGCGGACGTCGCAGCCGGCGTCCACGAGGCGCGCCATCGTCCCGCCGCACCCGAACTCGCCGTCGTCGGTGTGCGGCGCGAGCACGAGCGCCTTCCGCCACTGCTCGATCATCGGGCGATCATCTCAGGCACGGGCTCGTCGGCGGCCTCCTCCGCGGGTCGCGGCGGTCGCGCCCGCACCCGGACCGGCGCCGCGAGCGCGATCAGGCCGATCAGCCCCCAGGTGGTCGGATCCTCGAAGAAGTCGTTGTAGGCGAGCGAGTGGACGAAGATCGCCACGAGGCCGAGCCCCGCGGCCAGGGCGAGCCGCCCGAACACGGGATGCTCGATCCGCCGGTAGGCGGCGAGGAGCAGCGCGGCGACGAGCCAGAGGTAGATGACGAGCCCGACGCCACCCTGCTCCGCCGCGACCGTCACCACCGTGTTGTGCGAGGCGCTCTTCCGCGGCGTGCGGTGTGTTCGCTTCGAGTAGGCGTGCTCGAACCCGCCGAGGCCGACGCCGATCGCCGGATGCGCCTTCGCGATCCGGATCCCGTTCGCGATCAGGCTCGCCCGGCCGTGCGTCGCGCTGTTGAGCCCCGACGTCGTGTGGTGACGCAACGCGTGCATCAGCTTCGGCTGGGTCGCGACGATCCCGCCCAGCACGACGACCGCCGCCGCGAGCGCGAGCAGCGACTTCCAGCGCCACACCACCGCGGCGGCGAGGAACACCGCGACCAGGAGCGCGGCGAAGCTCGACTGCGAGAACGAGATCAGCAGGCCGACCCACGCGACGGCGACGAAGGCGAGCGCGGCGATCCCGAGCCTGCCGAGGCGCCCGCGAACGATCAGAACGACCGTCGGGATGATCGCGATCACGAGGAAGCGCCCGTAGATCGAGGGGTCGAAGAAGACCGAGTTGACACGGAAGAAGGCCGCGTACGCGTTGATCGTCTTCAGCTTCAGGTTCTGGACGATGTTGCGCGTCTCGTACTGGTAGAGGCCGACTGCGACGAAGACGAGCGCCATCGCCACGAGCTCGGCGTAGAGGAGCCGGACGCGCGACTGCTGCCACGGCAGGCGCGCGATCGAGAGCGCGAGGATGGCGAACGGGATGTAGAAGGCGAGCAGGTCGATCGCCGCGGTGTGGACGTCGACGCTCCACTCGAGCGAGAGCCCGATCCAGACGAGGTACAGCGCGAGCGGCCACGACGCGATGCCGAGCTCACGCGTCCGCTCGTCACCCTCGACGAGCTGCCAGAGCAGGAGCCCGGCGGCGCCGAGCGCGACCGCGTAGAGCGGCACTAGCAGCTGGTGGTGCGCGAAGTGGACGCGGAGCGGGACGAAGGCGAGGGCGCCGTACGCGACCAGCCACGGCTCCCGGCGGAAGACCCAGGCGAGGAGCGGGCCGAGCACGATCGCTCCGGCGATCGCGGCCACGAGCTCCCACACGCTCGCCGGCGAGAGGGAGGCGACGAGCAGGATCGTGCCGACTCCGGCGTAGCCGAGACCGGCGATCCGGTTCCGGCGCGTGCGCGCGACGAGCAGGACGGCGAGGCCGATGCAGGCGATCGGGCCGGCGATCTCCGCGAGCCCGATCACTTCGCGCGCACCCGCACGCGAGCCGTCGCGAAGTGCCCGTGCTCGGCGACCGTGAGCCGGTACGTGCCCGGCGTGGTGGGCGCGGTCAGGTTCAGCCGGTGCCCACGGCGGGCGCCGTGTCGCCGACCCAGGTGCCACGTGTATCGCGACGAGGCCGTCTGGACGCGCACCGCGAGATGCCCGCCGGCCCGCACCGTGAGCCGACCGGGCTCCACCTCGATGTACCGGAGCGCGACCGTGACGTCCTTACGCCCGGCGGCCGGAGTCTCGTTGCCGGCGGCGTCGCGCGCGCCCACCGAGAGGACGTAGCTGCCTGCGCGAAGCGGCCGGCCGTCGAGCGTCCCCGACCACTTGACCCGATAGCGCAGCCGGGTCGGGCGGCCGCGGATGATCTGCCTGCCGTGGAGATAGACGACGGCGTTCGCCTGCTCGCTCAGGGCGTAGCGGATCGTGACCGAGCGCCCCGGCCCGGCGAAGAGCACGGGCTTCGCGGCGCTCGCCGAGAGCACCTTCGGCGTCTGCGTGTCGAGGACGATCCGGTTCGGCAGGACGATCGTGCGGTGCGCGTTCGCGAGGTGGACCTCGGCGTAGTAGACGCCGTCCGGCGCCTGGGCTCCCGTCTGGTCGCGCCCGTCCCAGACGAAGGGGAAGTGACGGCGCGGCGGCACCCGGACCTGCGAGGCGACCGTCGCAACCTTGTGGTTCCCGCCGTCGAGGATCGTCACGGTGACGGAGTCCCGATGCCGCAGCCTGATCTGGATCGTCGCCCGGCGCTCCCGGCAGCCGCATGTGGGCGAGAGCTCCTTCGAGACGAGCGTCCCGTAGACCGGGCTCTTGATCAGCTTCAGGTGCTCGGTGATCGCGAAGGCGGCAGCGGTGGCCACGAGCAGGCCCAGGAGCGTGACGGACGTGAGAACCCGCTGCAAAGCCCGCTGATTCTACGGGCCTGTCGTTAACGAAGTTGAAGAGGTCAGGCGCGCTCGGGCGTGATGCCCGGCTCGTTCCTCATCACCGACGCGGTGTAGACCGCGAGGACGATGCCGAGCACCGCGAGCCCGCCGCCGAGGACCCAGTTCGCCTCCGGCACGTTGAGCAGCTTGAGCCCGCTGATGATGAGGATCCCGCCGAGGCCGCCCCGAATCGTGAGGTCCGGGACCTTCACGGTGTAGCGGCTCGAGATGAGGATCCCCGGCACCGAGCCCGTGAGGAGCCACGCGGTCGCGTGCAGGTCGACGTCGCCGACGATGAGGTGCCCGATCCCCGCGACCCAGAGGAGCGCGGCGGCGTGGAAGATGTCCGTGCCGACGATCCGCGGCATCGTGAGCGGGTAGACGAGCACCATCATCAGTCCGAAGTACGTGCCGCTTCCGACCGAGGTGAGGCCGACGACGAAGCCGAAGACCGCGCCGGTCGCGACCGCGATCACCCGGTCGCGGCGGCTCATGATGAAGGGCCGCTCGCTCGGCTGGACGCCCCGCTTCACGAACGACTTGGCGAGGAAGCCGCCGCCGCCGCCGATGAGCGCGGCGCCGATCGCGTAGCCCAGGATCGTCTGGGCGTTGCCGATCTGGTTCCGCAGCACGTAGGAGAGGGCGACCCCGGCGATCGCGAACGGCCCCGAGCCGGCGAACAGCCAGAAAGTGAGGTGGCCGTGCACCGTGCCGAGGCGCCGGTGCCGCCACGCCCCGAACGTCTTGAAGATCGCGCCGTGGAAGATGTCGGTGCCGACGGCGAACGTCGGCTTGAAGCCGAAGAGGATGATCAGGATCGGCGTCATCAGCGAGCCTCCGCCGACGCCCGTCAGGCCGACGATCAGGCCGAGGAACAGGCCCGTGAGCGTGAACTGCCAGGTCACGAGGCGCTGAGCACGAGCCCGGCGCCGACGGTCTCGTTCGTCGTCTCGTCGATCAGAACGAAGCAGCCGGTCGTGCGGTTTTCCGCGTATGGGTCGACGCACAGCGGCTCGGAGAGCCGGAGGTGCAGGACGCCGATCTCGTTCAGCCCGAGCCGCTCCGGCGAGGGGACGTCCTCGAGCGTGTGCACGTCGATGCGCGAGACGAGCTCGTCCGCGACCGCCCGCACGGAGCGCGACGTCTGCTTGACCGCGAGCCGCGCCCGCGGCTCGAGCGGGCGCTCGCTCATCCAGCAGACGCGGGCCTCGAGCTCGCGGGCGATGGTGGGCGGGTCGGCCGGATCGGCGAGCATGTCGCCGCGCGACACGTCGAGGTCGTCGGCGAGCCGGATCGTGACGGACATCGGCGGGATCGCGGTCTCGAGCGGGCCGTCGATCGTCTCCACCGCCTCCACCTGCGTCCTCGCGCCGCCGGGTAGGACGACGACCTCGTCTCCCTCGCTCCACACGCCGCCGGCGACCTGGCCGCCGTAGCCGCGGTAGTCGTGGTGCTCGCCGGACTGCGGCCGGATCACCCACTGCACCGGGAAGCGCCGGCTGTCGAGGTCGCGGTCGGAGGAGATCTCCACGCCCTCGAGATGCTCGAGCAGGGGCGGGCCGTCGTACCAGGGCATGTGCTCGGAGCGCTCGACGACGTTGTCGCCCTGCAGCGCCGAGATCGGGATCACGCAGAGATCCGGCAGACCGAGTCCGTCGAGCTCCGCGGCGATCTCGTCGAACCGCTGCTGCGACCAGTCGACGAGGTCCATCTTGTTGACGGCGACCACGGCGTGCGGCACGCGGAGGATCGAGAGGATGTAGGCGTGGCGGCGGGTCTGCTCCACGACGCCCTCGCGCGCGTCCACGAGCACGATCCCGAGCTCGGCCGTCGAGGCCCCCGTCACCATGTTGCGCGTGTACTGCACATGGCCGGGTGCGTCGGCGAGCTGGAAGCGACGCCTGGGCGTGACGAAGGAGCGGTACGCGACGTCGATCGTGATTCCCTGCTCGCGCTCGGCGCGCAGGCCGTCCGTCAGAAGCGCGAGGTCGACGTACTCGTTGCCGCGGCGGCGGGAGACGTCCTCGATGTGCTCGAGCTGGTCGACGAAGATCTGCTTCGTGTCGAAGAGCAGCCGCCCGATCAGGGTGGACTTGCCGTCGTCGACCGAGCCGCACGTGACGAGGCGGAGGAGCTCGGTCCTTTGGGCTTGCTCAGAAGTAGCCAACGCGCTTCCTGTCCTCCATCGCCGCCTCGCTGAAACGGTCGTCGGCGCGCGTCTCGCCGCGCTCGGTGACGCGCGTCGCGGCGATCTCCTCCACGACCTCCTCGATCGTGGCCGCGCGCGACTCGACGCCGCCTGTGCACGTCATGTCGCCGACCGTGCGGAAGCGGACCGAGGTGACGAACGGGTCCTCGCCCTCGACGCGCTCGACGAAGGGAGAGGCGGCGTAGAGCATCCCGTCGCGCCGGAAGACCTCGCGCTCGTGCGCGAAGTAGATCGGCGGCAGCTCGAGCTGCTCCCGCGCGACGTACTGCCAGACGTCGAGCTCGGTCCAGTTCGAGATCGGGAAGACACGCACGTGCTCGCCCTTGCGCACGCGCGCGTTGTAGAGGTTCCACAGCTCGGGCCGCTGCGCGCGCGGGTTCCACTGGCCGAAGTCGTCGCGGAAGGAGAAGATCCGCTCCTTCGCGCGACTGCGCTCCTCGTCGCGGCGGGCGCCGCCGATGGCGGCGTCGAAGGCGTGCTCCTCGATCGCGTCGAGCAGCGTCGTCGTCTGCAGCCGGTTGCGCGAGGCGCGCGGGCCCGTCTCCTCGACCACGCGGCCCTTGTCGATCGAGTCCTGCACCGACGCGACGACGAGCCGCTCGCCGAGCTCGGCCACGCGCCGGTCGCGGAACTCGATCGCCTCGGGGAAGTTGTGGCCGGTATCGATGTGCATGATCGGGAATGGGAACTTGCCCGGCCGGAAGGCCTTCTCGGCGAGCCGCAGCAGGACGATCGAGTCCTTGCCGCCGGAGAAGAGCAGCACCGGGCGCTCGAGCTCCGCCGCGACCTCGCGGAAGATGTGGACGGCCTCGGACTCGAGCTCGTCGAGGTGCGTCACGGTCGGCAGCGCCCGCGAGGTGCTCATTCGACCTCTGACTCCATCCTCACGGGCAGGAGGTTGAGCTCCTCGAGGCGGTCGATCACCGTGATCGCCGACTCGGGCGGTGTACGGCCGATCGTCTCCAGCCGCAGCTCCGCGTGGAGCGGCTCCTCGTACGGCGCCGAGACGCCGGTGAAGTCCTCGATCTCGCCGGCGAAGGCGGCCGCGTAGAGACCCTTCGGGTCGCGGCGCGCGCACTCCTCGAGCGACGTCGCGACGTAGATCTCGATGAACGGCGCATGCTGCTCGACGAGGGAGCGCGCGTGGCGCCGCATCTCCTCGTACGGCGAGATCGCAGAGACGATCACGACCGCGCCGGCGCGCGCGAGGCGCGACGCGACCCAGCCGATGCGGGCGATGTTCGTATCGCGGTCCTCCTTCGAGAAGCCGAGCCCCTTCGAGAGGTGGGTGCGGACAATGTCGCCGTCGAGGTGCTCGACGACGAAGCCGCGCCGCTCCAGCTCGGGCTCGACGATGTTCGCGATCGTCGTCTTGCCGGCGCCGGACAGGCCCGTGAACCAGAGGACGAAGCCGCTCACGTATGGATCCCGCACTCGGTGCGCTCGGTTCCGGCCCAGCGACCTTCCCGTCCCTTGCCCGGCTGGGTCGAGTGCGTGTCGCCGATCGACTCGTACCCCTGGTCGTGCAGCCTGTTGTAGGGCAAGTCGCGCTCCCTGATGTAGGTCCAGCAGTCTTCGTCCGTCCAGTCGGCGAGCGGGTTCGCCTTCCAGAGCTCGTGCTGCTCGTCCCAGGCGAGCTTCGGTGCGTCCGCCCGCGTCGGCGACTGGTCGCGCCGGATCCCCGTGATCCAGCAGTCGAGGTCGAGCAGCGCCCGGTTGAGCGGCTCGAGCTTGGCGATCGCGAGGTAGAGGTCGGGATTCGTGTCCCAGAGCCGGTCGTCGACCGGCGCTCCCTCGAACCGCTCGATCGTCGTCCCGTAACGGCGCTCGAGCTCGCGCCAGAGCTCGTAGGTGTCCGGGAAGAGGTAATGCGTGTCGATCGCGAAGACGCGGGCTTTCGGCTCGAGCCCGAAGAGCATGTCGAGCAGCACCGTCTCCTCTTTCTGGAAGGAGCAGGCGAGCGCGACGCGGCCGGGGAACTCGGCAAGCGCGAGCTCGACGACCCGCTGCGCGGGCCAGGTCTCGACGTCAGCCGGCAGCTGCAGGCTCGCCACCGAGCAGCACCTCCTTCAACGTGTCGCCGCGCAGCCCGAGGCGTAGGGTCTCGAGCGGGATCACCTCGTCGGGCGGAATGTTGCCGAGGTTGACGTTCGGGCCGAAACGCTTGATGAACCACGCCTGCGCCGCCTTGGTGGGCGCCTCGAAGACGACGTTCTCGATCCCGACGGCCTCGGCGATCTCGCCGATGAGCTCGGTGCGCATGCCGCCTGACGAGTCGAAGATGCCCGCGGTGCCGCCTTCGCGCGCCTCGGTGATCACCTTCCACGCCCCGGCGTCGAGCTCCTCGCGGAGCCAATCCGACCACTCGCCCGAGCTGTACTCGACGCTCGAGTCCTTCGAGCCGACCTCGGAGAGGACGGTGAAGTCGCGCGCGAACTCCGCGATCAGCTCGAGCTTGCGCTCGCGCGGGATGTCGACGGTGCCGTCGCTGATCTCGACGTGCGTCAGGCCGAGACCGTTCAGCCAGGACTTGTACTCCTCGAGCTTTCCCTTCACGTACACGACCTCGAAGAAGGTGCCGCCGACCACGACCGGCTTGTCGCGGAGCACGTCGAGCTTGGCGCGCAGGTTCTTCGTCACCGCAGCGGTGCCCCAGCCGAGCTTGACGATCGAGATGTAGTCCCCGCTCGTCTCGAGCACGTCCTGCCAGGCACGCGGGCCCAGACCCTTGTCGATGACGTGGGTGAGCCCGGAGTCCCGCGGCTCGCCGGGCCGCGCGGGTAGTCCCAGGAATCCGTCCTCAAAGCCCGGCATCGCGCTCCTTCGAAGGGTAGTCACCGGCGATCGTCGCCACAGTACCTAATCGTTGGAATAGTAATCGCTTATCAGGCTCGCCCACTATCCTCCGCGGCATGCGCTGGCTCGCGAAGGCGGCCCTGCAGCGGGCGCTCGGCATGCTGCCACAGGGCGAGCGGCTCAACTACGTCTTCCAGCGGCGCGTGCTCCACTCGTTCCCGCTCGGGGACGTGGCGTTGCGGCAGAAGTTCACGCGGGCGGCGAACCATCTCGCCGTGTACGAGGAGCACGGCGCGGGAGGGCCCGCGGCCGACGCGACGTTTTTCGAGTTCGGCGCCGGCTGGGACCTCGCGATCCCGCTCGCGTACGGGCTGCTCGGAGTCGGCGGCCAGGTCGTGGTGGACATCCGGCCGAGCGCCCGGCTCGAGCTGGTGAACGAGACGATCGCCGCCTTCGGCCGGCTCCTGCCGGAGCTCGAGGAGGCTGCGGGGCGCAGTGTGCGCGACCCGGGCGGCCCGGTCGTGTCGCTCGCCGAGCTGGAGTCGCGCTTCGGGATCCGCTACCTCGCGCCGTGCGACGCGCGGGCGACGGGTCTGCCGGCGGGCTCGGTGGACTTCGTGTCGAGCACCGACACGTGCGAGCACATCCCCGCCGCCGACCTCGCAGCGATCTTCGCCGAGTGCAGGCGGCTCTTGCGGCCGGGTGGCGCCCTCAGCTGCCGCATCGACCTGCAGGACCACTACTCGTATTTCGATCCGAGCCTCTCGCGCTACAACTTCCTCCGCTACTCAGATCGGGCGTGGGCGCTCGCCAACTCGCCGCTCCACTTCCAGAACCGCCTGCGCGCTCCGGAGTACCTGCGCCTCGTCCGCGAAGCCGGTCTCGAGCTCGTGGCGGAGAACCCGTCGGGGCCGAGCGAGCGCGGACGTGCGGAGCTCGAAGCGCTGCCGCTCGCAGAGCGATTCCGCAGGTATTCGCCCGACGACCTGGGCGTCACGATCCTCTCGTTCGTGGCTCTAGAAAACCGCGCGTAGGAGCTGCTCGATCTCGTCCGCGCTCGCCGGCTTCGGGTTCGCGAGGTTGCCTCCGCGCTGCGCGGCGTCGGCGGCGAGGCTCGGTAGATCCGTCTCCGGCACGCCGAGCTCGGAGAGCCGCGTCGGCCCCGCGAGCGCTGCCAGTGTCTCGACGCGGCCGGCGGCGTCAACGGGCGCCCCTACCGCCTCGCCGAAGCGCGCGACCGCGCCGGGAGCGAAGGCGGCGTTGAAGCGGAGCGCCGCCGGGAGGCAGATGCCGTTCAGCGTCCCGTGCGGGAGCCCGTAGCGGCCGCCGATCGCCTGCGCCATCGCGTGGCCGAGAGCCAGCATCGAACCGGCGAGTGCGGCGCCGCCGTGACACGCGCCGCGGAGCAGCTCGGTTCGCGCCTCGAGGTCGGCCGGGGCGGCGACGACGCGGGGCAGCCACTCGGAAACGAGCCGCGCGCCCGCCAGCGCCTGCTCGTCGGCGGCCGGGTTGTGTTCCCGGACGTAGAGCGCCTCGGCGCAGTGGGCCAGCGCGTTCATCGAGGTCCCCACAGTGGTCTCCGGCGGCAGCTCGAGCGTCAGCTGCGGCTCGTAGACGATCGCCGTCGGGTGAGCGCCTCCCCCGCCGCCCCGCATCCGACGCTCCGGATCCCGCACGCCGAAGTAGCTCGTCCACTCGGCCCCGGCGTACGTCGTCGGCACAGACACGAGCGGCAGACCGGTCGCCGCGGAGATCGCCTTGCCGAGGTCGATCGCGCTTCCACCGCCGACCACGAGCACTCCGTCCGCTTCGCCTGTGGCGGCGACGGCATCGGAGATGCGATCCGACGGGATCTCGCTCCACCGCGCGACGGGCTGAACGGACAGCTCCAGCGAGTCCCAGCGCGGGCCGGCGACGTGGAGCGGCGACGAGACTCCGGCCTCGGCGCACGCTTCTGCAAGCGCGTCGAGCCCCCAGCGGACGATCACGCCACGCGCTCGCGCGCGTAGGCGACGAACTCCTGCGCGACGCGCGTCTCGGCGCGGCCGCTCGCACGGACGAGCTGGACCTCCCTGGCCGGCTCGAGCCCTTCGACGCGCGCCACCGCGAGCGCCCCGGCGGCGAGATCTCCCTCGATCGCGATGCGCGAGATGAACGTCGCGCCGAAGCCGCCGAGCACCGCCCCGCGCGCCGATTCCTGCAGCCCGAGCTCCAGCTTCACGTTCAGGTCGCGCAGCCGTACGCCGAGCTCGCGCAGTTCGTCGTCGATCATCTGGCGGATGCCGGCCCCCTCCTGCATCAGGACGAGCGGCTCCGCCTTCAGCTCTTCGAGCGTCATGGTCTTCCCGCCGCGCTTGTGACCGGCCGGTACGGCGAGGACGACCTCGTCCCGATAGAACGGCTCGAAGGAGACACCACGCTGGCGGCTCGCGACGCCGACGACCCCGAGCTCGAGCTCGCGTCGCCCGACCTGCTCGACGACGGTGTGCGTGTCGGAAACGGTGAGCGCGACATGCACTTCCGGGTGGAGCCGCTGGAACTCGCCGAGCAGGACGGGCAAAACGCTGCCCCCCGGCCCGGTAGAGGCGCCGATCTCGAGCCTCCCGCTCAGCTCCCCTTCCGCCTCCTCGCCGAGCTCCTCGAGCAGCTGCTGCTCGAGCGCGAGGAGCCGTTGCGCGCCGCGGTAGAGCCGAAGGCCCGCCTCGGTC
>DASXDE010000035.1:0-9788 GCA_036490825.1 Gaiellaceae bacterium
CGTCACGCCGCAAGATTGATTTGACGCCGTGTGTAAGGACGCGTATCGTTCGGCGGCCATGTTGCTGAACGTGATGAACAGGAAGCTCGCCCGGCCACGCGGACGTTAGGTCCGCCCGCCGCCCTCGCGCGAGCCCTCCCAGTTCTCCGTTCCCCTTTTTCGTTTCCGAAGGAGCACCATGTCTACGTTTGCAGCACCAAAACCAGTAACGACGTCCGTCCGTCCGGGTGTACCGGCGGTCGAGGTGAAGAACCTCCGCAAGGAGTTCCGCAGGCGTGATCGCCGCGCCGGTCGCTTCACGCGCAAGCGCCGCATGCCCGCACTCAAGGACGTCACGTTCACGATCGCGCGCGGCGAGTGCGTCGCGATCCTGGGCCAGAACGGGTCCGGCAAGTCGACGCTCGTCCGCCTGCTCTCGACCCTGCTGATCGACGACGGCGGCGAGGCCCGCATCTTCGGCCACGACGCCTTCAACGACACACGCATCATCCGCAAGCTCGTGAACCGCGTCTCGGTCGAGGCGAGCTTCTTCAAGAAGATGTCGGCCGCCGAGAACCTCTCGTACGCGGCGCGCTTCTACGGGATGACGCCGAGCCAGACGCGCGAAGGCGTCCCCGAGATCCTCGCCCAGGTCGGCTTCCCGCCCGAGCGGCGCGGCGAGTCGATGGAGCACCTGTCTCGCGGCATGCAGCAGAAGGTCGCCCTCGCGCGGGCGCTCCTGACCTCGCCGGTCCTGCTCCTGCTCGACGAGCCGACGACCGGGCTCGACCCGCGCTCGAAGCTCGAGGTACAGGAGTTCATCCGCCGGGTGCGGGCCGAGCACGACGCGACGATCCTGCTGTGCACCCACGACATGGCCGAGGCGGAAGCGCTCGCCGAACGGGTCGGGATCCTCGACCGCGGACGGCTGCTGTTCCTCGAGCCGGTCGAGGACGTCAAGCGGCGCTTCGGCGTCGAGACGCTGGAGCAGGCGTTCTTCGCCGCGACCGGCCGCGAGTTCGAGAACGAGGGCGGCCAGGACGAGGACGACGAGTACCGGGAGGTGTTCGCATGAGTAGCGGCGTAGGCTCGACGGAGCCGCCCAGGAGCGCAGACCCCGGCTTTGCCGGGGTCGCAGCGGGAAGACGCGCGGTGGAGATGCGCAACCAGCTCGTCGGCCTGTACGGGATCGTCGAGCGGAACGTCTACCTCACGAAGCGCTACTTCCTCTGGGATCTCGCCTTCATGGTCTGGACGATCGCGAACACGCTCACGATCGTCTTCATCGCGCGCGCCGAGCACCTGTCGCCGACCCGTGAGAACACGCTGGCGACGATCCTGCTCGTCGGCGCGACGATCTGGGCCTTCCTCGGGATCATCTTCGAGTTCATGACCGAGACAGTCGCGTGGGAGCGCTGGGAGGGGACGATCGAGTACACGTTCATGGCGCCGCTGTCGCGGCTCGTGCACCTGTTCGGGCAGGGCGCCTTCGCAGTGCTCTACGGCCTGATCCGGGCCACGATCCTCTTCTTCGCGGTCGCCGCGTTCATCGGCATCCATGCGCCGCAGGCGAACTACGGCGCCGCGCTCGCGCTGCTCGCTCTCGCGTCGCTCTCCTTCATCGGGGTCGGGATCATGACCTCGGTGCTGCCGCTGATCTCGCCGGAGAAGGGCGCGCAGCTCGGGTTCGTCTGCCAGGGCGTGATGCTCGTCGTCTCGGGCGTCTACTACCCGGTCAGCGTCATGCCCGAGTGGATGCAGTGGATCGCGAAGGTCTCGCCTGCGACGTACGCGCTGCGCGGGGATCGCAATTCGATCGTCCACGGAGCGGGCCTCGCCTGGGCCGACGTCTGGCCGCTGCTGATCATCGCGGCCCTGGCGACGCCGATCGGGCTCGTCGTCTTCCGGATCGGCGAGCGGCACGCGAAGCGGCACGGAAAGCTGAAGCGGTCGGGATGATCGAGCTGCGCGTCGCGGAGTCGGACGGCGAGCTCGAACTCTGGCGCAGCGTGCGCCAGGCGCTGCTGCCGAACGAGCGGGCCTCGTCGGTCGCAGAGCTGCGCTCGGGCGGCGGCTACTTCCTGCTCGCCTATCGCGACGGCGAGCTCGCCGGCTCGGGCAGCGCGGCGAAGAGCGACGCCGGTGGCGGCTCGGTGACTCCGCGCGTGCTGCCCGCGCACCGCCGGCAGGGGGTGGGGACCGCCTTGCTGCGGCGGCTCACGTCATATTCCGAGGCGTGCGGCTACGACGAGGTGGGATCCCTCGTCGACGATGCGGGCTCGCTCGCCTTTGCGCACCGCTTCGGCTTCGCCGAGACCGGCCGCCAGGTCGAGCAGGTCCGCACGGTCGCGGCCGGAGAGCCGTGGCCGGCTTTCCCCGACGGCATCGAGGTGATCTCGGTCGCGGAACGCCCGGAGCTGCTGCGACGGCTCTACCACGAGCTCGCCCTCGAGGCGTTCGAGGACATGCCGACCCCGCGCAAGATCGAGATCACGCCCGAGCAATGGGAGACCGAGTGGCTGAACTGGCCCGAGGCGACCTTCGCCGCCCTGGCGGGCGACGAGATCGTCGGCATGGCCGGGCTCGCGCGCGACGACGACCGGCCGGAGCGCGCCGAGAACGCACTCACGACGGTGCGCCGCGACCGGCGCGGCCGCGGCCTCGCGCGCGCCCTCAAGGAGCACACGATCGCCTGGGCGGCGGAGCACGGCGTCCGCGAGATCTACACCTGGACGCAGACCGGCAACGAGAACATGCGGGCGGTCAACGAGCGCCTCGGCTACGTCACGCGCGACATCGCGATCAGCGTGCGGCGGGGACTGCCACTGTGAAGGGCTGGTTCGCCGAGGACGCCGGCGCGCGCTACGACGAGTCGACGGGCTCGTACTTCGAGCAGGCGGCGATCGAGGCGACCGTCGACTTCCTCGAGCCGCTGGCGGCGGGTGGAGCGCTCGAGCTGGCGATCGGCACCGGCCGGATCGCCGTGCCGCTCGCGGCTCGCGCCGTGCGGGTCGCGGGCATCGACTACTCGCCCGCGATGGTCGAGCAGCTGCGTACGAAGACGAGCGGGATCGAGGTCGAGATCGGCGACTACGCCACGACTCGCGTGGACGGAGCGTTCTCCCTCGTCTACCTCGTGTTCAACGGGATCAACAACCAGACGACGCAGGAGGCCCAGGTCGCGAGCTTCGCCAATGCAGCCGCGCACCTCGCCGCCGGCGGCGCCTTCGTGGTCGAGGTCGGTCTCCCTCCGCACGGGCCCTGGACCGTCTTCGAGCTGAGCGACACCCACGTCGGCGTCGACGAGTACGACGCCGACACACAACGGCTCGTCTCGCACCACTTCGAGCCGCGCGACGGGCACTGGGAACGCGGCGCCGGCGAGTTCCGCGCCGTCTGGCCCGCCGAGCTCGACCTGATGGCGCGGCTCGCAGGGCTCACGCTCCGCGAGCGCTGGGCGGACTGGGACCGCTCGCCGTTCACCGCAGAGAGCACGAAGCACGTCTCGGTCTGGGGAAAGCCGTGAGGCGCCCGTCCGCGGAGACGCTCTACTACGGCCTCTCCTTCGGGCTGCGAATGCCGACGTGGGTCGTGATGGCGGTGTACCTCGTCCGGACGCTGCACCTCTCGCCGTTGCAGCTCGTCCTCATGGGGACGGCGATGGAAGGGGCGGTCTTCCTCTTCGAGGTGCCGACGGGAGTCGTCGCGGACACGTACAGCCGCAGGCTCTCGCTGATCGTCGGTTACCTGGGGATGGGAGCGGCATGGGTCGCCGTCGGCTTCGTCTCCACGCCCTGGGTCGTGATCGCGCTCTGGGCGCTGTGGGGGATCTCGTACACGTTCACGAGCGGCGCCGAGGAGGCGTGGCTCGCAGACGAGGCGGGCGCGGAGCGCGCCGGGCGGATCTTCCTCCGCGGAGCCCGCTTCGGCCAGGCGGGAGCGGTCGTGGGCCTCGCGCTCCAGGTCGCCGTCGGCGTCTCCTCGCTCCGCTGGGGCGTCGTGCTCGGCGGCGCCGCCACGATCGCCTGCGGCCTCGCCTGCATCGTGCTCATGGAGGAGCACGGCTTCCGGCGCCGCCCGCGCGAGGAGCGCCACTCGCCCTTCCGCGAGATGCGAACGACCGCCGCGGCCGGAGCCCGGTATGCGCGAGCCGCCCCGGTGATCGTGCTCCTCGTCGGAGTCGGGGGCTTCGCCGGCATGTCGAGCGAAGGCTTCGACCGCTTGAAGGAGGCGCACTTCCTCCGCGACGTCGGCCTCCCCGCCGTCGGGCATCTGAGCCCGGTGGTCTGGTTCGGCGCCTTCTGGCTCGTCGCCATGATCGGCGGCTTCGTCGGCACCACCTTCCTGATCCGCCGGTTCGAGCGCGACGGGTCCGAGACGATCTCCGCCGCGCTCCTCGGCTGCGTCGTCTTCGAGCTGGCAGCGATGGTCCTGTTCGCGGTCGCCTGGTCGGCGTGGGCGGCCGTCGCCGCGCTGCTCGGCGTCTTCCTCGCGCGCGACCTGGCGGGCCCGCTCTACACGATCTGGCTCAACGAGCAGATCACCGACTCGAGCGTCCGCGCCACCGTGTTCTCGATCAGCGGCCAGGCGGACGCGATCGGGCAGACGGCCGGTGGCCCCGTCCTCGGCGCGATCGGGAACGTCTGGGGGATTCGGGCCGCCCTCCTCGCGGGCGCGACCGCGCTCGGGCCCGCGGCGGCGCTCCTCGCGCGGGCGAGCCGCAGCGACGAGGTGATCGCGACGCCGGCGCCGCGAGCCGAGCCGGCGGGATGAAGGTGACCTTCACGAAGCGGGGAGCGCGCCGGTACAGCGTCCACGTCGAGAGAGATCGCGCGCCGGACCTGTGGTGCGGATCGATCGGCTACGACGACCAGTTGCCCCACGATCTCCTGCACTTCGTCGCCGAAGCGGAGTTCGGCCTCGACGGCGGCATCTTCGGCGACCTCGCAGCAGGCGGCAACGCCCGGATCTTCATGCCGGTGGACAGGGAGCTCGTGGCGAAGATGTGGCGGCGCGAGCGGATCAAGCGGACCAAGCTCCCGGACGGCCGGCGCTCCGAAGAGCTCGCCTCGCAGCTCGACCGGGACTGGCGCGCGAGGACGCTCCCACCCGAGCTCCAGCGGAAGCTCGACGAGCTCGCATCGCGCTGGCGTGCGCTACAGACCGGCGGGTCCTTGACCCTCGAGTGGCCGCGGCCCGAAGGGCGAAAGCGCCATCCCCGGCGCGAGCGCCGGCGTCCCGCGACGGCCCGCCGCTAGTAGCGTTGCCGGGTGCCCGCGCGCGCCCGCCGCACGTGCCTGAGCGTCCCCGCCTCGAGCGAGCGCATGCTCGCGAAGGCGCCCTCCCTCGGCGCCGACGAGGTGATCGCCGACCTCGAGGACGCGGTCGCAGCCGAGGACAAGGAGCAGGCGCGCGAGCTGGCCGTCGCCACCCTGGGCCGCGGATCGCTGGGCCGGACGACGGCGCTCCGCATCAACGGACGCTCGACGCAGTGGTGGGAGGACGATCTCCGCGCAGCGGCAGAGGCGCGGCCCGACGTCGTCGTGCTCCCCAAGGTCGAGTCCCCCGAGGACGTGTCCGCAGCCGCCGAGCTGCTGCCGGCCGGAACCGGGCTCGAGGCGCAGATCGAGACGGCGCGAGGGCTCGTCGAGGCCGAGCGGATCGCGGCCGCGGGACACGGGCTCGAGGCGCTCGTCTTCGGCCCGGCCGATCTCGCCGCCTCGCTCGGCGTCCCGGTGCTGACGATCGGCGCCGGCGTCTCCGACCACGCCCTCGCACGGGTGGTCGCGGCGGCGCGCGCGTTCGGGTTGCAGGTGGTGGACGGGCCGCACGCACGGCTCGGCGACGACCTCGGCCTCGTCCTCTCGGCGCGGCGGGCGGTGGAACACGGTTACGACGGCAAGTGGGTGATTCACCCGAGCCAGATCGAGCCCGTCAACTTCGTCTTCACGCCGTCGCCGGCGGAGATCGAGCGGGCGAAACGGATCCTCGAGGCGGCCGAAGGCGCGGCCCGCTTCGAGGGCGAGCTCGTGGACGGGGCCTCGCGCCGGCTCGCAGAATCGCTGCTCAGGCGGGCAGAGATGCTCTAGCCCGCACTCCGGCCGATGCTTGCCACCGCGCCGCGGAGGGTACTTCCGCCCCATGACCGGGCGCCGTGAGCTCTGGGACGTCGCGCGCTTCTCCGGCCCGCGGCGCGGGTTCCAGCCGCAGTGCGACTGCTATCGCACCGACGACCCGCCGGCGCTGCACCTCCTTCTCGAGCTGCCGGGCGTCGATCCCGCCGCCGTGCGGATCGTGGCCTCAGGCACCGCGCTCGTCGTCTCCGGCGTGCGCGAGCGGCCTCATCCGCCCGGCGCTCGCTACCACCAGGTCGAGATCGAATACGGCGCCTTCGAGCGGCTGATCGAGCTTGGCGAGGACGTGGACACCGAGGCGGCGATCGCGACGTACGAGGCGGGAATCCTGCGGCTCGAGGTGCCGCTCACCACGTGATGAACGAGACCGAGCTCTCCGAGCCGCCGCCGGCCGGAATCGACGAGCTCCCGCCCGAGCTGCCCGTGCTGCCGCTCAAGGACACGGTCGTCGTCCCCGACTCGATGACGCCGCTGGCGATCGGGCAGGAGCGCTCGATCCGGCTGGTCGACGACGTGGTGGGCGGGGAGCGCTTGCTCGCGCTCGTCACGGTGCGCGACCCCGAGGTCGAGGCGCCGGTCTGGGACGACCTGTACGAGGTTGGAACGGGTGCGGTCGTCCACAAGATGATCCGCGTCCCCGACGGGACGCTGCGGATCCTCGTCCAGGGGCTGTGCCGGATCCGGCTCGAGGAGCCCGTCACGGACGACCCGTACCTCGTCGCGCGCTTCTCCATCGTCCCGGACGAAGAGGAGGCGAGCCCGGAGGTCGAGGCGCTGACCCGCAACGCGCAGGGTCTTTTCGGGCGCATCATCGGGCTCGCGCCGTACCTGCCCGAGGAGCTGCAGATCGCCGCCGCGAACCTCGAGGACGCGAGCAGCCTCTGCAACCTCGTCGCGTCCACCCTCCGCCTCAAGACCGAGGAGAAGCAGCTCATCCTCGAGCTCGCCGACACCGAGGAGCGGCTGCGCGCGGTCTCGAAGATCCTCAACCGCGAGCTCGAGGTGTTCGAGCTCGGCACGAAGATCCAGTCGCAGGTGCAGTCGGAGCTCGAGAAGGGGCAGCGCGAGTTCTTCCTCCGCCAGCAGATGAAGGCGATCCAGGAGGAGCTCGGCGAGGGCGATCCCGAGCAGGCAGACGCGAACGAGCTCCGCGAGCGGCTCGACGAGCTCGACCTGCCGGAGGAGGCACGCAAAGCGGCCGACCGCGAGCTGGCCCGGCTCGAGCGGCTGCCGGCGGCGGCGGCCGAGTACGGCGTGATCCGCTCGTATCTCGACTGGCTCGCGACACTGCCGTGGAGCGTGACGACGCCCGACGTCCTCGACCTCGACCGCGCCCGCCAGATCCTCGACGAGGACCACTACGACCTGGACAAGGTGAAGGAGCGGATCGTCGAGCACCTAGCCGTTTCGAAGTTGAAGCAGGATCCCGCCGGCCAGATCCTCTGCTTCGTCGGCCCGCCCGGCGTCGGCAAGACGTCCCTCGGGCAGTCCATCGCCCGCACCCTCGGCCGGAAGTTCGCACGGCTCTCGGTCGGCGGCGTCCGCGACGAGGCGGAGATCCGCGGCCACCGGCGCACCTACATCGGCGCGATGCCCGGCTCGATCATCCGCGCGCTCCGCGACGCGGAGTCGATGAACCCGGTGGTGCTGATCGACGAGATCGACAAGATGGGCGCCGACGTGCGCGGCGACCCGGCGAGCGCGATGCTCGAGGTGCTCGATCCGGCGCAGAACTGCACCTTCCGCGACCACTACCTCGATCTGCCGTTCGACCTCTCGAAGACGCTCTTCATCTGCACCGCCAACACGGTCGACACGATCCCGCCGGCGCTGCTCGACCGGATGGACGTGATCCAGCTCTCCGGCTACACCGAGGAGGAGAAGCTCGGGATCGCGAAGCGCTACCTCGTGCCACGCCAGGTCGCGGACCACGGGCTCGAGGCGCGCCAGATCACGATCGGCGAGCGCGTGCTGCGGTTGCTCGCGCGCGAGTACACGCGCGAAGCCGGCGTACGCGGGCTCGAGCGGCGGATCGGCGATCTCTGCCGGAAGGCGGCTGTGCAGGTGGCGCGCGGCAGCGAGGAGCGGATCCGCGTCACCGAGAAGCTCGCGCGCGAGTGGCTCGGCCCGCGGCGCTTCTCGGGCGAGACGCGGCGGCGCACCGCGGATCCGGGCGTCGCGACTGGGCTCGCGTACACGCCGGTCGGCGGCGACGTGCTCTACATCGAGGCGCAGGCGTACCCGGGCCGCGGCAAGCTCACGGTGACCGGGCAGCTGGGCGAGGTCATGCAGGAGTCGGCGCAGGCGGCCCTGTCGTGGGTGCGTTCCCACACGGAGGAGCTGGAGCTCGACGAGCGGTGGTTCTCCCGCCACGACGTCCACGTGCACGTGCCGGCCGGGGCGGTGCCGAAGGATGGGCCGTCCGCCGGGATCGCGATGGCGACGGCGATCGCCTCGCTCGTGCGCGAGACGCCGGTCGCCGACGACGTCGCGATGACCGGCGAGATCACGCTGACCGGTCAGGTGCTGCCGATCGGCGGCGTGCGCGACAAGGTGCTCGCCGCACAGCGCGCGGGCCTCGGCCGGGTCATCCTGCCGCGCGAGAACGAGCACGACCTCGACGAGCTTCCACCCGAGACGCGCGACGCCCTCAGCTTCGTCCTCGTGGACTCGATCGACGAGGTCTTCGGCGCCGCGTTCGGCTCGAACGGGTCTCGGGCGAACGGTCGCGTGCGACCCGCGACTGCGAAAAGATAGAAAGCACTCATCCCACCCACGAGGAAAGGACCGGCCGGAGATGATCAACACGAAGGAGAAGGTCGCCGACGCGGCCTCGAGCGCCCGCCCCTACGTCGAGCGCGCACTCCGCGACAAGGAGCTGCGTGACAACGTGCGCAACGCCTACGGCTCGGCCCGCGCGGTGTACGACCAGCTCGCGTCGCGTCGCAAGGTCTCGGACGCAGCCTCGAGGCTGGCCGGGGACAAGGACCTCCAGGACGAGCTGCGCAACGCGATCGACGAGCTCCGGAGCGCGGCCGACCGCGTCAAGTCGGTGCGGCGCGGATCGCCCGAGCCGGCGCGCGCGGCGTGGAACGGCCTGCTCCTGCTGGCCGGCATCGCACTCGGCATCCTCCTCAACCCGATCACCGGCCCCGCCGTGCGGCGGCTACTCGCCCGCAAGCTGTTCGGCAGCGGGAACGGATTCGTCTACCAGGGGAACGGCAGCAAGACGAGCAGCTAGGCGGGCAGCTAGAGGCTTGATGTGAGATTGGCGCGCGGTCGGGGGCGTCGCAGGCCAAGCAGGGCGTCGCGGCCGGTCGCGGGCCGGTAGCAGCGCTACCGGTCGCGGCCGGACGTGGCGATCCTGCGCCGCGTCTGCGGCGTCATCCGGCACCGTGCCGGTTTCACATCAGGCCTCTAGCCGAGGTGCTCCCGCGCGAAGGCGCGGAAGCGGTCGCGCGCGGCGTCGTCCGGCGCGAGCGGCTGGTCGTCGGCGTACCGCGGATCGGAGGCGATCTCCTCCGCGACCGCCCGCACCTCGCGCTCGATCGCGGCCCGGTGCGCGGGGTCGCGCAGCAGCGCGTCGACCCAGCTCTCCGAGCCGTCCCAGTCGGGGATGTCGTGCTCGAACAGGAGCTGGCCGAGCAGGAGGCCGGTTCGGATGTAGGCGAAGGT